>NZ_JBVYHB010000038.1:0-6162 GCF_056033425.1 Leisingera sp. SA32 | reverse complement strand
TGTTGATATAAATCTTATCGAAAACAACGCTGTGAAAAACAGAGAAATGGCAATCAAAAAGCTAGTGACAAGCGATAGGAGAATTTTATAGTCAAAATACAACCAAAAGACAAGGGTGGAAACCCACATTGCGCCAACTGAAATAAAGAATAAAGGAATCGCCATACCGAACCTTGGATCTGAAGCCTGTAAGATATTGTTATTCTGGCACTGCATGGGAAGCTAGAGCATGACACGGTTTTGTGGAGAAATGACGCTCTCCCGACGGGGCGCGTCTTGCCTGCAATCTTTCCCGTTGCTGGAACTTGCGGCGGTTTCCTGATCTGTCATGCGGCGTCTCCAGGAGAATTGCGGTGCAGAACGCCGTCCTGCACCGCATGATTTTCAGACGAGAAGGAACTCGTCGCTCAGGGCCTCACTGCCGGTGACAATGGAGAGAGCGCTGATGGTCCCGTCAAATGCATCTCTGAAGCCTGCGTCTCCTGATTTGCTGGCCCAGCCATTTGCGCCAACCTGAAGGTATTCAGCATTGTCGAGCCAATCGAACTCGAACTCCGCCTCTCCTGCAAGCGCGTCGTTCACGCGCAGGGCCACTTTGTCTGCGCCGAAGCTGGCGTTGACGGCGTAATCCGTGTCTTTCCGGATACCGGCGACCTCGAAGGTTTCGGACGCGTCCCCTTCCTGGAACCGCACGAACAGCGAGCCGTTGCTGATGTAGCTGGTAAAATGCCCTTCGTTAACATCCTCGCCATACGCATCTTTCGAAACCAGACCTTGGCGTCCGCTGACGGTGTCAGCATTGAAGACGAAGGAGATTTCGGCGGCCTCTGCCTGCAGCTTCTGGTCTGGGGCAAATTCCAGCACCGATGCTTTCGTGCGGTTGAACTCCATTGGGCCATCCAGCTCGAAGACGTCTGCAAGCGCGGGCAGGCCGGTGTCCGGCTGCGGGCTGTCCGTGGCGCCTTCGGAGCTTTCGGTACCAGTGCCGTCTTCCGATGGCAGAGGGGTGCTGGTGCCGGTTTCCGGTTCACCGCCTGTTGCCGCGGTGCTGAAACCTTCGGTAATCGCGACATTGGAGATGGTGCCATCGAAGGCATTCTTGAAGCCGGCCTGACCGGACGCGCTGGCCCAGCCGTTTGCACCGATCTGGATGTACTCGCCGTTGTCCAGCCAGTTCACATCAAAATCGGCCGTGTCGGCCAGGACATCGTTGACCCACAGGGCAACCTCGCCGTCACCAAAGCTGGTGCGCACGGCATAATCCTTATGTGCTTCGATGCCGTCCATCGTGAGGGTCTTCGACGCGGCATCTTCCTGGAAACGGACATGCAATGTGCCGCCCTTGATGTAGGAGGTGAAATGACCGTTGTTCACGGTTGTCCCGCTGGCGTCCTTGGAAACAAGCCCCTGGCTGCCGCTGACCTTGTCTGCATTGAACTCGAAGGAGATCGTTGCGGATTGGACATTGGTATCGGCTGTCGGTGCCGCCTCGATGACCTTGGCGGCCGTTCCGTCGAACTCCATTGCGCCTGACCGCTGGAACAGCAGATCTCCGTTCCCCGCGGGGTCGGAGGTGCCTTCATCCGGGATAGGCTCGGGTGTCGGCTCGGGCTGCGGGTCAGGCGTCGGCGCCGGGTCGGGCGCAGAGCCTGTGTCGGCGGTGCCGCCATCTGCAACGGGGCCGGCAGTGCCGGACCACAGCGCGTCGGCGGACATCTTGCGCGCCGCGCCGGTTGCCGCAACATCACCGCCGAGATTGCTGCCGGACGGGCTGGGCGCCTCGGCGCCGAGGAAGCGCATCTCGCTGACATTGCCGAGCAGGCTGATCCCCTCCCAGTTGATGTCATAGCCGTCCTTGATCAGGAAGGCGCGGGTGTTGGTCGAGGTCGTATTCTCGAAGATCGAGTCGCTGACCGTGATGTCATGCGGCATCAGATGCGCGTTGCTGCTGTTCAACAGGCCTTTCGGGTTGAGTACGGTCACAACAACCCCGTTGGGGCTGTCGATGAACTCGCTACCGGAAATGCTGATGTTGTGGTTCTGCTTACTGGCATCAAAATCCGAACTGACCTTGTACAGGCTCTTGATGTCGATGCCGCTGACGCCGTTGTCGTAGAATACCGAGTTCAGCACCTTGCCGTCCTTGAAGCCGCCCGCGGCATCAAGCCCGTCGCGGTGGTTGCCTTCGAAGAAACTGTCCGAAACCAGCATCCGCTCGGGGCCGTCGCCGCTGGGGGTGGCGGTGGTCTTGATGCCGTCGCCCAGCGAATTGCGGAAATGGCCGCCGGTCACCGTGGCGTCATCGCCGCCGACGATGCGGACCTGGTAGAAGCCGCCATCGAAGGAGCTCTGGTCCAGGCTGAAGCGGTCGCCGTTCTGCACGTCGATATGCATCGAGACATTGCCGGAAAACGCGCTGTTCTCGACGGTGACCCCATCGCCATCGACGACCAGCACGCGCTTGGTGTGGTAATCCTTGCCCGACACCGGGTTCGCGGCGCTGTAGCCGGTGGTGGGCGCGTTCACCACGTCGAAGGTGACATTGCTGACGGTCACGCCGCTGGACAGGTTGAACAGCGCCGAGGTGTCGGCGGCCGAGGTGGTGCGCACATCCAGGCCTGCGCCTTTGGTTGCGGTCAGGGTGAAGTTTTCCGGTAGCCGCAGGTTCGACCCCGAGATCTTGTAAGTATCTTCAAGAACAAGCGTGTCCCCGGCCTTGAACTGGTTGTTGTTCAACAGGGACGAAAACGCGCTGGAGACATCCTGACCCGCGGACCAACCGAGGTCAGACGAATGCCAAACGGTCATGTGATTTCCTTTCACTGGCGATCAGCCGCGGAGTGGCGCGACCAACACTCTTAACATTGCGAAACAGCACTCACCGGTGCCAGGTACGTAAGACAGATCCGCAACATCAGGACAGATCCCGGGTGCCGCAGGTGTCTCAAGCCCCTCACCGCCGGAAAGCGAACTGGTACAAACCTGGCAGCGACCTAATCGTCGCCGGTGTGCCAGAAAAGTCCCGAGCGGATCCCGGAGGAAAGTCGGCTCGTTTCAGCCGCTCGCCCTGCACATCGTTCGCGAAGAACCGCGCAACGGCGGGAAACTGCCCAAGGACAAGTGTTGTCGGTCTGGGAAAAAACGGCGCTGTTCTGTAACACTGGGGCGAATGCGCCGAGCGCCGAGGCGCGGTGTTTCCGGCAGAGGGATGAGCAAAAATTCCACCTGCAGAACCGCTTGGCCTTCGACCGCGGTGGGTGGTATCCGGTCAGCGCACCCTGGGCGGCGGTTTCGAATCGCAAGTTTGCGGGCAAGGTGGTGCGTGCAGTGCCGGTGCATTGGCTCTGCTTTTGCGGTGCCGGAACGCAATGCGGCCGATATGTCCAATTCAGCGCAGGGCGAGAACGGTCAGACCGCGCGCTTCTTCAATCGTTGCCGACCCTTTTGTTTCTTCCGGACATGTGCCTTCAGCTTCAGCCGCTGGGCCGTCAGAATAAACAGTGTTGACAGCCGCTCCGAGGTGGACAGGCCAGGTGTCAGACAAAGGGAATTCAGATATTCACGGGACAAACGGCGTGCAGGGCGCGGATCCGCGGCCGCGTCTGGGTCAAACCACCTTGCTACTTCGTCTGGCGTCTTGTTTGCCCGCTGCGATCCGTCCTCATGCAGCCTGCGTTGAAACTGCGGCGGGCAGTTCAGCCGGACGATATGTCCCAGCAAGGCGCATTCGGCCAACAGCACATAGTCCGATGCGATATAGCTGCCGATCAGACGCGTGCGAGCCAGGATCTCCCGGCGGAACAGCCCGAAAACGGACGTCACGATCGCCAGCTGTTCAAGCGTTTCATAAAACCGCCGGGCCGGTGTGCGGGCTGAGGTCTCCACGCAGGATGGCACCTCTGTCTCGATTTCCCGCCCGGTTTCGTCAATATATCTGAACGACGGGTAGACAAGGACCGCGCCGCTGCCGTTTTCTTCAAACCCCTGCAGGCAAGTCGCCAAAAAGGAAGGCCCCAGAATGTCATCGTGGGCCAGCCAGTTGAAGAACTGCCCGCGCGCCAGATGAAACACGTAGTTGTAATTCTTGGCCGCACCGATGTTGCGGGGCTGCCTGACATAGAGGATCCGCGGATCCAACTTGGCAAAATGCCGACAGATCTCCTCTGTCCCGTCGGTCGAGGCATTGTCGGAAATGATGAGTTCAAAATCTTCGAAATTCTGCGCCAGAGCGGATTGAATTGCCTGCTCAAGGAAGTTTTCGCCGTTATAGACGGGCAATCCGATGCTGGACAGCGGCGTCCCTGAAAAATGTGTCATCTGAATACTCGTTCATCGTTTATCATTGCGGGACGTCTTCATCGCTGCAGGACACCGGCTCAGCCCTATTTTGCGGAGAGGTGGCGGGCAGGTGGGGGCAGCCACGCCCAGGAATCAACCGCCAGTCAGGCAATATTTGAAAATTCAAACGCGTCTCCTGTCAGCGCCAGCCCGTAAACATTGTCGATGACGCCGATCAGCTCATCCTGCTCACCGGGTCCGCCCAAAAGCCAGATTGCGGTGCCTGCGGGCAGGCCCGCAGCGTCTTCGGTCAGCAGATAGTCGGAACTTGTCCCGGCAAGCCGGATTGCGTCTTCTGCACTGAAATCCCAGACATAGCCGTAATCGTCTTCACCGCTGCTGGTGGCGTTTCCATCATCGTAATAAACGGTGCCGTTCTCTCCGAAGACGAACACATCCGCGCCGCCGTCACCGACAAAGACATCCAGCTCTCCCAGTCCCGGCAGCGGATCGGTGGTGTCAACGGCCGCCAGAACGTCATCAGCCGCATCGCCGCGAATGATATCTCCGCCCTCGATTTCCGTAATATCGATGTCGTGGAACGTGATGTCGTAGTGGTGGGTGACCAGCGCGAAGGACCCCGTGACAGGATCGTCATAGTCGATTGTCAGGTCCATCAGCCAATCGACCGGCTCGGTCGTTCCCTCCTCCCAGACTTTCATTTTGTAGGTCCGGTCAAAGGTGCCCGATTGCTCGACCCGCATCACGAAATTGAACCGCGTGCCTTCGGCCAGCGCATAATTCGTATCGCCGATATTGGGGAAGATCTCGAAATGCGGCGTGCCGGTATGCTGGTTGTAGAACAGGAATTCCGAGGGGGTGAACCCTCGCAGCGGCTGCCACTGGATGGCTGAATCATCCGTATGGCCATTCCACCAGAGCCCGAATCCGAACAGACCGCCTACAGCAGACATGTCGTGCGGGGTAACGGCAACTCGGGCTTCGAAGAAATCCCAAGCGTCGTCGCCAAGGGTGATGAACCGATCGAATCCCAGTTCCTCGGGGCGGGCACCATCACCGGTCAGCATCCAGTTGCCATCAACGATCTGCGCCACGTCTTGGATATCGGTGACGGTGGACCAGTCGATCGCGTAATTTGCAGCCCAATTGGACCCATCCTCATACTGGAGGGTCACGTCCTGCGTATGGGTGGATCCGTCATTGTATCTGGCAATGATCGACACCACGTCACCCGCCGCGGTCGGGTCCAGCTCGGCATATGCTATGTCGATGTTGAAATCCCCGGATTTTTCCAGCCGGTGCTGGTCCGGCCCAACGGACAAGGTCCGCTCCGCGCCCCCGTTCAGAGTGTAAGTCAACGTGTCCAGCCCCTCGGCAAAGACATCACCCAGGATGTTGACCCAGGTTTGCGGAACCCCGGGCTGGCCAAAGGTCTGTGTCGGCCCGTACCAGACGTCGATGACGGGTCCGACTGCGACCGTCACGGTTGCGGTGTCGCTGAGGTTGCCGTCGCTGATCGTGTAGCTGAAGCTGTCGGGGCCCTCATAGCCCGCATCCGGCGTGTAGGTCAGCGTGCCGTCGCCATTGTCGACGAGGGTGCCGTTGGCCGGGCTGGTGAAACTGTCGAAGGTGACCGGATCGCCGTCGGGATCGCTGTCATTACCCAGAAGATCGCCGGTATCGATCACCAGCGGCGTGTCGATGGCCGCCGCCAGCGCGTCATCGGCGGCCTGCGGCGCCTGGTTCACCGGGGTGATGCTGCCGTCCTCATCGGCGATCGGGTCGCTGGCCACCTCGAAGTAATCGACCTGCGCGGTATAGCCGGTGGCCTGCGCGGTATTGCCCGCAAACACACCGGCCGAG
>NZ_JBVYHB010000037.1:0-7802 GCF_056033425.1 Leisingera sp. SA32 | reverse complement strand
TGGAACGCCCCCACTGAAGTGGTCCACCTTTTGGGATAGAATTATCCCGTTTTCAGGAGGACGACGAGATGGCCGGCAAGCGAGAGAAGCCCGAAGATATCGTGCTGAAGCTGCGACAAGTTGAAGTGCTGCAAGGGCAAGGCAAATCAGTTCAGGAGGCCGTGCGGCAGATCGGAGTGACGGTTCAGACCTACTATCGATGGCGCAAGGAGTATGGCGGCATGAGCCGCGATCAGCTCAAGCGGCTGAAAGAGCTGGAAGCTGAGAATACCCGGCTCAGACGAGCCGTGTCGGATCTGACACTGGACAAGATGATCCTGGCCGAGGCCGCACGGGGAAACTTCTAAGCCCTTCCCGCCGCAGGCAGTGCATCAACCATGTGCAGCAAACCCTCAGCGTATCGGAGCGCAGGGTTTGCCGCACATTAGGTCAGCATCGCTCTACGCAGCGCAAGGTGCCCTGTGGTCTACCGGACGAAGCCCGGCTGACCGAGGACATCACCGCGTTGGCCGAAGAGTTTGGCCGCTATGGATATCGCATGATCACTGGGCTGCTGAACAACAGCGGCTGGCATGTAAATCACAAGCGCGTTGAACGGATCTGGCGGCAGGAGGGGCTTAAAGTCCCGCAAAAGCAACCCAAGAAAGGCCGACTTTGGCTGAATGATGGTTCCTGCGTCCGGCTGCGGCCGGAGCGCCCGAACCATGTCTGGTCCTATGACTTTGTTCAGGACCGAACCCACGACGGGCGGATCTTCCGCACGCTGAATATCATCGATGAGTTCACGAAGGAGGCGCTGGTGATCCGGGTCAAACGCAGGCTCAATTCAACGGATGTGGTCGACGCATTGACGGATTTGTTCATCCTACGCGGCCCGCCGGAATACATAAGGTCGGATAATGGTGCAGAATTTATTGCCAAGAAGGTGCGTGCCTGGATCGATGCCGTCGGTGCGAAAGCCGCATTCATCACCCCCGGCTCACCATGGGAGAACGGCTACTGCGAGAGCTTCAATGCCCGTTTCCGGGATGAGCTGCTCAACGGCGAGGTCTTCACCACGTTACGCGAGGCCCAGATCCTGATCGAACGCTGGCGGCGTCACTACAATACGGTCAGGCCCCACAGCGCCTTAGGATACCGGCCGCCAGCGCCCAAGAGCATTGTCCCGATAGACCAAAGGCCGACTATGCACTAACATTCAAACTGGACCACCCGATGGGGGCACACCAGTGCAGATGACTTTCTGATGATTGACGGCGTGGCCGATTTTGCAACCTTCTCGGCCTCTGCAACCCAAATGGGCGACGATATTGTGTTCGACAACGGCACCAGCTCAATCTTGATCCGGGATACAGAACTGGCAAACATGTCGGACGCTGACTTTATTTGAGATGATATGCAGGATAGCCAAACCGGTCGGCGGTGGGGCAAAGGGGACAGGGAACATGCCCTGCCCCCTCGATCACCCTCATTCGACCTTCGATCCCCGTTTCCAGATCAAGGCAGGGCGGCTAAGTGGACCCTATGACGCGCGGGCCTTTCCGGAGGCAGGGTAATCCCCCCGTTTTGCGAGACTTGGTCGTAGAATTTACGCGGCCAACTTCAGTTTCTGTGCGGGTGTCATGCCGCCGTTGCCCATGTTCGGGCGTTCATGGTTGTAGGACCAGAGCCATTCGGTGGCAATCTGCTTCACCTCGTCGATGGTTTCGAAGATGTAGAAGTCCAGCCATTCATGCCGGACCGCCCGGTTGTAGCGCTCGACGTAGGCGTTCTGCTGCGGTTTTCCCGGCTGAATGTGGGCCAAGGCGATGCCCTTGTTTTGGGCCCATTCCATGACGGTGCCACTGACGTATTCCGGGCCATTGTCGACCCGAATGGTTCGGGGCGCACCGCGCCATTCGATGATCTGGTTCAGTGCCCTGACGACGCGTTCCGCGGGCAGCGAGAAGTCGACCTCGATGCCGAGCCCTTCACGGTTGAAGTCGTCCAGGACGTTCAGGCGCCGGAACTGACGCCCGTCCCCGAGGCGATCCGCCATGAAGCCCATCGACCAGACCTCATTCGGGGCCCCAGGCACGGCCAGTTCATCCGGCCTTTCCCGCTTCAGGCGCTTGCGTGGCTTGATTGTCACCCGGCAGGGCATCCCGCAGGTAGAGAAAGCACAGGCCGAAGCCCCGGGTCTTCGTCGCCTTCGTAAGCCCAAGCAGCAGATCGGCGATCTGCTCGTTTCCGTTATCCCGCTTCGGGCTGTATCGATAGCAGGTCTCGCTGACATCGAATGCCCGACAAGCCAACGCGATGCTGACACCCTTCTACGACCTCGCTTTCACGGCCAGCTCTCGGCGTTGAGCTGGCCGGATCGTTCGATCCTTCTCTCGAACCAGTGGCGTTCAGGATCTTACTTATCCGAGCGCCTCCTTGAGCAGGTCGTTCTGCATGCTGACATCGGCAAACATGCGCTTCAGGCGTCGGTTCTCCTCGGCCATCGCCGCTCGCCATTGTCCTCGGACCAATGGCGGACAAAGGCTCGCTCTCACTGATCAGACTGGCGTCCATGCCGCCATACTTCGCCCGCCACTTGTACAGCGTGGCGCTACTCATCCCGTGCTCGCGGCACAGCTCGGCGGCTGGAACACCGCCCTCCATCTGGCGCAGCACAGCCATGATCTGCGCTTCTGTGAAACGCGTCTTCTTCATTGGAATCTCCTCGGTCATCCTGCCGAGAAAATTCTACTTCCGCATCCCCTTAAGATCGGGGCGGGGATTACCCACCCATCTGCTGAGCAGGAGACGATCCCCCCTTGCAAGAGCCACCGTCACGATCCGCGGGCCTGCTGCCGGAGCGCGACTTCCAAAGACCATTGGTCGTAGGGTTTGACTAGCTTCGTAATCCGGTCCCACAATCCGCTGTCCTCTTCGTAATCACGCGGATCAGCACCCGAAGCGATGATCACTGCAATATTCGGCCAAGTTTCCGACGCGTAGCGTACCAGATCCATGCCGTTCCCGTCGGGAAGGCCGAGGTCAGTAAGCATGACCTGCACGGTCTCACTGTCCAACACTTTTGAGGCTTCCTTTATCGTGCCGACCTCAACAACCTCATGACCCAAATCGGCCAGCATCTCCGCGGTCGCCATACGGATCAACACGTCGTCCTCCACCAGCAGCACGCGCGCTCCCTTGGCGCGCTGATCGCTACCATTCACCGCGTTGCCATTCATCTCCTGCGGGCCTTCTTGGGGCACGTCAGCGGGCCGTCGCCCGAGGATTTCGGCGAACTTTTGGGCCAAACCTTCCTGGGTATAGGGTTTGCTAAGCAAATCCACACCGTCCTCCAGCCGTCCGGCATGAACAATCGTGTTCTGTGTATAGCCTGAGGTGAAAAGAACCCCGATACCCGGCAGTCGCTCCTTGGCCTTGCGGGCCAGATCGGGGCTGCGCAGGGTACCAGGCATGACCACGTCGGTGAACAGAATATCGATCTGGATACCGCTATTGACAATGGCCAGCGCGCTGTCAGCACTGTCAGCGGTCAGAACCGAATAGCCGAGATCACGCACCAAATCGACGGCGGTATCGCGCACCGCTTCATCATCTTCGACGATCAACACGACCTCCCCATGCCCCTTGGGCGTCTCCGTGACGGGCAGCGCCTGCAGAACTTCTTCCTCTTGCCGCGTTTTCGGCAGGTAAATCCGAACCGTGGTGCCATGGCCTTTTTCGCTACAGATTTTGATGTGACCGCCGGATTGCTTGATGAAGCCATACACCATGCTGAGTCCAAGCCCGGTGCCCTCTCCGGTGGCCTTCGTTGTAAAGAACGGGTCAAAGACCTTCTCGATGATCTCCTGGGGAATCCCGCTTCCGGTATCGGTGATGGCAAGCACCACATACTGCCCGGGCGCGACATGCGGATGCGCCTCCGCATTGGTTTCGTCGAGCGACACGTTGCCCGCTTCGATCGTCAGTTTGCCGGAGTGGTTCATCGCATCGCGCGCGTTGATGGCCAGATTGAGGATGGCGTTTTCCAGCTGGACCGGATCGACGAGGCAATTCCACAGCCCTCCGGAAATGACCGTCTCGATTTCGATCGCGTCTCCCAGGGTCCGTCGCAGCATGTCATCCATGCCGCGCAAAAGCCGACCGACATTCTTTGGTTTGGGTTCGAGGGGTTGCTGACGGCTAAAAGCAAGGAGCTGCGCGGTCAGGTTTGCACCCCGCGTGACGCCAGTCATCGCGTTCTCGACAAACTTTCTTTCCGGCGCGCTGTCCGACAGCTCTTTCAGCAACAACTGAAGGTTGCTGCCGATCACCTGCAGGAGGTTGTTGAAATCATGTGCGACCCCTCCGGTCAACTGACCCACCGCCTCCATCTTCTGGGATTGGACCAGCTGCGCCTCGAGCCGGTCGCGCTCTGCCATCGCCTCTTCGACCCGGGCCTTCAACGCATTGCTGAACTCGATTTCGGCGTTTCGGGCTTTCAATTCGTCGGTGATGTCGCGCACTTCGATGACCGTGCCCACGGTCTTTCCGCTTCCGTCCTTCATGGGGGAGGCAGTGAACCCCACGGGGTAGAAGCTGCCATCCTTGTGAACAAAGGTTTCTTCGCCCTGAACCTGGTGGTCCTCGGGAAAAGCGCGATCAATTTCGCAGTCCTCGATAGGAAAATGCCGACCGTCGGGGTGGGTGTGATGAATAACATCGTGGAGGGGACGGCCTTGGGTTTCTTCGAACCTGTAGCCTGTGAGCGTTTCAGCAGCCTTGTTCATGAACACGCAATGCTGCCGCTCATCCATCATGAAGATCGCCATGGTGGTGTTGCTCAGGATCGCGTCCAGCCGCGTCGAGGCCTTTGTCAGGGCGGCCGCGGTCTCCTTCTGGTTCGTGATATCCTGAATGGCCGCGTAGAATACTCTCTCACCGTCGGTCGAGATCAGCTGCAAATGGACCCAAACGTCGTAGTGTGAGCCATCTTTTCTCAGGTGAAATGTCTCGAATTCCAACCCCGAGCGCTCCCCCTTGAGAAGCGGATCGACCAGCTGAAGAAATTCCTCTTCTGATATCGCGGGCTTGAGGTCCCAAGGGGTCTTGGTCCGAAGCTCCTCCATTGTGAACCCAAGGTTCTCACGGGCGCCCCGGTTAGCCAGAGAGAACCGGAAGTCGTCCACCGAGAAGACATAGACTTCGCTGGCAGCATCCTCGACGATACGCCCCAGTCGGTCGCTCGTCATGTTTCCCACGTTCTGCACCATCGCCCCCGCCCTTCTTCCCTTGTAGTTCGAGCATCGCACCCACTCAAAACCACGGACTGCACGTATAGTAACCTTCCAAACGGCCGCAGCCAGAACAAATTTCGAAATTTCAACCCCGTATATCACTTTTTTGGGGCGACGCCTTTGGCGTGCGACGGGGCCAAAGTCTGACCTTCTGCGAAGCGGGCATTCGCCGGAGCCAGCATCAAAGTCAGGTAATGGCGGGACGCGTCAATCTTCAGCTGCGGCTGGCTGCCGCCCCGGGCTGAGCTGCTTTATACGCCCTCGAACCAAGGGTAGCGAGCTCCGGGCACCACAAGTTCTATATCGTCCTCAAGGTCCGCGAAGAGATCAACAGTCCATTTTCCATTATACCCCATGGCTGCACACCAGGCGGCCACGATGGCATCACCCTCATGATCCGCCCCCGAGTTGACCACTGCGTCGTGATAGACCTCCCGGACCGCATTCGCGCCAGTTAGGCGGAGCAACAGCTTAGGGTGGCTCTCGTAGACCGGCAATCCAAGCCGCTTGGCAACAATCGCGCCATTCAGGGTCATGGAGCTGTATAGGGAGTTTTGAGCAATAATCGAGTTGCCGCCATATTTGCGTCGCAGCGCATTATCGCAGGCTCGCCCGCCCTGGGGTGACCAAGCCAAGAGGGTGTCGATGCCGATTGCAACCGCTGTCCTTGCATGGGCCTTGAGCCAAGACAATGCTTCGGCTGCATCGCGGACAGTCGCTTTGTACAAAACCTGTGGCGCGCCAGAAATCACCTGAATGGCAGCTACACCGTTTTTTCCTTTTCCGCCTGGGTCGTAACCAAGAAACAGCGTCATGCTATATGCCTCCTCGTTTCTGGAGGTGAAGCATCCTCCTGACCGGCGATCTTTGCGGCGGCTGAATCGCTGCGCAAGGCTTGAACGTCCGGTTCCGTGATGCTGGACCGCAGTTGGTGTCCCGTCAACGAAAGGCGGCTTTGGGTCGGTCGCAGCGCCCCGATGAGAAGGGCGAAAACCAGTCATCCGCCGCCGGTGCAAAGAACCCGTGCCAAGCTAGGCTCAGGACCCATTGATTTCCGGTGGGTGGCGTGATTCACGGTTCGAAAAATGAGCGGTGATATGTCTGATCTTTTCTGGCTGACGGACGCGCAGATGGCCCGTCTTGAGCCTCATTTTCCAAAGTCCCACGGCAAGCCGCTTGTTGATGACCGGCGTGTTCTGAGCGGAACTATCTTCATCAATCGCAACGGCTTGCGCTGGCGTGATGCTCCCAAAGATTACGGCCCGCACAAGACCTTGCACAACCGTTGGAAGCGGTGGAGCGACAAGGGCATCTTTGCCCAGATGAACCGCGCCGGGTTTGCCGGAGGCTGATTTCAGTTAGTTACGCGGCTCGTGCCTCAGTTTCCAGAGCGGCGTAGAAATTGGCCTCTGCTTCTGCCGGCGGAATGTTCCCGATAGGCTCGAGCAGACGGCGGTTGTTGAACCAGTCCACCCATTCGAGTGTTGCGTATTCCACCGCTTCGAAGTTTCGCCAAGGACCGCGGCGGTGAATGACCTCGGCCTTGAAGAGACCGTTGATCGTTTCGGCCAGCGCGTTGTCATAGCTGTCCCCAACGCTGCCGACAGAGGGCTCGATACCAGCTTCTCCCAACCGCTCTGTGTACTTGATCGACAGGTATTGGCTGCCGCGGTCGGAGTGGTGAACAAGCCCCATCGCCTTTGTCGGCCGCCGCTCGTGAACAGCCTGCTCCAGCGCATCGAGAACGAACCCGGCATGCGCCGAGGTGCTGACACGCCAACCAACGATCTTGCGGGCATAGGCATCGACAACGAAGGCGACATAGGTGAACCCCTTCCAGGTGGCGACATAGGTGAAATCGCTCACCCGGAGCATATTTGGAGCAGGCACCCGGAATTGCCGGTTCACTTTATCCAGCGGGCATGGGGCCTTCTTGTCGGGCACAGTCGTCTTGTGCGGCTTGCCCCGGATGATACCTTGAATACCCATGCTCCTCATCAGCCGGGCGACCGTGCAGCGGGCGACGTCGAAACCTTCCCGTTGCAATTGCCGCCAGACCTTCCGCACGCCATAGACTCGCCAGTTCTCTTCGAAAACCCGCCGGATCTCGGGCCGCAATGCCGCGTCACGCCGGGCACGGTCCGACCACCGGGCCGGATCAGCCCGCTTCGCCAGGTGGTCGTAATACGTGGAAGGGGCAATCGGCAGGACAGTGCAGATCGGCTCGACCCCATACTCCGCGCGATGCATGTCGATAAATGACACCATCACTTCGACCGGCGGTCGAGCTCCGCCATCGCAAAATACGCTGATGCCTTGCGGAGGATCTCGTTCGCCTGGCGCAGCTCGCGGTTCTCCCGCTCCAGCGCCTTCAGTTTGTCGGCCACATCGGTTGGAACGCCCGCCCGCTTGCCGCTGTCGACCTCTGCCTTCTTCACCCACTCATTCAGAGTGTGCGCCGAACAGCCGATCTTCGCGGAGATCGACATGATCGCCTGCCAGCGGGAACTGTGCTGGCCCTGGTTG
>NZ_JBVYHB010000036.1:0-8514 GCF_056033425.1 Leisingera sp. SA32 | reverse complement strand
TGAACCGCGCCGGGTTTGCCGGAGGCTGATTTCAGTTAGTTACGCGGCTCGTGCCTCAGTTTCCAGAGCGGCGTAGAAATTGGCCTCTGCTTCTGCCGGCGGAATGTTCCCGATAGGCTCGAGCAGACGGCGGTTGTTGAACCAGTCCACCCATTCGAGTGTTGCGTATTCCACCGCTTCGAAGTTTCGCCAAGGACCGCGGCGGTGAATGACCTCGGCCTTGAAGAGACCGTTGATCGTTTCGGCCAGCGCGTTGTCATAGCTGTCCCCAACGCTGCCGACAGAGGGCTCGATACCAGCTTCTCCCAACCGCTCTGTGTACTTGATCGACAGGTATTGGCTGCCGCGGTCGGAGTGGTGAACAAGCCCCATCGCCTTTGTCGGCCGCCGCTCGTGAACAGCCTGCTCCAGCGCATCGAGAACGAACCCGGCATGCGCCGAGGTGCTGACACGCCAACCAACGATCTTGCGGGCATAGGCATCGACAACGAAGGCGACATAGGTGAACCCCTTCCAGGTGGCGACATAGGTGAAATCGCTCACCCGGAGCATATTTGGAGCAGGCACCCGGAATTGCCGGTTCACTTTATCCAGCGGGCATGGGGCCTTCTTGTCGGGCACAGTCGTCTTGTGCGGCTTGCCCCGGATGATACCTTGAATACCCATGCTCCTCATCAGCCGGGCGACCGTGCAGCGGGCGACGTCGAAACCTTCCCGTTGCAATTGCCGCCAGACCTTCCGCACGCCATAGACTCGCCAGTTCTCTTCGAAAACCCGCCGGATCTCGGGCCGCAATGCCGCGTCACGCCGGGCACGGTCCGACCACCGGGCCGGATCAGCCCGCTTCGCCAGGTGGTCGTAATACGTGGAAGGGGCAATCGGCAGGACAGTGCAGATCGGCTCGACCCCATACTCCGCGCGATGCATGTCGATAAATGACACCATCACTTCGACCGGCGGTCGAGCTCCGCCATCGCAAAATACGCTGATGCCTTGCGGAGGATCTCGTTCGCCTGGCGCAGCTCGCGGTTCTCCCGCTCCAGCGCCTTCAGTTTGTCGGCCACATCGGTTGGAACGCCCGCCCGCTTGCCGCTGTCGACCTCTGCCTTCTTCACCCACTCATTCAGAGTGTGCGCCGAACAGCCGATCTTCGCGGAGATCGACATGATCGCCTGCCAGCGGGAACTGTGCTGGCCCTGGTTGTCCAGCACCAGGCGCACCGCACGCTCGCGAACCTCAGAAGAATACTTGTTTGTTGTCTTGCTCATTGTGGCTTCATCCTACTCAGGAGTTGAAGCCTCCGGCAAACCCGGTGCGGTTCATATTGATGATCCACCCCTCTCGTCTTAGAAGCACATGGACGGACCTGTAGCCATAGCGCACACGCGTTTCTGCAATCTCCTTGATCCGCCGCTCGACGGCAGCCTGGTCCGTCCGCCGGGACTCGTAGTGGTAGGTGGAGGGGTAATCCCCCCCGATTTTAAGGGGATGCGGAAGTAGAATTTCTCGGCAGGATGACCGAGGAGATTCCGATGAAGACAGCACGATTCACCGAGGCCCAGATCATGGGTGTGCTGCGCCAGATGGAGGGCGGCGTGCCTGCCGCTGAGCTGTGCCGCGAACATGGGATGAGCAGCGCCACGCTTTACAAATGGCGTGCGAAGTACGGCGGCATGGACGCCAGCCTCATCAGCGAGAGCGAGCCTTTGTCCGCCATTGGTCCGAGGACAATGGCGAGCGGCTATGGCCGAGGAGAACCGGCGACTGAAGCGCATGTACGCCGACGTCAGCATGCAGAACGACCTGCTGAAGGAGGCGCTCGGATAAGTGAGATCCTGAACGCCACTGGTTCGAGAGAAGGATCGAACAATCCGGCCAGCTCAACGCCGAGAGCTGGCCGATTAGCGGTAGCGATGAAGGGTGCCAGCATCGCGCTGGCATGCCGAGCATTCGATGTCAGTGAGACGTGCTATCGGTACAGCCCGAAGCTGGACGGGGAGAACGAGCAAATCGCCGACCTGCTCCTCGGCCTGACAGTTGCAAGGAAGACCTGGGGCTTTGGCCTGTGTTTCCTGTATCTGCGCAACGTGCAGGGTCACAGGTGGAACCACAAGCGTGTCTACCGAATATACCGTGAGCTGGCATTGAACCTTCGCCCCTCTCGGGACATCCCTGCGGGATGCCCTGCCGGGTGACAATCAAGCCGCGCAAGCGTCTGAAGCGGGAAAAGCCGGACGAACTGGCTGTGCCTGAGGCCCCGAATGAGGTCTGGTCGATGGACTTCATGGCCGACAGGCTGGGGGATGGACGGCAATTCCGGCTGCTGAACGTTCTGGACGACTTCAACCGTGAAGGATTGGGCATTGAGATCGACTTTTCACTGCCTGCGGAACGGGTTGTTCGAGCCCTCAACCAGATCATCGAATGGCGTGGTGCCCCTGGGAGAATTCCAGTCGACAACGGCCCGGAATACGTCAGTGGCACCCTCATGGAATGGGCCGAGAACCGGGGCATTGCCTTGGCATACATCCAGCCCGGAAAGCCTCAGCAGAACGCCTATGTCGAGCGCTACAACCGGACGGTCCGCCACGAATGGCTGGACTTATACATTTTCGAAAGCATCGAAGAGGTCCAGCAGATTGCCACCGAGTGGCTCTGGTCCTACAACCATGAACGCCCGAACATGGGCAACCGCGGGATGACACCTGCACAGAAACTAAAGATGGCCGCGTAAATTCTACGACCAAGCCCCCGCAAAAACGGGGGGATTACCGCTTTACATGAGACTGCAAAGCACACTTGGGTGCCGTCCGAAGCGCAATCGAACGCTCAATGCATCTTTCGTCTTTCCGTCGCTGGAGCATTTTGCCTGACGTCCCACCGTCGGCCCCTCGGAGGCTTCGCCAGCGCTATCGACCGCCTTGCACCTGCACAGGGGCACAACCATGGCCACCGACTTCCGATGTGGAGTATAGGGGGGAAGAATATGAATCGGCAGGGTGGTCTTCGTCCAATGATTTATGCGTGCAGAAACGGATGAGGTCTCACTAACATGGCTAAGCATACGATTGAGCTGGATGAGATCTCATCGTTGCTCCGAACCGAAGCGCTTCAGGCACGGGATTTTAATAGCGCGTTGCTTCTTGCGTCGCTCTATGGGCTTCTCCACTGGGAAAACATTTCCGGTTTCTTTGCAGATGAAGAACTTGAACACGCGCTGTTTGAGTACTGGAAGGACGAGTTCAAAGCAGCCAATGGCCCCCAAAAGGGGGATAAACCCTGGTGCCACCTTGTGACCCGCACCTACGCGTTCGGTGGCCACACGCGCTTGTTGCTGCAACTTGCAAAGGGTTTGGACGACTGTGGAATTGACCAGTCATTGATCGTATCGCAGGCCGGGTCTCAAAAAGCCACCAGAGAAATGCGCGCCAATTTTCAGGGGCCTTTGCGCGATATACGTATTATGGAGGGAAACCTCGCCCAAAGAGCACGTGGTTGTTTCGCTGCAGGACTGCCTGCACACGTAGTGGTGATGCACATCCACCCCCACGACATCGTTGCAGCGCTCGCTGCTCGGGCTTTACGAGAAGCCGGAAAGACAGTGTTGTTTGTGAATCATGCGGATCACGTGTTTTCGTTCGGCCCTGGTGCGGCCGACGCTGTGTTGGAAATCTGTGCAACCGGGTGGAAAACCACCAATGAACGGCGACATGCAAGAGCCCAACACTTCATGGGTATTCCGATCACAAGTGAGCGGGAACAGATGCCTCCTGAGAAGGAGAATCGTAAAGGACCGATCCTGACCATCGGCAGCCCAGAAAAATACCGCCCCTCGAGTGCGGCAAACTTTTCGCATTTTCTGGAACGTCTTTTGGAAAGGGTGCCAAATGACGTTGTAATAATCGGACCAAATGGAGCCGAGCCTTGGTGGACAGACCTGCGCGACAAGTTTCCAGATCGTGTCCACTTCAAGGGTTTTTTACCGCATGATGTAGTCAAAGAGGAGTATCAGAAAGCCTCTTGTTATGTGGATAGTTTTCCGATGGATGGGGGCACCACATTCTCCGAAGCGATGTTACAGGGATTGGCGACTTTCGGTCTCAATCGGCAATCGTCGCTCGGTATCAGCCCGGCGGATGAAGTTCGCTGCAACACCGAAGAGGATTTGCTCAATGAGGTGTCTGCATTCCTTCGCGGCGGAACGTATCCAGAGAGGGTCAAGCAGGCGCGAAGAACGATTGCTGTTGAGCTGTCTACAGAGGCAACGGTTCGCCGAGCCATAGATGCCGCGAGAGGACAAGGTGCCGAGTTGCCAGTTTCGCTTGCGAGCCTTGGGAACCGATCCATAGACTATAATGCCGATCACTGGAGAGCTGAGGGCCATCTCCGGATCCCCAGAAAGCTTTGGAGAAAACTGCGTTTACTTACTCGTGCGCGTCTATTTCTGAAAGTCGGGAAACTGCGCCTTTCAAAATCAACCTTAAAAGTTATGAGAAAACGCATTTTCCTTGGTTGAACAGACTTAGTGCCGATGTGATCTGACACCGCCCCTTCCCAGCAAGCTGCAACGGGGCGGCACATCCCTTGAGGCAAGGCAAATCTGTTTTACCCTTTAAAATTGTCACCAAGACACAAGTTTCGCGCAACCAAAGCCTTCATAGCCATAGTTATTGCCATTGTAGAACATGTAGGTGCCCGTAGCTGTGGTTACCACTGAAGGGTATGCCATCATTTCCGAGTCCCATCCTTGGTTTGAAAGGGAAAGTCCTTTAATGTCATCATAGCGTGTCCAATCGTAACCGTCCTTGGAAACTGCATACGCTAAGCGATAAGGCTCTTCTTCTTTTCCTTTGCCAAAGAACATGATGTACTGCCCACCCTGTTTGATAACATAGGGGCGACCTACACGATGTTCTCCAGCGAGGTTGTCCACCGCGAGATTCCCCGTAGATGGGAAGTTAACCCCGTCGTCTGATTCCATGTATCGAATGTTGTAAACAGGCAGTGTCTTGTGCTTGCCTTGGATAAACTCCTTACCTCCTCCATACCAAGTTCGCCATTTCCCGTTCTCCCGAAAAATGGAATGGATGACACGGAAGAGAGGTTCCTCGGGGGTTCGATCTACAATGGGGGTTTGTGAGTAGCGCGAAAAGGTTTCGCCATCATCCTTACTGATGGCCAAGCCGCCAAAAACTTGAAAACGAACTTTGTCACCGCGAAGATAGCCGGCATAATAGAGGTGGACTTCGCTACCCTTATTCAACACGGCACACGGCACTACGCCGTGAGAATCGAACGCTCCAAAACCGCCAACGTCTAGAACTGGTTGGCTGGACACATGTAGGACCCTCGTTGGGTCTTCGGATGCGACATCGACGTACCCAACCCGGCTCACGCCATCCTCGTCTCGGAAACCGCAGAACACCCGTATCTTGCCGTCAAGCACGATGGGCGTTGGCTGCAATGCCGAGTGCATTGCCCAACTCAACGTGCCGTCTGGTCCATAGATATGTCCAAGTTTTTCCCATTCCATCGAGAACATCCAATCGTTTTCATGTCGATCTGCCATGTCGCCATCCGAGAGGGAGAACACCCGCCACAAGATGAACCTGTTTGGGTGCGACATAGAGCGCGTCGTAGCGAGCCTTGGTCAGTATGTCTAATCGGATTTACTGGCTAGCACCAGAGCTGCCACTGCCGAGAGGTTGGCGACTATCAGTGTTAATCACGACATTCATGCGAGGTGCAGCACAGGCGTTCTGCAATCACGAAGGTTTTCCGGAGAGCCGCGATGCAGCTCGAAACGGGACAGTTGCTCAGGGCGCAAGCCCTCGAAACGCAGGACGATGGGGTGGTTGTTGGCCGCCATTAATTGATCTCCAGAAGGCTTCGCTGCACAAATCCCGCGAGGGATTCATCTTGTGAACCCAGAGTGATATCAGGGGAGCATGAGCAGTTGGGCCCCAACGAAGTATAAGGCCAGGAACTGGCCTTCGTACAAGGTCCGCACTACCCAAACCGAAATCCGTGCGAAGCGGACCACCCTTTTTATTCTTCTGCCCTTTGACAACCACGCGCACAATCCAGCGCCGCGCCCCTGATGGATCAACAACAAGATACAAACCTTTGCCATCCCCATGCCGCCCAGCGCCGAGGTTTTCCACCAGCTTTTAGTCAGTTTGCCAGACAGAGCCACCAAGATTCACACCACATTTCATACCACTCAATGAACGAGAACGGCCGCAACCGAAAGAAACTCAAGGCAGACAGAACTTGAGGCCAACACCAGAAGAACAAAAGAAAAAGGCCGCTCAAAGCGGCCTATTCAGATCCAAAAAAATGTAGGATGGCGGAGACGAAGCCCGCCATTTAACTTTCGCGCCGAGACGCATCCAATCGCACTACTGATTTTTTCTCAAGTATTTGCGATTTAACCCGTTGCCTTGCATCGCATCCTGTCGCATCCTGACGCCAGTTTTTAGGGGGGTATTTTGACGGGTATTGAATGCCGAGAGTAGCTAGAGAGCTTTCCGCGCTCGATGTGAAGAGATTGCAGCACCCCGGAACCGGGGGCAATGCCACATTCGCCGTTGGCGGCGTCTCAGGCCTACAAATGCAGATTACACCGAAAGGCGGGCGCACATGGTTGTTGCGTGTCACAGTAGGCGGCAAGCGCCGGGAAATTGGCCTGGGTGGTTTTCCAGACGTGACGCTTGCCCAAGCACGGGAACGGGCGCGGGAAACCAAAGACCAAATACGTCGCGGCATTGATCCGGTAGAAAACCGGAAAGCCGCAAGAGCCAACCTTGCCGTGGCACGCCTGCGCGGCCTTACCTTTGCAGATGCAACTGACAAAGCGCTTGCCGCCAAGCTGGACGCCTTCAAGAACCCTAAACACCGGCAGCAGTGGGAAAACACCTTGCAGACTTATGCCATGCCTGAGCTTGGCAAGATGCTGGTGGACGAAATCACCGTTCAGGACGTCCTGCGAGTACTGGAACCGATCTGGCAAAGCAAGACAGAAACCGCCTCCCGCCTGCGTGGGCGCATAGAGGCAGTGCTGGCCTGGGCCACCGCCGCCGGGCACCGGACGGGCGACAACCCTGCACGCTGGGCGGGAAACCTGAAAGAGCTTTTGCCAGCCGCCGCAAAGGTGGCGAAGCAGGCCAACCATCCGGCGGTACAGATAGATGACGCCCCGCGCTGGCTTGCGGCACTCCGCAAACGCGATGGCATGGGCACACGCGCATTGGAATTCACGGCGCTGACCGCTGTTCGCTCACAGGAGGTGCGCGGCGCTCGCTGGGAGGAAATCGACCTGGATACGGCAATTTGGGCAATCCCCGCCCAGCGCATGAAAATGGACCGGGCACACAGGGTGCCGCTGTCGCCAGACGCTATAGCCCTTCTGGAAGCCCTGCCGCGCTTTGCGGGCAACCCCCTTGTGTTCCCTGCCCCACGCGGCGGCGAAATGTCCGATATGACGCTGAGTGCCGCCATGAAGCGCTTGCACAAGGCGGACGTAGAGGCTGGCGGGCCAGGGTTCGTTGACCGCGTTAGCAAGCGACCAGCCGTCCCGCACGGCCTGCGCAGCACCTTCCGCGATTGGGTGGCTGAGCGCACCCACTTCCCCGGTGACATGGCGGAGGTTGCCTTGGCGCACAAGGTCGGCAGCGCCGTGGAAGCGGCCTACCGGCGCGGCGACATGGTAGAGAAACGCCGCGCGATGATGGCGGCATGGGCAGAATTCCTGACCGGGCAGAACCGGGCTGGGGCAGTTATTGTGAGGATTGGATGACCGAAGCGACTAAAGCTACACGGAAGACCATAGTAAAGCACGTTCACACTTATCATGCAAAGCTCGGCGACCCTTTTTTCCTACTCCCCTTCGAATTGCAGGGTGAAGAAAATGTGGAGGAATACTGGTGTGTCCAAGTTACAGCTCAAGAAGGTTTGCTGCCTGAAACCATCCATTCAATTATCTGCCGCAGCGCCGAAGAGGCCCAGGAGGTGGAAAGACGGCATCCAGTAGGCTCGCAAGGTAATCCCCCCCGATCTTAAGGGGATGCGGAAGTAGAATTTTCTCGGCAGGATCAACGAGGAGATTCCGATGAAGAAGACACGATTCACAGAAGCCCAGATCATGGGTGTGCTGCGCCAGATGGAGGGCGGTGTGCCTGCCGCCGAGCTGTGCCGCGAGCACGGGATGAGCAGCGCCACGCTGTACAAGTGGCGGGCGAAGTATGGCGGGATGGACGCCAGTCTCATCAGTGAGATGAAGGCGATGGCCGAGGAGAACCGGCGGCTGAAGCGCATGTACGCTGACGTCAGCATGCAGAACGACCTGCTAAAGGAGGCGCTCGGAAAAAAATGATCCGGCCAGCTCAACGCCGAGAGTTGGCCGTGAAAGCGGTGGCGATGAAGGGCGTCAGCATTGCGCTGGCATGCCGGGCATTCGATGTCAGTGAGACGTGCTATCGGTACAGCCCGAAGCTGGACGGGGAGAACGAGCAA
>NZ_JBVYHB010000035.1:0-10626 GCF_056033425.1 Leisingera sp. SA32 | reverse complement strand
CACGAGCGGGCCCGGGCCGTTCGCCTTGCGAAGCCTCGCAGAGACGCCGTGCGCGCCATTGAGGTTGTCATGTCCGCCTCCCCCGAATGGTTTTCTCAGGCAACGCCCGAAGACCGCACCGCCTGGAGTGCCAGATCGATGGCATGGGCTGCCGATACATTCGGGGCCGATAACATCCTGTCGGCACATTTACACGACGATGAGGCCACGCCGCATATCCACGCTCTCGTGATCCCTCTGGCGCAAAAAGAGCGCAAGAAGGCTGGGAGGCCTCGGAAGGGTCGGGAGGGCCGTCCTCGGTCTGCTGTGGCCTCCTGGGGCCTTTCTGCTACCGACCTAATAGGGAGCCCGGAGAAGCTTTCCGCTTTGCAGACTGCTTACGCTGCCGAGGTCGCAGACCTTGGTATCCGTCGCGGCCGTCCGCGCCGTGCCACGGGAGCTCGACACCGATCTGTGGCCGTTTACAGGGCCGAGGCGTCCGAACAGCTCGAGGCCGCCCATGAAGCCCGTATCGAGGCTTCCAATGAGCTCGGTAGCGCGAAGGGTGCACGGATGTTTGCGGAAATCGATGCCGCCCAGATTATCTCCGCCGCGAAGCAATCTGCTGCTGAGGCAACGGCTGCTTTCACCATAGGGCTGGATGCCATTGACGCCGGAGAACTGGTGTATCGTCCGAGAGATGGCAGAAAGCCTGCTGGGCTGGAGCATCGGAAAGTCGAAGCGCCACGCTTGCCACCCGATCGCTCGGGTTTTCAGCAATGGAGGGAGGCAGTGCGTCCCCTAATTTCGAGGCTGATCGGCTATGCGCAGCGCCTAAGTCTTGTTTCCAAGCGAGAGCATGAGGTCAAACTTCGCTCTGACGATCTCGCCATTGAGGCTGAAGCAATCCGGCGAGTAGCAGATCGTCAAGCCTTTGTAGAGAAAGTTGCTGGGGTAGCGGATGGACCTGCCCACCATGATGCAGCGATACTCGCGCGGGGCCGTTCGATACGGGCTTCGCGGTCACGCTGACCCGGAGGCATCAATGAAAGCGTCAGCGGAATGTCCAGTTCTACCTTAAAAACAAGAGCTACGAGGGAGCGTGGCGGCGTCAGCAACATATCAGCGCCGACGCCTTTCCCTACTCGGCTATAATGGCAACGCGTGCAGTGTCGTAGTAAGCCTTGGCCGCCGCGGCGGCCTCTTCAACTGTGTCGTAACTGCCGATAAAACGGGTTCGATCATGTGCCCTCCCGTCGAGGACATGCACATCATATTCCTCGTTTCGGCTTACGATGTAAGGCAGCCGCCACCAAGTCAGCAGTTCTTCGATGTCGCGGTCGACGTGATCGGCATCACCCGGGGGGGTATTCGGATTCACCAGTATTCCGTCTACCACGCGTTCGGCGGGGACTATCATGGGACCGACTGCGGTTTCCTGTTTCCACTTTATGTTCTGCATAGCACGACCTTTCCAGCAATAGACGCGGTTCCATTGGGTGCAACCTAAGGCGGATTTCCACCGCCGCAACGGAATAGGAACGTCCGAGAACGGGTGTTATGTTCACCTGCTTACGGTTGTATCTTTCCGACGGCGATCTTGTGTCCTTTCTCTCAAGTTCCGCCTGGCTGACCTTTGCTGAAACCTCGTCGTGGTGAGCAGACCTTAACGAATGCCCCCGCGCGGCAGAGCGCACGAGACTGCCCGTAGTGCCAAGATAACGCCGCGAGTCCAGATGACTGCCACTCTTTGCTAAGTGTATCGTGCCAGCCATGAGAAGCGAATCAAGTTAAGTAATCGTGGCAAAGGCAATACAGTGAAAAACGTTTCAGAGCTTATTTTCAGGCAAATTACGCCTGCTGACTTTTTTAACATCAACAAACAACCCGGGACAGAAGATCGGGGGGGTGGGCAATCATATATTGATGTGCCTGTGAAAAATGTGGGTTTGCCTACATGGCATTCATTTTTTAATCGGATCAAGCCGCAGAAAACAAAAAGCGGACCGCTTTGGACCGTGGACCTCCAGAGCTTAGGGGGGCTGGGCTCTCAAGAGGTCGACATCGGTCAACGACGGGCCGCAAGTGTAAATATTAGATCTCAGAAGCTGTTCAGTAGAGCAAACAATCGCGTATTTGCCTGGCATCCTGATAAAGGAGGATTCCCCCGAGCTCCTGCCGATATGACATCTGCCGATGACCCTCGTGTTATCGAACTTGCTGCAGGTGTTCGAGTATTTATCCTGAAAACAGATGACCACGAGTATTGGGCAGGTTGGCTAACGACGGAAGAAGTTGAACGGTTATCAGCAATCGACCCTCGCTTTGAGGTGATGCTATCTGAGCCCGCAGGGCACATACGTTTTGAGCCTGTTGTCGAACTCAATGAGTTAAGTCTCAAAGATCCATTCAGCCTACATCCACCGGAAGCCGTTGAGGTGCCGGATGAAGAAGCTGTTGAAGTGTCGAATGATGTAGAGGCCTCTCCAAAGAGGAGTAAGAGACCTTACAATGCGAAGTCCGGTCGCACAGAGACTGAGATTGCAGAAGAGCTCTTCAAAGATGATGTTGCGTCAAAAAAGGTAAAGAAGACCGAGAAAGTCATAAAAACTTTTGAACGAAATCGTAAGGCGGTCCGTGATCTCAAGAAGTTGTATAAAACGTGTCAGATAACGGGAGACCAATATGTCTTCACAAAAGCAAATGACGAGCCCTACTTAGAGGTTCATCATCTCATTCCCTTGGGCGAAGGGGGCTCAGATGCTCCTGCTAATCTTGTTGTGATAAGCGCACACATCCATCGGATGCTTCACTATGCTCTCGTCGAGGGAATTGATTTGGATAACATTTCTGATGGTGAACTCGATTTTACGATCAATGGAGAAAGCTTCACTATCACTTGGCTCCCCGAACATGCGCGAACCATAGCTGATGCGGGAGGGCTACCTCTGGATGTGGAATAAGTATTCCATAACGATCCCCCCTTGTCCGCCAGAGTTGCTTCTGAAACGCGCAAACGGGATCTTCTTGAGCGTAACTTTCCCAACCTCAGAAAAAAGTTCGATAAGCTGTTCTTCTGACAGGAGGCCATCTTCGCTGTAGCTTATCATGAACTGATCGCATTCTGCGGAAGCGAATATTTCGCGGAATGCGGCTCTGATTTTTAACTTAGAACAGAAGTCCGAATACTGATCTCGCCAGGGTCTTAAACCGCTAACCCCCACCGCTTCCGGCGCATCACCTCGAGCGATAGTTTCAATGATGTGGTAGTTCGCTGCGTATTGGCGTTTCATATAAGGAGGGTCGATGTAGCACAGGTCTGCTTTCACCAGAGGAGCTACTTTTTCCGCCGGGCCTTGATACACCGTATGGTCAGTGCGGTGCTTGTCTACAAAAGTAGAGGGTCGTAGCTCCAATGGAGCGAGAGAACCGTTTCCCCATTTTGATCTATGGTGACCATAAGTGCCGGCGATATTAGCCACCCGATTGCTTGCGAGAACCAGATCATGGCGCAAGAGCGAGTTTTCCAATTCAGACACAACACCGTCCGTAACCCATTTGTTCAGCTGGGCCGTTATCGCATCAATGTGAGCTGCATTGGTGCTACTAAAATACTTGCGCGGCTCAGTTCCGTTATTGGGTTCCCCCTCTGGAGAATACTCTTTGAAGAACAGACCCTGGACGGGGGTGATCTGGTTTAAGTAGGTAAGCACCTCGCTGTAGCCACCGATGCCAGTTTTATTGAATGACGGGGCTTCAGAGGCGCATAGCCGCACTCGTGCATGATGAGCCGAGAACGTCATGAGGTCAGACGCAATGACACGGTAGCCTGATTGCCTCAGAGCTTCTGAAACTGAAGCAGTTCCGCACATTAAGTCGGCGACGGTTGAGCCGCTTGGTATCACTTCTTGAAATGCATCCAAGAGGATCGGCAGAAGCCGTGTTTTATTTCCGATGTATCTGTAAGACATATTTTTTAGGACGCTATTTTAGGCTGGATAGAGCCGCTATCGAAGTCACCGAGGGCACGCATCGGTTCGAGGTCTTGCGCACCACAGATGACTTCCTTGACCCAGACGAGGTCGGAGCGATTAAGGCGATACAAGCCTGCGACAAGCCCCTCTATTTCCAGATCGAGGTTTCTGTCTTTGCCGCCACTATTTAGATGAGCTTGAACTCGCTCCGAAATCGCTTCCGCCTGCCGCCACATTTGGCTTCCTGGTGAAGGGAGGGGAATTGGCAACTCCTTGAGCGACTTCGGCGTGACATACGGGTGTGAGCGCCATTCGTTCTCACCTGACTTTCGCAGGTGATATGCAAACATGATGCGTGAAGAGAAAACACCTAAGGCATAGTAGAGAAGAAAGCCGTGATCTGGGTTCTTGGGAGTGTAGTGAAAAACCACTTGGTTCGATGCAGCGGGGCGCTTTGTAACCGTGGCCTTTAGCCCGACACCTGTTTTTCTTACCAAAAGTCTTTCTTGTGAGTAGGTTTTTGCGTTCTTGTAGTTAATCCCTGGGACATCCAGTCTGATCTGCCGCGAGCAGGATAGTGTGTATCGTCCTATGTCCTCTCCCACAATGAAAGGAACAAAACCGGCCAGCTTTGTATCGGCTGTTTGGACAACGCTCTCCGACAGCATGCTCTCTGAATCGGCCACACCCCCACACCCTTGGCAAGTCACTTCTCGCGGTCGGGTGGGAGACGGCACGACATGGCCGCAGCTTTTACATTTTTTGACCCGCCCGCGCTTTGATATTTCCACTCCTCGGCCAGATACAAAAAGATCTGTCCAAGCCCCTCCTAAAGCCTCAATCTTATTCAGGATGGTTTGCTCACTTGTGCGGACGTCGATGTCCCAGCGGCACCCTTTATCGGCCAAGAACCGGTCTTGAGGAATGTTGTGACGCTCAACTTTTCTAACATCATCTAAGCTGAGATCACCTGACAACACAGCGTCTCTCTGCGGCTTGGATAAGCGGAACACTTCGACCTGATGATCCGAACTTGGTTTCTTCTTTTCAACCAAAAGAACAGTCGTCCCTCGGTAGATTCCCTTAAAGATCCCCTCACCCAGCCGGGCAATCAACTCAATTGTATAGTGTTTCGCGATCAGCTTCCTGGTCGCGGCATGTTCGGAAGCAAAGATGGCATCTGGCAGAATAAACACTGCTAAACCATTATTTTGCATCGCTTGTAGCGACATCTCAACAAACAGAGACCAGCTGTCGAACTGCCCCGTGGCGAGTGTATAGCCGAGGCTCCTCAACTGATCTGCTGATTGTAGCAAGTCGGCGCCCCATGGTGGGTTTGATATTACCGCGCCAATTTTTCGTTCGCTTGTCGCTGAGGGCAAGAAAGACGAACGCAACATGTCGTCGGTTTTGATCGAAGCGCGCTTTTTAAGACGCTGTTGTGCTGCGTTGGAGGCTTCAGGATCAATATCTGTTCCCAAAAGCTGTGCCTTGGGGAGCTGTTTGTTGACCGCTTCAAGGAGTTCTCCATCTCCGCATGCAGGATCAAGAACGCATCCGTCCCAATGCTCTCCAAGGCGCTCTTTGAGGAGCGTCGCTGTCCAGTGAGCCAAGAACCCAGGGGTGTATACCTGTCCCTTTTCAAAGCCGAGAGGCAAGCTAATGGGGGCGCTGATTTCGCGCTCCTTTATCTCAGTTGTAAGCATGTGCTCTCCTGCCCCGTAGACCTCAAGACGACTTCTCTGAAGAAGCCGTTTGTTTATACAATCGCCAAATTCTTTCGATAATCTGACCTTGCGTTAGCCCTTCTTTTTCAGCCTCCGCCGCTATTTCTTCACCGACTTCTGGTAGCACTTTAGGATGCAGCTGATAGGTGCGAGGGCTTGGTTTCCGGCCCGGCTTTTTACGAGGAGTGCGGTCGAGAAAACCTCTTGCTTCCCCTACTTCGTCAACCCGTCTAACCTCTTCTGGGGTTGTCACTTTGGAGCGAGCTTTCAGTCCAGGTAATCTATTTGAGCCGGTCATAGACAGCCTCCGTAAATGCTTTTGCATTTTCGAGGGCTTTATCTACCTTACCCCCGGTAACCATTTCAGGATCGTTCATCATCGCGGTCAGATCGCCCCCGTATGCAAAGATCTCCGCAAACGCCGCTCGTGCCACCAGGGATGGCTCGATTAAGTCTATCCCTGCGCTACGCAATTGTGTCTCTAAGTCCTTCTGCACGCGACTCTTCACGGCGGCACTTGTTTTCGTCAGGACCACTGCATGGCGAATTGTCCTGCCCAGTGCTTCCTCTTCCTCGCGCACCAGGGCCAATGCCTCTGATCCGATCTCGGCATCGAGAGCCGTTGGCTGCATCGGCACAACCACTAAATCTGCTTGTGAGATCGCACGACTAACGAGTTGTGAAGCTACGCCTTCAAGATCCACTATAACGATCTTCCCATCGCCATCCGCCCCACGGATAGTTGGAACGATGTCGGACCGACCAATGTCGCTGTGCAGCACAACCCCCTTGGGAAGGCCATGTGATGCCCAACGGGTTAAAGATTTGTTGGGGTCGCAATCCAGGACATCAACCTCCGCCCCCATACGTGCGAATTCTGATGCAAGAAGGACTGCGCATGTAGACTTTCCCACCCCTCCTTTGGGGCTTGCTATAACGATGACGGGCACTTTTCCTACCTGCTCTAATTTTGTTACCGGTTTTATATCTCTTACCGGATTTATATATCGAACCGGTATTATTTTCAATACCGGATTTGCACCGTAAATACAATATTTCAGTTACCGGTTTTGAACCTGTTACGGGTGTCCGCGCTTACTTTGCCACGTTTTACAAAAGCCTAAGAAACTGCGCTCCGGGCTGCGAGGCGTTTCGTCTTTCCTGCCCAGCCAAGCCCGCCACTGCTTCTCGATTTCCCGCACGTCCCAGCCAGGCGCGATTTTCCGAGCGTCGTGATAAACATCCGGGTCAAGGGTGCCGGTCCATGGATGAGGAAGCGCATTTTCGAGCATGCTGCCGCGGTTCCGGAAGATAACGTTATCAGAGTCGTCGTCATGAAAAATGTGATAGTCGGGCAGATGATCCGTGCGCGCCATTTCCCGGATGGTGTGCCGGAAGCGTTTCAGCTCAGTGCGCGCGCCGGTCCGGCTCAAAAGCTTGTCGAGCCCGATTTTCCAACTCTCCTTACGGCCACAGAACTTGCGTGCTATTTCGTAGACACGGCGTTCTATGGGCTTTCGGAGCCGAAAATAATCAGGGTGTAGAGTCAGCACCTGATTGCGCCGGATAGAGTTGAAAATCCATTCAGAGATAGTGATCTCTGCCCACAAGATGCGACCTTCGCTTCCGTTCTTTCGTCTTATCTTTGCTTTCTCAATAAGGTGGAAACTGCCAGTTTCCTCTTCATCCCCAAGTGGGATCAAGTCCTCAGATCCAGCTGTGGTGATATTAGTTTTAATCACCGTCCCCATCAATCGGTCCAGCCCATCGCTGAACGCGTCATAGTCCTTTCCGCCTGTGCCCCGATTAGTAAACATCAACAGGTCGCGTGGGTTGAACCGAATTTCACGCGATACCTTCTCTCCACGGTTCAGAGCTTCCATCACTTGGGACACAACGTAGATTAGAATGTCCTTGTCGTAGATCGTTGCTTGGCCCTTGGCACTCGGAATAACCTCAAGCCATTTGTCACCATGTTGATGCCGCCGAATGGCGGTATCTGGCTTCTTACTCAAAGCATAAAATGGATGTTCCATCTTTGGTATTAGGTCTTTGAGAACCGCATCGGCCACGTCGCAAACGAAGAAGTCACGCTGCGGATGGCGATCAGGCAGGAGGGCATTGAGCGGATTCGGGGTATCAGGAACCATAGGGGATGTTTCGGGGTATCAGGAACCGATGTCAAGGATTCGGGGTATCAGGAACCGATGTGCGGAGAACGGGAACTAAGTTCGGGGTATTAGGAACCGTCGGCATGGAACAATCCATTATGATCAATGGTCTATGGGTAGTTCTATGAACCTTAACACAGAATCTAACACATATTTAACACCCAGTTTGAAAATCCCCCTTTCAACGAACCCCGTAGGCAAAAAAGGCTGACAGCCTGCTGACGATAGCATTTATATCTAAGTGTATGAATATATGCATCTTTTAACTGTGCTGCTGACGCTTTGAAGTTCTCCATCCCAGTCCCAAGCAAAAAATATGCTGATGATGGTTTCCGACCTGTCAGCATCGAACCCTTTTACTGTTTGGCCGCGAACTAAAGGTGGCTGAAACACAAAGAGGACGCACGATGTCAAAAGCCATACAACGCAGAGAACTGCACGGCGCATGTAAAGTAAACGAACCGAGGAGTCTTCTGGATGCGCTCACGGACATGACCACAGATGGTCGATCCCACCTTAAAGGACTTCTGGACTACTCGAGAGCACCTTCATGGGAGGGTATCAAGGTCGTGCCCCCCGGTTCATTCCTTGAAGATGTAGTGGAGCTTTTCCGGAACCAAACGGATATCCCTCTCGAGTTGCCACTGGTTGCCGTTCTTTCTCACGTATCTGGGTTTCTGAATGCTGCAGGGGCCCAATACGAAATGGGGGGCACATGCCATGCGCCTCGCCTCTGGACCATCGCATTGGCACCATCAGGTTCAGGAAAGACCTATGCAACCTCGACTGTTGCCCGTTGGTTGCGAGATGCCGACGGCAAGAACGCGGTCCCCCAACTCTCCGGGGCGTCATCCGCTGCTCAGTTTGTGGCAAATGTCGAGCAATGCCCTCGTGGCATGTGGTTCCGCGACGAATTTGGACAGTTCATCTCGCAGGTCCAGAATCTACAATACATGGAAGAGATCAAGGACGTCCTCCTACGTGCTTATTCAGGAGATCCCATCGAGCGTAAGACCAGAGAGGTAAAGATTGAGGTCCGTGATCATGCGCTCACCATTTTGGGAGTAACCGTAGGGGACACGTTTGAGAAACAGATTGGAGCTGCTTCCTTGGTTGACGGGTTCGCTCAGCGATTCAACTACATTCATGCCAAAAGCGATCCGGAACGGTGTCTGGCTGATTTCCCTATCTACTTTGAGGACATGGATAGCCCTGAAGTTCAGGAGCCTTACCAACGGATCAGAAAATCCTGGCTTCACTTGATAGGGCGAAATGACATCCCAGATGCTGTATTCGTTTTTGAAAACGACGCGCTCCAGCTTTTCAAGACCAACTTTCGAAACCTTTTTGGAAAAGCTGATATTCCTGCAAGCTTCTTTCGAAGAGCCATGTTCTCGGTTTTCTCCTATGCAGTGGTTTTCCACGTGATTGCCGGACGTATGGGAACCGTTGTAGGCTCAGAAAGCGTCTCTTTGGCGCTGCGAATGGTAGCCCTTCACCTCGATCACGCTCGCCAGCTTCTGAATGGATATGGCTTGTCCGAGCTGGAAAAGGTGGTCCGCAAGGTCGAAGCACTGCAGGAGCAGTTTGCCGTAGAGGGTCGCGAATTAAAAACCCGTGATATCATTTCCCGCGTCCGCGACATCAGGACCGCCGCACAGGCCAGATCTATCCTCGACCTTATCAACGGCTGACCTTTCGCCTCGTCAATTTCATGCGACGAGGCGAGAAACCTATCGTTCCAGATCAACGCGACTACGGCTCAGTGATACTGTGGCCTCTTCGGCACTATCATCGTCGGTGGACTCTGCCGTCTTGCCCTGCCGCTTCTGCTCATAGAAAAGCCGCAAGCGAGACGCGGTAATCTGCGGATGGGGATTGTTAAGCTGACGAGCGAGGTTGGTTGCCAATGGTAGGCGCGCACTTTCCTTTGCTTTCGGGGAACTGCGTTTTGATGGCTTGATCAATGGTGTTCGCGGTAGCGTAAATTTGGGCTTCGGAAAGATCCGACCTTCCCAGTAAGGGGATAGCTGCAACCTCCTGTCGAGACATTTTCAGCAAATCCATTTTTGGGCGTTCTGGGGGCATTGGCATGGTATTCCTTTCTTCTTGAACTGACCGAGTATCGTTCGGCTTGAAGGAGTTAGGTCCCTGATGCCGCCGGACCTAAGTGCTGGAAAAGAAACATACTCACTACGGTTCATTTCCCCTTCGGGCCGCCCTATCGGGCTGAAATGAACCCGTTCGCCCTCCGGGGGCTGTTGCGCATTCGGCAGCTGGGTTTGCAGTTGAAAGGAGCGCCCTCATGCCGGACTTTGCCGTCCTTCGAGTTGCCAAGATTGTCAGTCTCAGGGGACTGAGCGGAGCAGCCTCTCACAACACCCGCACCGCCTCCGCTGGTCTCGACCACGCCGATGGCATTGCCCCTCGGATGGGCGGCGGTATCCATAGGCTCGCGGGGCAAGACGATGCCGTGGAGGCGTGGCACGAGCGGGCCCGGGCCGTTCGCCTTGCGAAGCCTCGCAGAGACGCCGTGCGCGCCATTGAGGTTGTCATGTCCGCCTCCCCCGAATGGTTTTCTCAGGCAACGCCCGAAGACCGCACCGCCTGGAGTGCCAGATCGATGGCATGGGCTGCCGATACATTCGGGGCCGATAACATCCTGTCGGCACATTTACACGACGATGAGGCCACGCCGCATATCCACGCTCTCGTGATCCCTCTGGCGCAAAAAGAGCGCAAGAAGGCTGGGAGGCCTCGGAAGGGTCGGGAGGG
>NZ_JBVYHB010000034.1:0-11923 GCF_056033425.1 Leisingera sp. SA32 | reverse complement strand
ATTATTTCGCGTTTACAATGACTTCAAGGCATTCGACAATATTAAGCTCAAGCTATTTGTGAGGGATGACATTTGGGGAAGAATCACGGAAGGCGGTTTTGCCGAGGCGAGCCATATAACGAGGACAGCAACGATCACCTGGAGCTACGAAAGCCTTCTTAATTTATTCATTCGGAGGTTGGTAAACAACAAAGAGTTTGTTGAATCTTTTAATGTAGACGTAGCAAGCGTTGAGAAAGATTTCGACAAGCAGACAGAGCTAACCGAGATCATTTTTCCAGATAAAGTTGAGACAGGTAACAACCCGAGCACGTTTCGACGGATGGTGAACCGTGTTCAGGATGGTAGCGGTAAGTCAGCGCCTCGCGAACTAATCCATATGTCCGAGATGATCAGGCAGCAGCAAATTGGCCGCCTTGAGAGGGGAGAGGACGAAACCTCAGGAAACGCTCTCTTTGAAAGGGCTGTATTTAAGCCCGCTTTGCGGGAAGTGAGTAAAGTCAGATATGAGCAAACTTTTAAAGCCGAAAACCCATCCCTGTCGACTTACACTGAAAAAATGAAGGGACAAAAAGCTGAGCATACTTCAGAGACATTAGCTGCCCTTTGGGGGGTAAGTGGAGCCGATCTGGATTCTGTGATTGAGAGGTTGTTGAAGGCGGGATTCTTCGAAAAGAGGATAATTAAAGAGGAAATAACCTACTGGGTGCCGTTCATCTACAGAGATGCTCTTGAATTAGTTCAAGGGAAAGCCGGATAGTTTATGGGAGATTTCCCAATACCAACGCCTATTTGAGCCAAGCCATGAGGGATACAGGCGGCCGCCTTTGGGAAGCTGCACCGCAGCGACAGGCGGCCGCATGAATGGCAGGTCAGGGCCGTTTGCGGCGGGCCGTCAGAACGGCTGAGATATGGCCTGACGAGTTTAAGTAAGCGCTCCGCAGACCTTCTTTCATAACCCTTCGGATGGAGCTAACGTCGGTCTAATGAGCACAGTATGATTGGGGCAGTGAGATGTTTTTGAAGAACGCTTGGTATGTCGCGGCCTGGGACCACGAAGTTGACCGCGAGCTTCAGCAGATCACAGTCCTTGGCGAAAAGATCTGCGTTTTCCGCTCCGAGGCGGGAGAGCTTGTGGGACTGGAGGACGCTTGCCCGCACCGCAAGCTGCCGCTCAGCAAGGGACGGATCAAGGGCGATACTGTTGAATGCGGCTACCATGGCCTGACGTTCGACTGTGCCGGACAATGCGTCTGGGCCCCTGGCACCGGCCGCATTCCGTCTAACGCCAAAGTGCACGCCTATCCGCTGCACGAAAAATACGGGCTGGTCTGGATTTGGATGGGCAATCCTGCGCTGGCCGACCCATCAGATATCTTCGAAATTGAGAACTATGATGATCCCGCATGGGGAATTAACCGTGGTGCCGCGATGGAACTGGACTGCAACTATTTGTTGATGTGCGACAACCTGCTGGACCCGACGCATGTCGCATGGGTGCATCAAAGCAGCTTTGCTGCTGCTGCGACTAAGGACACGCCACTACGGATCACGAAGACTGATGAGGGTATTATCGTGCATCGCTGGATGATGGATCACGAGCCGGCGCCTTTCTACAAGAAGGTCGTTGAGTTTGAGGGCAACTGTGATCGCCTCCAGCATTATGAGGTGCGCTATCCCTCCCACGCCCTGATTAAGGCAGTATTTACGCCAGCCGGCACCGGCGGACCTAATGGGCCTCTGCATGAACAGACCTTTGTCATGGACAGCTACAATTTCATGACGCCGACAAACGAGGGCCAGACACGCTACTACTGGTTCCAGCTGCGCAACATCCGACCGGATGATGAGGCACTATCTAAAATGATGACCGAAGACGTGCAGCATGCGTTCGAGGAAGATCGTGCTATACTTAACGCGGTGCAAAAGGGGATGTCCAACAAGACCACCCCGCACATTGATCTGCCGATTGACGGCGGGCAGCTCCGCTTCCGCAGGCAATTGCAAGCGATGATAAATGAAGAGCAGCAGGTGGACCAGCAGTTGGCTGAGTAGCCAGCCCCCCGTCAGTTTTCGAGCCACAAGATAGCATTCTGGCATCAAAGGGACCCTCGCCATTGCGCCGAAAGCCAATCAAAGCGCCGTGAATGAGGTCAGCGCCGCGAGTTATCTCGAGCATGCTCTTTGAATAGCCCCGCGTTTCTTAGACGCTTTCGTGTCTCAGTTTCTGCTGTCGTTCGAAGTCGACGGGCGACAGCATCCCGTTCCTCGCATGCTTGCGCTTCGGGTTGTAGAACATTTCGATGTAATCGAACACGTCCTGCCTGGCTTGGTCGCGTGTTCTGTAGGCTCGCCGCCGGATCCGTTCACGCTTGAGCAGGTTGAAGAAGCTCTCGGCGACAGCATTGTCATGGCAGTTTCCACGTCGGCTCATCTAATGCTCAAGATTGTGGGCCCGCAGGAAGGAAGCCCAGTCCATGCTGGTGAACTGGCTGCCCTGATCCGAATGGATCAGCACCTGGGCCTTCGGCTTTCGTCGCCAAACGGCCATTAGCAGCGCCTGCAGCACGACGTCGGTTGTCTGACGGCTTTGCATGCACCAACCCACCACGCGCCGGGAATAGAGGTCGATGACCACGGCGAGATAGGCGAAGCCCTCCTGGGTTCGGATGTAGGTGATGTCGGTCACCCAAACCCTGTCCGGGGCGCCGACGTCAAACTGTCGGTCGAGAGTGTTGTCGACCACGACGGACGGCTTGCCGCCATAGCTGCCCGGGCGACGCTTGTAGCCGATCTGCGCTTTGATGCCCGCCAGCTTGGTTAGTCGCGCCACACGGTTCGGGCAGATGCTCTCGCCCTGATCGAGCAGGTCATCGTGTAGCTTGCGATACCCGTAGACCTTACCGCTCTCGCCCCATGCTTTCCGGATCAGCTCGGTCTGGCGCTTGTCCTCCTGCGCCCGCTTGCTCAGCGGGGTCTTCAGCCAAGCGTAGAAGCCGCTTGGCTGGATGCGCAGGCATCGGCACATCGCCCGCACAGAGAACTGTCCCCGATGCTCGGCCACGAACGCGTATCTCACTTTGCATCCCTGGCGAAATACGCGGTGACCTTTTCTAGGATGTCGCGCTCCTCCGACACCCGCGCCAGTTCCTTCTTCAGGCGACGAATCTCGGCGTCCTTCTCAACTTCCCCGGTCGACGCCTTCGCGAACTTCCGCTTCCATGCATAGAGTGAGTGCTGGCTCACGCCGAGCCGCTCCGAAACCTCTTTGACCGGGTAACCCCGCTCGGTGATCTGCGCGACCGCATCACGCTTGAAATCGTCGCTGAACTTGCCTGTCCTCATCATGGCCTCCTTGCCTCAAAATTAGGGAAGAAGGCGTCCACGAACCATGGGGCTATTCAAAGCGCCATCAGGTTATTCATAATGCCGACAATAGCGTAAGGACAACGATCGCCAGCACTGGCCCGTTCTGCGCTTATCGAGGGGTATAAAGCTCTAAACCAAGTTTATGTGACAGCGATGGGAAAGCTTCACCCCAGCATCAACGACGACCGACCACTGGCCGCTAAGGGCCGGGAGTGTCGTGGTTTCTGCCAGGGTAGTCACGCGACCTGCCGCAACGCCGCATGATTGCTTCGAGCCCTCAGCGGACGCGGCAAAGCAGCTCATTCACTCCACGGGTGGACATGAACGTCGCGCCCAGAATGCTCCTTCATGATTTTCACGGCAACGTCCTCCCGCTTCTTGTCCTTAACCCTCACCCAAAGCAAGATTCCGCCGTGCTCTATTTGGTTCGCATAGTATTCTTTGTGGTGCTTGCCGACGCGTCGGGCCAGCAGGGTCCCTATCACGGCAGCTGGCACGCCCCCGATTGCGATTACAGCAATTGATGCCGCGAGAGTGCTTGCTGCCGTTAGCATTGCGGCCATCGCAACATATGACCCAAGAAAGAAAAAACCGCCTGCTATACCGCCTTCCAACTCGCCGATAGCCTCTTCGGATACAAATGCTGCGCGGGGCGCGTTGGGATTGTCCGCCAGTTCGGAGGCTCGCCAATATGCTTTTCCCAGCTTTTCCTGCAACACTTCCTCTTTGCCGAGAAGGCTGATGTCATACCGGCTGAAGCCGACCATCCGCAGATCGTAGAAGGCGCTTTGAAGGTCTGCAAAGCTGTCGAAAACACCTACCGCCTCGGGTATGTTGATGACGGTCGTGTCGTGTTCTGCTTTATCGGTGCCGGTCACGGCGTCTCCCTTCCTTGCAGCAATTACCTCGCTTTGCAGTTAGGGGGTAACCGCTGAGAACGCATTGATCTAAATCAATGAACCTTCGCGTCAGTCCGATAGAAATACCCAGAAGAGACGTGCAGTGCCTCCAGGGCAACAATTACGGACAAAGGAGTTCTTGCCACGAAGGGCTTCGCAGGTGACGTAGAAAGGTTGACGGAAGAGAACAGTAACTTCCGCCAAGTTCTCTATAATGGTCAAAACCTCCAGTTGGTGCTGCTGGCGCTGCAACCCGGTGCGGAAATTGGTGCGGAAACTCATGGCGACCGCGACCAGTTTTTTCGCTTTGAAGCTGGTTCTGGGGAAGTGTGGATCGACGGCGGTATCAACAAGGTCAAGGCCGATGACGGTGTGATCGCTCCGGCCGGTGCTAAGCACAATGTGGTCAACACTGAGTCGAGGCCACTACGGCTCTATACAATCTATGGACCACCCGAGCACCTGGAAGGGACTGTTCACAAGACTAAAGCGGATGCCGACGCATCCCATGAACACTTTGATGGGCGGACGACAGAGTAGTGTATTTCAGTCGCTCGTCGACAGTTTCGAACGACAGCAAGGTCCGCGCTGCTGACCTTGGCCTGCCCGACCATGCTGCACGACGCCATTGATGACCGGTTCGGGGAAGCCGCACCGCGGCGACCTGCTGCCTCTTGTGGGGCAGCTATGGGCCGTTCGTGTCGATCGACACAACCGGCGGTAACCACGCGTGAGAGAAACCGGGTGATGTGATTGGTCCAGAGAGAACGCGTTACATCTCAGGTGGTGAAGAATGGGCTTCAATCGGCCACGCCCAAAGGGCCGTGGCCGATTTGGACTTGTCGCGATTTCCAGATCATTTTTCACCCCATGAGCGGCTGGTCACAGCCGCAATTCAACGCAGAACCGAGCAAAGCCGGAGCGAGCCCCTGTTGCAGGCTTCCGGCCTCCAGGCTTGACCGTTCTATCGCGAGGGTTCGCAAAAAATTCAGAATTTTAGCGACGGAAACCTTTCGGGAGAACGTTGAATTAAGAGTAAACAATAAGGCAGAACCCAATGCAGCACCTAACGAAACGATGCGCCACTATTCTGGTCTTGGCAACGACAGCAGTGGCTGTTGTGCCAATGACGGCTATGGCGGACAAGGTCGTTATAAAGAAGGCCCCCTATAGCAATAACACCAAGGTGAAGGTGGTGAAGAAAAAACAGCGGCATGCCGTTGGTTACCAATTCCGCAAGCAGGATGTAATCGTTGTCAAAGACTGGAAAAAACGTGGCCTGCCGAACCCCGGTCGTAACGAGGTTTACGTCTCGGATGGAAGCGATATCTACTTGGCGGTAGCTGCAACGCTTTTGGTTACGGCTTTGATTAACTAAGAAGCGCCCAGACTATCTGACTAGCGCTGTCCACGCTGCAGTTATTCGTTTTCAGAAATGCTGTGTCGTCCACGCACGGCAAGAATGCGAAAGCTGCGGCGCGGCGAAAAGCGCACCGGTCAATGTCTCCTTAGGGCCGTTGGCAACGCGCTTCATGAAGGGCGGAAAGCGGTAGTTCGTTGCATATGCAAAGGGGCAAGGCCTTGACCTCAAAGGCGGACCTTGGACGCGAATTTGTGATGATTCCTCAAGTGCGGGCGAACGCGCGACGGCGAGAAAGCGAACGCTCGTGGCTGGCCAGACGCTGACTGACCTGCTACCTAAATGGTCGAACAAGTTACGATCGTAAGATTGGCGGGTGCCGAGTGCAGGCTGGGCGTGACCTCGGAGCAATCATGATCCGGGAAGGCTACTGCGGTAGTTTTTGGTGACTCAATCATCACGACAGCTGGCGGCACCCCGAGCCGACGAGAACATCAAAAATGCCATCGAACTCTTTCGGCCTCCGGGTGCTGTCCGATTCCTCGCCAACTGGGACGTAGATGACCGTTCCGGCACGCCCACGGGTCAGCAGAACCCGGTAGGTGTTGATACGATACTGTTGCTCTGCATCTTTTCGCAGCAACTGCCAGTTGGGCGCTCGCATCTTTCTGGGCTTCCACGCCTGCCCATCCCAGATCAAGTCGTTGCCCCAGCACAAACCCGCGTAGTCGATTTCGAGACCCTGGCACACGAACTCGGAAAGCGGCGTCTCCAGGGCGTTCGATGATCGGAAATCGCCTGCCGGTTTGAGGAACCAATGCACAACCGTTTCAAGACTGTCTGAACGAGGCGACGGCGGCACGCCTTCCGCGACAAGACGCGTTGCACCACTGCTGGCGAGTAGCCCGACACGTTGATCGCCACGGCGGCGCGTTTGCAAGCAGGCTTTCATTTCTGAAAGATCGCGTGTCACGAAGGCGGGCGCGTGTTCCATCTCATCGGCAATCTCTCGTGCCTTGTCGATGTTGCCATCCAACAGAGCGGCGACCCAGCCGCCATGCAGATTGTTCCGATAGGCTCTGAGGTTCGAGTTCAGATGCAGTTCCGGATCGTTCACGAGCGATACGTCTGCGCCCGACGCGATATCGAAGAACCCGAGTAAGCCCTCCCGTGCAGCCAAAGCCTTCTCTGAAATATGTGCAGTCCAGTCCTCAGACTTTGCAAGCGCCTCGCCCCACAGAGCGAGACCTCCTTCACCTCGGTTGATTTCCTGTCCTGAACCCACCAGGCATACGAGGCACGCCCAGGGGAGGCGCCCCATGATCTCCATGAACAGCTCAGGCTCTGACTTTGCCCGCCCGAGCAGCTTGAGACCGGTATCGGCATCCCAGGCGCGCTGCGCCTCATCAAAGACGATGACGTTTTCTGGAGGGCGGGCGTTTGCGGCAGCGTGATCTTTCAGATACCCAAGAAGGGTTTGAAGCGCTTGTTGCGCTCTCCGCTTGGCTTCGTCCGCCTTGATGCCTTCACGTCGGCGCGCATCGTCTGCGATTGCCGCCTGTAGCACGAAAACCAAAGGTCGGTTGCCGCTCAGAAGAGCAGCCGGTTCCTCAGCGACCCGACCGGCGGTTCCCGAGAACACCAAGTCCAGCCCCAGCAGCGTCTTGCCGGAACCCGGCTCACCGGTAACGAAACAGATCACCTTCTTTTGGTCTCGGCGCGCTTCTTCGGCGATTACCTTCAATCTGTTGGCGGTTCGCTCCAACGCCTCTGCCGTCGCGTCCGCGCGACCGATTTCTCTCACCGAGTGACCGGAATACAGGCTGCGCGCCGCCGTCACGATATCAGGCGTCGGGCTATAACTGGCGGCGTCATATGACTGCCAGTCGATCTGATCGCCACCAGACAAGTCTTCGATCGCGAGGAGAACGCGCGAAAGACCTTCGCCATTCGTCCGGATGCACTGGCTCACATCATCGATGAAGTCGATATTCTCGGGCAATTGGGACTTGCGCGCCTGGTCGCTGCACAGGACAGGCACGATGCGCTTTCCATGGCTGGCTGCATGAAAGTCTCGTAGGCAAAGGGCGTAGTCGACTGCCTGATCAACATCTGGGCCGGTGAAATTCGTTGCCCCAATCTTGAACTCAACGCAGGCGATCACGTCGCCGACCAAGATAATTGTATCGATGCGTCGCCCTAACCGCAGAAGCGGCAACTCAAGGAGTATGCCCCAACTATCACTGTCTGCGTTTCTCAGAGCGTCTTTCAATAGGTCGATTTGAATGCGCCAAGCACGGATCTGCTGGGTCTCATTTCCGCTGTGTTCAGAGCCAACCCGGGTCGCCAGGCGCCCAAGGATATCTTCCGTCGATCGCGCCAGAAAATCAGGAACGCTTGCGGCAAAGTATGACTTGGTCACCATCACGGATATTTCTTCAATAGGACTGCTTCGCAGGGATGACGCCTCGAACGCCTCCACGAGGGTTGGGAACGTCGCCGTCTCGGCGCGGGATCAAGTGGACATGGCAGTGAAAGATCGTCTGCCCGGCAGATGCCCCTACGTTTACACCCACATTGAACCCAGTAACGGTTGGATCTTCTTCCCGAATGCTTGAACGCAGATTTTCCAGCACCCGGCGGATCGCATTCAGCTCGGGCTGGAAAAGACCAAAGTAGTCGGAGACGTGTCGTTTCGGGATGACGAGCGTGTGTGAAGGCGTCACCGGGAACCCGTCGCTGATAGCGTAGCACAGCTCGTTCTCGGCAATCACTCGATCCGAGGGAACTTCGCAGAAGATACATCCTTTTTCGCGCAGCTCGTAACTATCCGACACTCCGCGAAAGTCCGCATCGTCCTGGTCGCGTTTGTTGGTGTTGCATGTGATGCAGAGTGCCTGGAAGTTGCTCAAGTCGTCCTGACCGCCCCTATTGCGTGGGACGATGTGGTCGACATGAAGGGCAACCTCTTCGGCGGATGCGCCGCATAGTTCACAACGATACTTGGCACGCTTCAAAACTTCGTAGCGGACTGATCCGGGCACGTAGCCCTTTGCGTTGACCCGATGCTGCCAGATGTTAACGCCACGCCGCTCGATGTAGTCGGCGATCTTCTCTTCACATTCGGCAATCAACCGGTCTCGGTCCCTGGCCTGCACGTCGACAAAGTCTTTCAATCGGTATCCGACGATGCGGCTCCCTTTTTTGACCGGAACGACGACGCCATTGTTGGTGAGCACCTTACCCACCATGTTCTTGGTTCGGATTTCGTAGTATTCGACCTGTGACCGATCGTGCGACAATAGCGCCTTCGCGATCTGCTCGACCGTTGCCTCACCGTCGGACTTCAGCAGTTCACGCAGCATCACCGGTTGATACACGTGCGACATCCGCATGTGCTCGGTAATGTAGCGGTGCAGGTCGTCCGGTTTCATGCGTCCCTCGCCAAGAACGGCAATCCTTTGATTTGTATTCTTGATTCACTGGCAAGTTGACACCTTTCAGGGCGCGTTTCCAGTGCAAGTTGCATTCATAAACGAAAAGTCGCCTCACATGGTTGCCACTCCGGGCGTCCGACCATCGGTCCTGATGTTGAACATCCCTCACATCAGGAGAGTGCATGAACGGTCGGAGAAAGATCCAGACGCGTCTGGACTGCGCCTGTAGCGAATTACCGCAAAGCGGCCTGCGACAGCAGCATTGAAACGTATGGGTCGACGTCCGCTGTGGTGAAGGATTTTCGATGCGGGCCGTGGTGCAACGGTGCGGCGTGGTCCGTCGTCGGCCCGCGTTGGAAATCCTCCCAAGGTGGAAGCCGCGGTTGCCAGGCGCTGTCTATGGGGAAAGTGAGTTGAGGTTTCCAGAGACGGTTGAGCGTGACTGACGGCTCGAAGGATGTCGACGGCCTCCAAGGGAGCCCGGATCTGCGTTGGTGATCATATTCGGTCTCGGGCGCCGCATTTCACCGGCGGTTCGCGGGCGCTGGACCGCGTGAGGCAAGCCAGGGGCAGTCCGGAACGGGCGTGAGAACCGGAGTGTTGTTCGTGGTAGTGACGGGCGGTTCGTCATGCGGCCTGCTCCCGCGGTGGTGCGCGCGACATCGGTTTCTGGCCGCGACGGAAGACCTCGACGATGCGCATCGGGCCACCGCAGCACGGGCACGGCTCGCGCAGGGTGAGCGGCTCAGGCTCCGCTGGTTCCTGTGCTTCCAGTTCGGGCGGCCGCTGCCGGAGGAGATCGCGGATGCGGGCGATGGTGGCCTTGCGTGTCGCGCTAGCCAGCAGGCCGTAGTGCCGGATGCGGTGAAAGCCCCCGGGCAGGACGTGCATCAGGAAACGGCGGATGAACTCGGGCGTGGCCAGGCGCATGACCCTTTGTCGATCGCCGGATTTGACGCGGTAGTCCTTCCAGCGGAACGCCACAGTCTCGGCGTCGGCGCTGATCAGGCGATGGTTGGAGATGGCCACTCGGTGGGTGTAGCGGCTCAGGTAGGCGAGCACGGCCTCGGGGCCGCCGAAGGGCGGTTTGGCGTAGACGACCCATTCGGATTTGCGGAATGGCGCGAGCCAGGCGGTAAAGGCATCCAGGTCCTCGAGGCGTTCGAGATCACCGTAGAAGTCCAGCTCCTTGGCGCGATGCAGGGCCAGCAGCCCATCGAGAAACAGGCGCCGGAAGAGGCGCGACAGAACTCGCACGTGCAGGAAGAACCCGGGCTTGCAGGCGACCCACCGGGTGCCATCCGGTGACAGGCCTCCGCCCGGCACGATCATGTGGATGTGGGGGTGATGCGTCAGTGCTGACCCCCAGGTGTGCAGGACACTGGTCATGCCGATCCTGGCGCCGAGGCGCTTGGGATCGGCGGCGATTGTCATCACCGTTTCCGCGGACGCCCGGAATAGCAGGCCATAGACGGCCCTCGTGTTCCAGTAGGCGATCTGCGCGATCTCCGCCGGGAGGGTGAAGACCACGTGGAAATACTCCACGGGCAGCAGGTCCTCGGCGCGCGCGGCCATCCAGTCGCGCGCCGCCGGCCCCTGGCACTTCGGGCAGTGCCGGTTCTTGCAGGAATTGTAGGCGATGTGGTGGTGGCCGCACTTGGCGCACCCGGCCACATGCCCGCCGAGCGCCTCGGTCCGGCAGGCTTCTATCGCCGACATCACCTTGAGCTGTGTCAGGCTGACATGCCCGGCATTGACCTGTCGCCACGCAGGACCATGGGCGCGAAAGATGTCAGCGATCTCCAGCTTGGGCCGGGGCACCCCGGCGCCCGGTCACTCCAGACTTCGCTTCACGGTCTGGTCCTGCAGCTTGGCCAGCATCTCGTAGGGGCTGACGGTGTCGCGGATCGTCTTGGTCGCGACATGCGTGTATTGCGCCGTCGTCGTGAGCTTGGCGTGGCCCAGCAGGACCTGGATCACGCGGACGTCCGTGTTAGCCTCGAGCAGATGCGTCGCAAAGCTGTGCCTGAGCGTGTGCAGCGTCGCCGGCTTGCTGATCCCGGCCATGTGCTTGGCCGAGGTAAAGGCCCGGTTCAATTGCCGAGGCGAGATCGGATTGATCTTCGGCTTGCCCGGGAACAGCCAGCCTTCTGGACGCGCCTCACGCCACCAGTCACGCAACAGGTTCAGCAAGCCCGGGGACAGCATGACCTTGCGATCCTTCCGCCCCTTGCCCTGCTCGACATGGATCAGCATGCGATCGCTGTCGATGTCACCGATCTTGAGATTGCAGACCTCGGCAGCCCGGAGCCCCGCACCATAGGAGATGCTGAGCGCCGCGCGATACTTCAGACCGGGCCCGGGTGCCGCCATCAGGATGTCGGACACCTCCTCGACGCTGAACACCACGGGCAACTTCCGCGGCTGGGTGCGGAACTGCATGTAGCGCTTCATGTTCTCGCGCCCGCAGGTCATCCCGAAGAAGAACCGCAGCGCCACGATCCGCACGTTGAACGTGCTGGCCGTGACCCCGGTGTCGGTCATGTGCAGCTGGTAGGCGCGCAACTCCTCCGGGGTGGCGGTATCCGGCGAATGCCCAAGGAATTGGGCGAAATCCTTTATGGCTCTGATATGGGACTTCTGGGCCTTCTCGCCCATCCCCCGGATGCGCATGTCCTCGATCATCCGCGCCCGCAGCGGCGAAATCCTCTCCTCGGTCATGGGAACCTCCTGTCTGTCGATTGAGAGGCCTCAATCGTCAGGCAGCTGCCCACATTCCCAAATGCACAGGATGGCGATCAGTCCCGAACGCCAGCCACGGGCGCCATTGCCGCGCGAGCGGCTTCGTCCTTGGGCCG
>NZ_JBVYHB010000033.1:2500-12492 GCF_056033425.1 Leisingera sp. SA32 | reverse complement strand
CCTGGTTGTCCAGCACCAGGCGCACCGCACGCTCGCGAACCTCAGAAGAATACTTGTTTGTTGTCTTGCTCATTGTGGCTTCATCCTACTCAGGAGTTGAAGCCTCCGGCAAACCCGGTGCGGTTCACCAAGGCCTTCTCAGAGCGCCTTGAGGCCGCTGTAGCACGCTACCACGCCAACGCTATAACTAGCCTTGAGATGATCCAAGAGCTGATCAACATGGCCAAAGACATGAAGGCCTCAGTGCAGCGAGGAGAGGACCTCGGCTTGGGTGAAGAAGAGCTCGCATTCTATGATGCGCTCGCTCAGAACCAAAGCGCGGTTGAAATGCTTGGCAATGAAGAACTGCGCAAAATTGCTCATGTCCTTGTCGAACAGCTTCAGCAGAATGTCACCGTGGATTGGCACTTAAAGGAAAGTGCGCGTGCAAAGCTGCGTGTGCTGGTCCGCCGCATTCTGAAGAAATTCGGCTATCCACCCGATTTGGCCCCGGTCGCGATTAACACCGTGCTTGGCCAGGCAGAAACCCTTCTCAAATGGAGTGCCTGATATTGGTTGTGACCAGGAGCAAGACTGATGTTTGATGCGGTAGTGGCCCGCAAGGCGCGGCTGATTTCAATTATTGATGGAGTGGGAAAGCAACCGAGAGAGGATCTAATAACTTCAACGCTTTTCGGAACTCTGAGATTTTTGTTGCCTGAGGCACGGGCAAAAGCGCTTCAAGTGATCTGCGACCACAAATTCGTGGGGGATGTACAGATCCACCTTTGGCCTTTTTTTAGGGGAAACGGTAAAAGTGCCGAGCCAGATGTAGTGCTTGAGTTCAATGCAGAAGGACAGCGCGCCTATTGGATCGTAGAGGTGAAATGGGGCGCTGCTCTCGGAGAAAATCAGGCAGAACGTGAGATCCTAATGGTCAAAAGCGGAAGCTGCCGACGTGGTAACATAGTCGAAGGAAAGCGAAACCTAGTCGGCTACACACTCCTCGGTGCCGAAAAGAAACATCAGAAGACTTTGGAAGAAATCGAACTCAAATATTTTCAAGAGCACGTTATAAAGAACATATCCTGGAAAGCGACATGTGACAGCCTCAGACAGCTTTGTGATACCGAACCCGACCCTGGACTAATCGCATGGGCAAGACTTGCAGCCGACTTTCTTGCAGGTGAACCGCAGGGTTTCGTCCTCGGACCATGGCCGGAGATGAAGACGCCCGGAGAGTGTAGATTTTTGTTTGATGATGAGAACAAATTCCAGCTACAAGCCCTCCCCGCCGTTTTACCAACTACTTATTACTTTAGAGAAACAGATGACCAACACTGATTGCATCCTCTGGCAGTCCGCCCAGAACGTTCAACTTGCCCAGCAAAACCTTGATAAGCTCTATCAAGCCTTCCAAGAGATTGTATGTAGCACTAGCGACTTAGTTATCGAGTTCGCACACGATGATCAGCCCCAAGATGTTTTCATTCAATCAGTTTGGAATTCATACTTCTTCATCAAAAAACCCGACCACTCAGACGCAGAGATCTATGGAACGTTAACTCTAGCGATACAACTCACATCAGACGAAGGCTACGAGAATGAGTGGGTTAACGGCAAGCGATCAAAGGTGCTCATCTGCTATTCCGCTATACCTGGTGAAGGACAGGGTTGGATGTTCTCCACCCAAGCTCCTAATACAGCGGGGTATTTTGAGGGTTGGGTTTCGAAATCGCTATACTGGGCACGAGACGATGTGAGCGATCCGAGCTGGTTCTACGCGCTGCCGTTGGACCACCTTACAAATTTGACTGCGGTTCGTGACCTCATTGTAACTCCCGTCCACGAAATCCTACGCGGGGGCAAAGTCGAGGAGGTGCTAATGAAAATCGAGAACGCGCTCTGCCAGCCGCCGTGTGCGTGATTGTGGTGTAGGACCTGCTCTTCTTACAAGATGATTTGGGGTCAAACAACAATGAAGACTGCGTGCATTGGGTGGTACACATGGGTACACTTGCCTCAAAATAAAACCCAATGTATATGACCTGCCCCCCACTGGTCCCTCGTTCATGACGAGAGTCTGCGGGTTTGATTTTGGTAGTCGTCGGTTTCGGGCTTGGCAAGCGCGCCGGGCGCGGAGCCCTCAAATTGCTCAAGCGTCCGGCGCGCTTCGGCCGGTGTTTTGTTCCCGAGCGATGAGTGCGGCCTGACGGTGTTGTAATCATAACGCCAGAGCGCCAGCTTCCGGCGGGCGTCGTCCAGGGTGTCAAATATCTCCTCGTTCAGCAGTTCGTCGCGCAGGCTGCCGTTGAATGACTCGATAAAGGCGTTCTGCTGCGGCTTCCCCGGGTCGATATAGTGCCACGGAATTGCGTTCTGATCGGCCCACCTCAGAATGGCCCGGCTCGTGAACTCTGTCCCGTTGTCGCTGACTATGCATCCGGGTTTACCGTAGATCCGCACCAGCGCATCCAGCTCACGCGCAACACGCGCGCCGGAGATGCTGGTGTCAGCAATCAGGCACAGGTTTTCGCGGCTGCAATCGTCTATCACTGCCAGGATGCGGAATTTCCGGGATGCCCCGAAGCTGTCAGCCAGGAAGTCCAGAGACCAGCGCGCATTGGGATACGCAGCCTCCGGCATCGGGGAGCGCGTTCCACGGGCCCGCTTGCGGCCGCGCCGCCGCTTCACTGACAGCCCTTCTTCCCGGTAGAGCCGATACAGTTTCTTGTGGTTCATTCTCATGCCCTTGCGCTCAAGCAACACGCCAATCCGGCGGTAGCCGAACCGGCGCCGCTTTCCGGCGATCTCCTGCATCTCCTTGCGGATCTCAGGGCAGTCCGGCGGGCGTTCGCGCCGGACTGTCTTTGGGTCGACACCGACAAGCCGACAGGCCCGGCGCTGCGAGATGCCGTGATCCCGCATCGCCTTGAGCGCCGCCTCTCGCCGCTTGGCCAGCGTCGTCAGTTCTTTCCCAGAAGATCCTTCAGAACCACATTGTCCAGCATCGTATCGGCCAGCAGCCGCTTCAGCTTGGCGTTCTCGTCCTCCAGCGCCTTCAGCCTCGCGGCCTCCGACACCTCCATGCCGCCATACTTGGACTTCAGCTTGTAGAACGTTGCCGGGCTCAGGCCGTGCCGACGGCACACCTCCGCTGTCGGCATCCCGGCTTCCTGCTCTTTGATCATCCCGATGATTTGCGCCTCGGTGAAACGGCTCTTACGCATTCGTCTGCTCCTACATAAGTTGGGCAAACTCTACTTCATGGTGAGGGATTTTGCGGGGGGCAGGTCATATACAGCGCCTTATGGAGCAATATCTCAAATCCCTCCTCCGCTACCACCACCCCCCACTTGGAAATCAGGGTTTGAGATCAGGGCGCTCATGCGCCCCCTGACTTCGACGGGAATCCCATCGTCCTCCGCCGGAGACACAATGATTTCCGAGACCAGAGTCCGGACTGCATCCCGAGCTTTTTTGTCAGGCTGACCATCAGCGGAGGTAAGCGACGCCGCCAAGTCGCGAAGAGCCGACGCATAGCGTGCTGGTGTAGCCGGGTCGAAGGTAACTCCTTCGTCTACTTCGTCCAGAGCCGCAAGCTCCGCCTCCGCCGTACGGAGGCCGTTCTTGGCCTCCAAGATCTTCGCTTCGCGCTCCACGCCATCCAAGACTCCGCGCTCGTAGAGGTTCAGAGGACGCTCGAACAGATTCCGTGCTTCTGCGACCGCGCGCTGCAGCTTGCCCTGGTCGGCCTTGCCAATGTCGGCCATGGCCTTCCGCTCCTTATCGTAGGCAGTAATATATTCCTCTATGTAAGCAGGGTGCAGCAGATGCTCATGAAGCGTCGAGAAGATCTCACTCTCGATCCGATCAAGGCGAAACTTACCCAAGTTTCCGCACAACCCACTCTCGCGAGACGTCGAGCACGCAATCCTGACCGCACTTCCCTTGCGGTCATGGATTGCCAGGCCACCGCCGCAACAGCCGCATTTCAGAAGGCCGGAGAATGGACGAGCGGGTGCCCGGGTCGACTTCCCTGCTGACTTTTTATTGGACTGCTGCGAGAGCCGCTCTTGGACAGCGTCCCAGTGCTCTTCGTCAACAATCCGCAGATGCGGCACCTCAGCGTATTTCCAAGCCTCACGAAGCTTCACACGGCTGACGCGCTTGCCGGTGGCCGGGTCGAGCACCATCCGTACCCGATCCCAGACCAGAACGCCGGCGTAGATGGCGTTGCGAAGGATGCCGTAGCCCCGGTCAGCGCTGCCGTTCAGAGTAGATGCGTTCCACTTCGTACCCCTCGGTGGCAAGATACCCTCTGCGTTGAGATCGTGGGCGATCTGCCGGGGGAAGTCCCTTCTGCGTATTCATGGAAAATCCTCCGAACCGCTTCAGCCTCATGCTCTTCGATGCTAAGTTCGCCCGGCTTCCCGGGAACCGGGGAATAACCGTAGGCCTTGCCGCCAGCACTCAGCCCTTCGCGGATGTTCCCAGTCAAACCGCGATGGATCTTTTCACGGAGGACCTTGAGGTAGAGCGTGCCCATGAGGCCGCGCACGCCAATCTGTATCTCGTTCTGCACACCCTCGTTCGCCGAAACGATGTCGACCCCGCTGAAGCGCAGCAGTTTTATACTTGATGGAGATCGCCTGAGTCCCGGCTGATGCGATCGACACATTCGACCACGACGGCATCGAAGCTCTTGGCGCGGGCTGCTTCAAGCAACTGAGCGAGACCAACTCGACCGATGAGCGTTTCGGACGTCATAGCCCGGTCTTCGAAGACCGCCACCTCGCCATAACCTTCGCGTCTCAGATAGCTTCGGCAGAGCTCCACCTGATCTTCAATGGAGCGGTCCGATCGGAGGGAGGTCGAGTATCGAGCGTAGATTGCGGCACGTCGTTGCATCTCGGCATTTCCTTCGCGTCTTCTCTTGCGGCCGCCCCGGCCAAAGCGCGGACGAGTTCCAGCAATCCCGCGTCCTGAGCGTCAGATCGCTTTCGTCCTAAAGAGTTGGGCGCGTTGAATTCATTTGCGACAGTGGTTTGAATCGATTCTCGGGTCATCATCTGGCTCGCTTTCTTGTGTAGGCGAGCTGCATTTCTGATCACAACTGAGTTTTCGGATGTTGGTTTGAATGCCCCCCCTCGTCGGCGCGGCTAACGAGACGGTCGAGCAGCCATCAACTTGGAAACGAGAAGCGAACGCGATAGGGCCAATGCGAACCAGTTTAATTATTGGCGTGTCCCTCCGTCCCAAGCGGCCCGCCAACGTGTGAAAAAACGGCCCGGTTTCCGCCGGGCCGAATGGAATAATTCAGACGCGCAGCTCGGCGGCGAGCTGGACCGCGTCGCACAGCGCGACAACCTCCGACAGCCGATTAGCGAGGTCGTAGAAGGGTGTCAGCATCGCGCTGGCTTGTCGGGCATTCGATGTCAGCGAGACCTGCTATCGATACAGCCCGAAGCGGGATGACGAAAACGAGCAGATCGCCGATCTGCTGCTTGGGCTTACGAAGGCGAGGAAGACCCGGGGCTTCGGGCTGTGCTTTCTGTATCTGCGCAATGTCCAAGGCCACGTGTGGAATCACAAGCGCGTCTACAGGATCTACTGTGAGCTGGAGCTGAACCTGCGCCCCTCTCGGGACATCCCTGCGGGATGCCCTGCCGGGTGACAATCAAGCCACACAAGCGCCTGAAGCGGGAGAAGCCCGAAGAGCTGCCTGTGCCTGCGGCACCGAATGAGGTCTGGTCAATGGATTTCATGGCGGACCAGCTGGGGAAATGGGCGTCAATTCAGGCTGCTGAACGTCCTCGATGACTTCAACCGTGAGGGTCTGGGCGTCGAGGTCGACTTCTCGCTGCCCGCGGAACGCGTCGTCAGGGCACTGAACCAGATCATCGAATGGCGCGGTGCGCCCCGAACCATTCGGGTCGACAATGGCCCGGAATACGTCAGTGGCACCGTCATGGAATGGGCCCAAAACAAGGGCATCGCCTTGGCCCACATTCAGCCGGGAAAACCGCAGCAGAACGCCTGCGCGAGCGCTACAACCAGACGGTCCGGCATGAATGGCTGGACCTCCATATCTTCGCAACCATCGACGACGTGCAGCAGATTGCCACCGAATGGCTCTGGTCCTACAACAATGAGCGCCCGAACATGGGCAACGGCGGCATGACGCCCGCACAGAAACTGAAGATGGCCGCGTAAATTCTACGACCAAGCCCCTGCAAAAATGGGGGGACTACCGGGGGCTGGTGGAGCGGATCGTGCTGACGCCCTCGGCGGAGGGCGCTGGCCTGGACCTGACCCTGGAAGGGGATCTGGACGGGCTGTTGCGGCTGGCAGCCGGTGCGGAAGGCGCGAACACGAAGAAGGCTCCGGGCGGTGCGCCAGAAGCCTTTGATATTTCTGATGAGTTAGTGTTGGTTGCGGGAGCAGGATTTGAACCTGCGACCTTCAGGTTATGAGCCTGACGAGCTACCTGGCTGCTCCATCCCGCGTCAGGTTGATTTTCTATCGTTGAGAGAGGATTTGGATTTTACTAGGTTTGGCGGTGACCTACTCTCCCAGGGCTTGAGCCCAAGTACCATCGGCGCGACAGTGCTTAACTTCCGGGTTCGGGAAGGGACCGGGTGTTTCACTTGTGCTGTAGCCACCAAACCGAGAAAAATCCAGCTGCCTTCGGCAGGTGGATTTGGCGGCAGGCAGCGTGTTTACGAAGTAAACATGCGTTGCCGCACCTGAGTTATGTCACGAGACATTTCCACATGCGGAAGGCGTTACAATCAACGTTGTCCAAGTGTTTGTTCGGGATGTTTGCTTATTTGGTTCCGGCAACACTGTCTGTTACTGGATCAAATCAAGCCTATCGGGCGATTAGTACCGGTCAACTGAATGCATTGCTGCACTTACATCTCCGGCCTATCGGCGTGGTGGTCTTCCACGGCCCTCAGGGATACCTTGTTTTGAGGGGGGCTTCCCGCTTAGATGCCTTCAGCGGTTATCCTGTCCGATCATAGCTACCCAGCACTGCTATTGGCATAACAACTGGTCCACCAGTGGATCGTTCACCCCGGTCCTCTCGTACTAGGGGCAACTCCTCTCAAGTATCCTACACCCACGGCAGATAGGGACCGAACTGTCTCACGACGTTCTAAACCCAGCTCACGTACCTCTTTAAACGGCGAACAGCCGTACCCTTGGGACCTGCTCCAGCCCCAGGATGAGATGAGCCGACATCGAGGTGCCAAACACTGCCGTCGATATGGACTCTTGGGCAGTATCAGCCTGTTATCCCCGGCGTACCTTTTATCCGTTGAGCGATGGCCCTTCCACGCGGGACCACCGGATCACTATGGCCGACTTTCGTCTCTGCTCGACTTGTCAGTCTTGCAGTCAGGCTGGCTTCTGCCATTGCACTCAACGAGCGATTTCCGACCGCTCTGAGCCAACCTTCGCGCGCCTCCGTTACTCTTTAGGAGGCGACCGCCCCAGTCAAACTACCCGCCACGCAGGGTCCCGGATCCGGATAACGGACCGCGGTTAGATATCAAGAGTGCGAAGGGTGGTATCTCAAGGGAGGCTCCACCGGAACTTGCGTTCTGGTTTCGATGCCTACCACCTATCCTGCACATCACAATCCTGATACCAGTGCGAAGCTGTAGTAAAGGTGCACGGGGTCTTTCCGTCTAACCGCGGGAAGCCTGCATCTTGACAGGCAATTCAATTTCGCTGAGTCGATGTTGGAGACAGCGGGGAAGTCGTTACGCCATTCGTGCAGGTCGGAACTTACCCGACAAGGAATTTCGCTACCTTAGGACCGTTATAGTTACGGCCGCCGTTTACCTGGGCTTCAATTCGGAGCTCTCACCCCTCCTTTTAACCTTCAGGCACCGGGCAGGCGTCAGACCCTATACGTCGTCTTGCGACTTCGCAGAGCCCTGTGTTTTTAATAAACAGTCGCCACCCCCTGGTTTGTGCCCCCGGATTCCACTTGCGTAGGACCCGGGCCTCCTTCTCGCGAACTTACGGAGGTATTTTGCCGAGTTCCTTCAACATCGTTCTCTCAAGCGCCTTGGTATTCTCTACCAGTCCACCTGTGTCGGTTTAGGGTACGGTCTGAAAGGAGGGCTATTTCCAGGGACTGCTGAGCAGCCCACTCAATCCGATAAGAGTGAACTACCTTTGCAATCCGTCACCACTCCACGGCCCAGGAATATTAACCTGGTTCCCATCGCCTACGCCTTTCGGCCTCGGCTTAGGGGCCGGCTTACCCTGCTCAGATTAGCTTTAAGCAGGAACCCTTGGACTTTCGGCGAGAGTGTCTCTCACACTCTTTGTCGCTACTCATGTCATCATTCTCGCTAGTGATCTCTCCACGGGATCGCTCACGCGCCCGCTTCATCGAAAGCCTCTTGTCTCCAATCTTCCCGAGGGAAGTAAGGAGACATGAGACTATGTCACACTACGCTCTGCTACCATGCCCTATGGGCATCCTCGGCTTCGGCTCATGGCTTGAGCCCCGTTACATCTTCGCCGCAGGACGTCTTATTTAGACCAGTGAGCTGTTACGCTATCTTTAAAGGATGGCTGCTTCTAAGCCAACCTCCTGGTTGTTTTGGACATCCCACCTGCTTTCCCACTTAGCCATGAATTGGGGGCCTTAGCCGGAGGTCAGGGTTGTTTCCCTCTCCACGACGGACGTTAGCATCCGCCGTGTGTCTGCCATCTAGTACTCCCGGGTATTCGGAGTTTGGTTAGGATCAGTAAGCCTGTGGGGCCCCATTACCCATCCAGTGCTCTACCCCCCGGGGTATTCGGATGACGCTCTACCTAAATAGATTTCGCAGAGAACCAGCTATCTCCGAGTTTGATTGGCCTTTCACCCCTAGGCACAGCTCATCCCGATCTTTTTCAACAGATGTGGGTTCGGTCCTCCAGTGCGTGTTACCGCACCTTCAACCTGGCCATGCCTAGATCACTCGGTTTCGGGTCTGATCCCACGAACTCATGCGCCCTATTAAGACTCGCTTTCGCTGCGCCTCCGCCTAGCGGCTTAAGCTTGCTCGTGAGACCAAGTCGATGACCCATTATACAAAAGGTACGCTGTCAGCCCTCAAGGGGCCTCCAACTGATTGTAGGCGTTCGGTTTCAGGTACTGTTTCACTCCCCTCGTCGGGGTGCTTTTCACCTTTCCCTCACGGTACTGGTTCGCTATCGGTCAGTAAGGAGTACTTAGCCTTCGGAGGTGGTCCTCCGATCTTCGAACAGGATTTCACGTGTCCCGCCCTACTTGATACGTCCCTCAGAGCTTCGAATACGGGGCTATCACCCGCTATGGCCATGCTTCCCAACATGTTCTTCTCACTCATCAGGCTCGGCTGGTCCGCGTTCGCTCGCCACTACTAACGGAGTCTCTATTGATGTCCTTTCCTCCGGGTACTTAGATGTTTCAGTTCCCCGGGTTTGCTCTTAAAGACCTATGTATTCAGTCCTTAAGTACCTGGTTAAGCCCATTATAAGCAGCCTTGCGGCTATTATAACAAACTTTCAGGTGGGTTCCCCCATTCAGAGATCCATGGTTCAAAGCCTATTCCCGGCTCCCCATGGCTTATCGCAGGGTATCACGTCTTTCATCGCCTCTTACTGCCAAGGCATCCACCAAACGCCCTTCTCGCGCTTGATTTGATCCAGAAAGAGAGAGTGTTACGTCTCGCGGCACCGGAAGCTGGTAAGAAACCGGCGCCTCTTTTTCTGAACCAAAAAGCAAACTATCCCGCTCCCGGTCATGTCGGTGACCAGGAACTTGTTGCGCATTCTGTCGAATGCGCGGGTTAGTGTACTTGACTTGGACAACACTGTCGTTTCAGCCGGGCAGACCCTGGGACGTCTGAGGAAACATGACGTATTCCAAGGCTCGCATCAGATCCCGAAGGACCATCCGCACCCCACTGAGGTCAATCCCACACTCGGGCGACCAACAGTATTGTTGATTGTATCTCTCT
>NZ_JBVYHB010000032.1:10892-13572 GCF_056033425.1 Leisingera sp. SA32 | reverse complement strand
TGGAACGCCCCCACTGAAGTGGTCCACCTTTTGGGATAGAATTATCCCGTTTTCAGGAGGACGACGAGATGGCCGGCAAGCGAGAGAAGCCCGAAGATATCGTGCTGAAGCTGCGACAAGTTGAAGTGCTGCAAGGGCAAGGCAAATCAGTTCAGGAGGCCGTGCGGCAGATCGGAGTGACGGTTCAGACCTACTATCGATGGCGCAAGGAGTATGGCGGCATGAGCCGCGATCAGCTCAAGCGGCTGAAAGAGCTGGAAGCTGAGAATACCCGGCTCAGACGAGCCGTGTCGGATCTGACACTGGACAAGATGATCCTGGCCGAGGCCGCACGGGGAAACTTCTAAGCCCTTCCCGCCGCAGGCAGTGCATCAACCATGTGCAGCAAACCCTCAGCGTATCGGAGCGCAGGGTTTGCCGCACATTAGGTCAGCATCGCTCTACGCAGCGCAAGGTGCCCTGTGGTCTACCGGACGAAGCCCGGCTGACCGAGGACATCACCGCGTTGGCCGAAGAGTTTGGCCGCTATGGATATCGCATGATCACTGGGCTGCTGAACAACAGCGGCTGGCATGTAAATCACAAGCGCGTTGAACGGATCTGGCGGCAGGAGGGGCTTAAAGTCCCGCAAAAGCAACCCAAGAAAGGCCGACTTTGGCTGAATGATGGTTCCTGCGTCCGGCTGCGGCCGGAGCGCCCGAACCATGTCTGGTCCTATGACTTTGTTCAGGACCGAACCCACGACGGGCGGATCTTCCGCACGCTGAATATCATCGATGAGTTCACGAAGGAGGCGCTGGTGATCCGGGTCAAACGCAGGCTCAATTCAACGGATGTGGTCGACGCATTGACGGATTTGTTCATCCTACGCGGCCCGCCGGAATACATAAGGTCGGATAATGGTGCAGAATTTATTGCCAAGAAGGTGCGTGCCTGGATCGATGCCGTCGGTGCGAAAGCCGCATTCATCACCCCCGGCTCACCATGGGAGAACGGCTACTGCGAGAGCTTCAATGCCCGTTTCCGGGATGAGCTGCTCAACGGCGAGGTCTTCACCACGTTACGCGAGGCCCAGATCCTGATCGAACGCTGGCGGCGTCACTACAATACGGTCAGGCCCCACAGCGCCTTAGGATACCGGCCGCCAGCGCCCAAGAGCATTGTCCCGATAGACCAAAGGCCGACTATGCACTAACATTCAAACTGGACCACCCGATGGGGGCACACCAGAGTTGATGCCCCATGTAGCCAAGGGGGGGCAGCATTTCTCCATGTCGCCGCGTCCCGCCACAGGTGGCGCCATCAATGCGGCCCGAAAGATTGGGGCACAGTTCCTCGACACCAACCACAACGCGGGTTTCTGGGCGCCGGTCTCGCTGATCCCGGAGGGCAACGGTGCCACGCGGCCTTTTCCACATCTTTTCCTGGATCGTGCCAAGCCAGGGGTGATCGCTGTCTCTCCTAGGGGTGAGCGCTTCGTCAACGAGGCGGTCTCCTATCATGACTTCGTGTCGGGCATGAACCACGCCGGGCTGAAGGAGGCTTGGCTGATCTGCGATCATCGGGCCCTGCGCCGCTACGGTCTTGGGCCGGTGCGTCCGGCGCCTGCGCCCTATCGCCACCATCTGCGCTCGGGGTACTTGATAAAGGCTGCGACCCCGGCGGAGCTTGCGCGGCGGATCAACCTGCCCCCAGAGGCTCTTAACCGGACCATTCAGGCCTTCAACGTTGATGCAGCAGAGGGGATTGACCGGCAGTACGGAAAGGGATCTACCGCCTATCAGACCTATCTCGGGGATCCCGATCATCGTCCGAACCCCTGCCTCAACCCGCTCGATACCGGGCCATTTTATGCTGTGCGGATCTTCCCGGGAGACATCGGCACCAGCATGGGGCTCGCCACAGATCCGGACGCCCGGGTGCTGCGCGCGGACCGCAGCGTGATCGACGGGCTTTATGCCTGCGGCAATGACATGAACTCGATTATGGCCGGCACCTACCCCGGTGCCGGGATCACGCTTGGGCCGGCTCTGACCTTCGGCTATCTGGCCGGGCGACACGCGGCCGGTGAGGGCTGAAAGCGAAGCGGATAAACGGTGGCGGGGTGAGGAGGCCTCGCCCCCACTCTGAACAATACGAGATGGCACAAGCCCCCTCGAAACAATCGTATTGGTGCAGAAAGTTCATGGTTGCAGGAAGCCCGATCAACGCCCAGCAAGACCAGCGGTAGATCGAAGGGTCAGCGCTTGGCGAGGATGCTATCAACCTGCTCCGGCATGGCATCGAATTCCGCAGGTGCTCTTCCCACCGCGGCCATGTTCTCTTCCTTGGTGCGGCGATCCAAGGTCAACTCGGCGCAGACAGTGACTTTTGCGAAGTCTCAGGATCTGCCACTTGGGCGGCGGCCCCATGCTGCTCAAACATGGAAGGAGCAGACCTTCGCCGCAGGTTCAGCCACCAACCATTATCGAACGTAAGGGATGCGGACAATCCTGACTTTCGTCCACGCGGCGACTGCTGACGCAGAATCCCTTCGCACATTCGGCTCACTCATTGCTGTTTTGCAGCCCATGTTGCCGGAGCGGCCATTGAAAGCCAACCTGTGCCGCGAAATTCAAGTGGTCCTTTCGCCGCAACAGGAACCGCTCATCAAGGAGCGGGACAAACCAGTCATCTCCTG
>NZ_JBVYHB010000032.1:0-10882 GCF_056033425.1 Leisingera sp. SA32 | reverse complement strand
GTTTGTCCGATGGTATGTTTGTGGGGTTTGTCTTAATGCTCTGATATTGTTCAATTATTCAGGTGTAGGTCATGCGTATGACATATACGTAGCAACTGTCCAGCTGGCGTAAACTTGGATGGGTGGGAGGCTGGAAGAGGCGGCCGAAAGCCTACTTCCAGACTTGCTGTCCTGAAGAGCATTGATGGAATCAGGCCCTTAAGGGAGACCGTTGTCCCGCTTGCCGAACCGACTTAACAGCATTTTAGAGCATTTCATTTCGCTGAACCAGAATCGGGGTGAAATAGGTCTTGGTCCGCCCGCCGATGGTGATCGGATCAATCATCTCTACGCAGGTTTGATAATGTGCCGTTGTGCGGTGCTTATCCAGCGCGGCTTCGCTTTCAAAGATTTCATAGACGAAGAAATTGTTGGGATCTTCGGGGTCATGCAGCAAATCGAAGCGGATGTTGCCGGGCTCTTCGCGGGTGCCGTTGCAGTTGATGGTGAACGCCTCGAGGAAGGTGTCGCGGGTGCCGTCCTGCACCTTGATGTTGACGAGTTGAATAAGCATTTGAATCCTTTCGTGAATTTAATGCACGCGGCCTGGCGTCAGGTGCCGGGCGCCTGCCACATTGAGGTTGTTACATCTGACGTGACGAGTTCGCGCTGCACTGCGTAGGCCTTGGCCCAGCGGGTGCTGGCGTCGGCATAAAGCGCGTGAAGGTCCGGGTTCGGCGTGAACTCGGCCTCAATCTGGGCCCAGGAATTGCCTGCGTCGCGGAGTGACGAAAACAGCCCTGCGCCCGTTGCAGCAGCTGCGGCGCAGCCCTGGGCGGTGGCCTCCTTGACGCGCGGGGTTGCCACGGTCAGCCCGGTCACATCCGCGAGGATCTGCGACCAATGGGCTGATTTTGACGCGCCTCCGGCAAAGATGATCCGCTCGGGGCGTTGGCCGGTCAGGTCGAACACTGCCTGTAGGTTGCGGTGTGCAACGATGGCGGCGTTTTCCTGCAAGGCGCGAAAGATGGCCTCGGGGCCGGAGCGGTCCGGGTCGATCGACAGATTCAGCAGGGATGGCGCGGCATGGAACCATTCGCCGTACCGCATCACATCCGAGAAGATGGGGATAATGCCATAAGCGCCTGCTGGCACCGATTTGGAGGCGGCTTCCAGTTCAGTATAGCTCTTGCCCTGTCCAAAGGCATCGCGGAACCAGCGCATCACCGCGCCGGTGAAGAAGCTGATCGCCTCGGCCTGGTTGAGGTCCGGCACCACATGCGGATTGATGCGCAGCTTCATGGTGGGGTCTGTCAGGCTGAGCGGGACATTGACCACCTGTTGCCAGAAGGTGCCGCCCAGAACGGCACAGTCGCCTTCGTTGACGACGCCCAGTCCCAGCGCGCCGGTCTGGCAATCGCCGCCGCCGGCAACCACCAGCGTGCCCGGTGCAAGACCGGTTTCCTTGGCTGCGGTGCCGTGAATTTCGCCGACGACCTCGCCGGTGCTGACAGTGCGGGGCATAAGGCTAGCGGGCAGATCCATGCGATCAAACACATCGGACAGCGGGGTGCGGTCCCGCAGGCCAATCAGGCCGGTGGTGCCGGCGTTTGACGGCTCTGATGTGAGCGCACCGGACAGGCGATACAGCACCCAGTCCGACAGCATGGTCAGAGACTGCGCGCGTTCCAGCACGTCGGGCATGTGTTTGCGCAGCCAAATCAGCCGCGGCAATGCGCCAAGCGCGTAGGTCTGCCCGGAGCGTGCATAGATGTCCTGCTCGAGATCCGGGTGATCTGCTTTCAGCGCGCGCACCTCGTCGCTGGCGCGGGCGTCGACATTTGCGCAGGCCCAGATTTCCGTGCCGGTCTTGTCGTGCAGCACAAAGGCTTCGCGCATGGCGGTGGCACTGACGGCCTTGATGTCCCTGGGGTCGATGCCGGATTTGGCAATCACGTCGCGGCAGCAGCGGGCAAGTGCGGCCCAGTTGTCTGCGGTGTCGAAATCCATCGAACCCGGATAGCGCGGGTCTGTGGCGTGCCACCATTCTTGTCCCGATGCGCAGATCTCTGCGCCGGTGTCGTCAAACAGGACGGCGCGGCCGCTGCCGGTGCCTGCGTCAAATGCCAGATAATATGTCATGCTCAGACCTCTGCTGCGTCGAGGAGGGCGAGGGCGGTGGGTTCATCGGTGACCAGAATGCTCACGATCTTGCCGCGCAGGGCGGACAGGATCGGGCCCACCTTGGTGGCGCCGCCGGCGGCGCCGATGACCTGGCTGGAGTCGCGCAGCTGGTCGAGGTCCACGCCGATCACCCGCTCATGCAGGGGCAGGTCGAGGCCGGCGCCGCTGCGGTCATAGAAGCGGCACAGGATATCGCCGCGCGCGCCGCCGCGACGCAGCGGGTCGATTTCACCCGGCGGGATATAGCCATGGCTGACCACGGTTGCGGTCTCGCTGATGCCGCCAATGCCGACCAGCTTGTAATCCGCCTCGAGCGCCTTTGCCATCAGCGTGGCCACGGTGGGTTCCTGCATCAATGCCTGTGCCAGCTCGGGCGAGGAGACAACCAGCGGGGCGGGAATGATGTTCACGTTGCGGTGCCAGTTGGCCTCGCGCATGCCTTCGACATAGGTCTGCACGCCGCCGGTCAGTGAATACAGGCCGACCCCACGTTCCTGAGCGGTGTAGCCGAGCATGCGAATGGAGTGGGTGACGGTGTCGCCCCAGCCGACTGACAGGCTGTCGCCGGGGGAGAGTTTTTGCATCAGATACTGCGCCGCAGCCTGGCCGATGCGCATGTTGGTGTCGTCGATCGGGCTTTCGGGAATGACGCGGCAATCACTCAGCCCGAATTGCTGCTTCATGCGGGTTTCCAGCTCCAGGCACCCACGCTGCCGCGAATTGATCCGCAGTTGGATCAGCCCAGAGGTGCGGCCGGCATCCAGCAGGCGGGACACCTTGATGCGGGACAGGTTGAGGATCTCGCCGACTTCGCTCTGGGTGAGGCCATCATTGTAATACAGCCAGGCCACCCGTGCCAGCAGCGCCTCGTCAGCGTCGTTTGTTGTCTGGTCGGTCATAGGGGCCTTCCTCCGCGGCTCGCAAGATCAATTTATTAATGACAGATCATTTGTTCAAGTCAATCCGCTTCTTATCGGACGTGATACTGCGCTATTTTCGATTCAAGATGGTTGACAGGATCCGATTCTGCTGAACAAATGATGTAGTCGCCAACAGATGATCAGTTTAGCGAATCCAGCGACGGGTTCCGGATCAGCGCTTGAGCGGCAGAGCCGATAACGTTGAGGAGGCGTTATGGAACCTGTGCTTGCAGAGCTCGACTCTGTGTCGAAAAGCTACGCTGGCATCCCGGTGCTGAAGCAGGTGAATTTCTCGGTTCGCGCTGGGGAAATTCACGCGCTGTTGGGCGGCAACGGGGCGGGCAAGTCCACGTTGATGAAGATTCTTGCGGGTCTGGTGCAGGCCAGCGCGGGCGAGGTGCGGATTGCCGGTGCCCAGCTGGAGCCCGCGACCCCGGCGCAGGCGCTGGCGATGGGGCTCTATCTGGTGCCGCAGGAGGCGCATATTTTCCCGAACCAATCGGTGCTTGAAAACATTTGCATCGGCCTGCCCAAACCCTCTGCGGCCTATCGTGCGCGGGTTGAGGAGCTGATCGCGCAAATCGGCGTGGCCATGTCGCCGGATACCAAGGCTGCAACGCTGGAGATTGCCGACCGTCAGATCGTGGAGATCCTGCGCGGCCTGATCCGTGAGGCCAAGGTGCTGATCCTGGATGAGCCGACCTCAGCCCTGACCCCGCATGAGGTGCAGACCCTGTTTGCGCGCATGCAGGCGCTGCGGGCGGCGGGGCATGGGCTGGTGTTCATTTCGCACAAACTGCATGAGCTGCGCGCGGTCTGTGACCGGATCACCGTCCTGCGCGACGGCAATGTGGTGCTGAGCGCCGACATGGGGCAGTGCACGGATGCCGATATCCTGACGGCGATGAGCCCCGGTGTAACGGAGCTGGAAGCGCGCGGCGGCGGCAGGCAGATCTCGCGCGAGGTGGTCTTGTCGCTTGATGGGCTCAGCGGTGAAGGCTTTGTCGATATTTCGTTCGAGGTGCGCCGGGGTGAAGTTCTGGGACTGACCGGTGTGGTCGGGGCAGGGCGCACCGAACTGGCCGAGACCCTGGTTGGGTTGCGCCCGCGCCAAGGCGGGCGTGTCACGCTGGAAGGGTCTGAATTCGAGGCCAATTCCCCCAGTGACGCGGTGCGGCAGGGGGTCGTGCAGCTGAGCGAGGACCGGCAGCAATACGGGTTGTTTCTTGCGGCGCCGCTGTTTTGGAATGCCTCGTCCTTTGTTCATGACCGGCTGCCGTTCTTCCTGCGCCCCGATGTCGAGCGCAAACGCTTTGCGCAGTACCGCGACATGCTGGGGATCAAATGCGCCAGCCCGGATCAGTCGGCAGGCAGCCTGTCGGGGGGCAACCAGCAAAAGGTGCTGTTGGCCAAATGCCTGGCAGCCGAGCCGAAACTGTTGATCCTGGACGAGCCAACCCGCGGCGTCGATGTGGGCGCGCGCAACGATATCTACCGCATCATTGAGGATCTGGCGGCACGGGGCACCTCGGTTCTGCTGATCTCGTCGGATTTTGACGAGGTGGTGCGCCTGTCGGATCGGATCACGGTGATGGCTGGTGGTCATGTGGCGGGCGAGCTGCCCGCTGGGACAACCCCGGATGAAATCTCGCAACTGGCCTTTGAGGCCCAGGAGGCCGCGCATGTTTGAGCGGATCGCCCGCGACCGTGTCGCGACCCTGTTTCTTGTTACCGTGGCGGTGCTGCTGCTGGTCGGCTTGGCCGCGCCGGGGTTCCTGTCGGCGGGAACAGCCACCATTATCTGGTCCAATGGGCTGGTGCTGATGCTGGTCGCATTGGGGATCTTCCCGGTGATCCTGACGCGCAATATCGACGTTTCGGGGGGCTCGATCCTCGGGCTGTCTGCGGTGGTGCTGGGGCTGGCGCTCAACGATGGGTTTGCTCTGCCGCTGGCGCTTGGCTTTGCGCTTGGGGTCGGCATCTTTGCAGGGCTTGTGAATGGTCTGCTGGTGGCGGGGCTTGGTGTGCCGTCCATCGTGGCAACGCTGGGCACATTGGGCCTGTTTCGCGGGGTGATGCTGATCACCACCGGCGGCGAGTGGATTGAGGAGCTGCCCGAGGCGCTCAAGTCGCTTGGTGCGAAATCCTTTGCCGGGCTTTCCATCATGGGTATCATCACGGCCTTGGTGATCGTTGCGGTCTGGTGGTTCCTGCGCAGCAGGCGCGGGCGCTGGGTGATGGTCACCGGTGACAACCGTGAGGCGGCGCATCACCTGGGCCTGCCGGTGCGGCGGATTGAACTGCTGGCCTTTACCTGGGCGGGAGCGATGTATGCGCTGGCCGGCATCACCTTTGCGGCGCAGATCGGCTTTGTCCCCAATCAGGCCGGCAACGGGATTGAGCTGCGCGCGATTGCGGCGCTGGTGCTGGGCGGGATCAGCCTGCTGGGCGGCGTTGGGTCGGTTGGCGGCGTGGTCATCGGCGTGATCTTTTTCACCTCGATCGACACCTCGCTCGTGTTCCTGAAAATCCCGGCCTATTGGAATGACCTGATTGGCGGCGCCATGCTGTTGGGCGTGCTGCTGATCGACGGGCGGTTGCGGATTGCACTGGAAGCCCGCGACCGCGCGGCGCGCTATCGCCGGGGCAGCAAGACAGAACAGACCCCCCAACCGCTGGAGGACGCAGCATGAGACGCTATGTGATGCGGTGGGAGGTGCTCCTGCTGGCCATTCTGGTGGCCGAACTTCTGATCTTTGGCATGATCAACCCGCGCTTCCTGCGCCCCAGCTCGCTGTTGTTCGGAACCTCTGACTTTGTGCAGGTCGGGATTGTTGCGGTGCCGCTGACGCTGGTGATCATTGCCGGCGGTATCGATGTGAGCTTTGCCTCTACCGTGGGTCTGGCGGCGATTGCCTTTGGCATTGCTAACTTCTTTGGCCTGGCATTGCCGCTGTCGCTGGTGGTGGGATTTGCCACCGGGGCGCTAGCGGGGGTCTTGAATGCCACCATCATCCGCCTGACCCGCTTGCAGCCGCTCGTGGTGACGCTGGGGTCGCTCTACATGTTTTCGGGCGCGGCGACGGTCCTGTCCGGCGTGGTGGGCGCCAATGGCTATGAGGGGATCGGCGGCTTTCCCGCAGGGTTTACTGCGCTTGGCTATGCGCAGGTGTTTGGCCTGCCGATGCCGCTGTTTGTCTTCCTGTGCTTTGCGGCGGTGCTGCTGGTGTTGCTGCATCTGACCCGCTTTGGCCGCCTGGTGTTCCAGATCGGTCTGAACGAACAGGCCGCGCGCCATTCCGGCATGCCGGTGTTCCGGGTGCAGCTCATGACCTATGTGCTGACCGGCCTGGCTGCCGCGCTCGCCGGGATCATGCTGTCGGCCTATTTTGGCTCGGCGCGGGTGGATCTGGGCAGCGCGACGCTGCTGCCTGCAATCACCGCTGCGGTTTTGGGCGGGGCGTCCATCTATGGTGGCAAGGGATCTGTGCTGGGCACGGTCATTGCCACATTCATCATCGGATATCTGCAACAGGGCCTGCAAATGAGCGGTGTCCCCAGCCAGATTTCCAGCGCGCTGTCCGGGGCGCTGCTGGTTCTCGTTGTTGCGCTGCGCCATGGGGCGGTGCTGCTGCGAGAGTTTTTGCCGGAACGCTCGGCGCAGGCCAACTGATCCGGGCGCAGGTTCCAATGGAGGAGGAAACCACTATGAAGACCACTGCAAAACTGCTCAGCACAATCGCGGCTGGCCTGATGATGACCACGACGGCAACCGCTGCGGATATCGCCTTTGTTCCGAAGCTCGTCGGTGTCGGCTTCTTCACCTCGGGCGGCAATGGCGCCACCGAGATGGGTGACAAGCTGGGGGTCAATGTGACCTATGACGGCCCGACCGAGCCAAGCGTCTCCGGCCAGGTTCAGTTCGTGAACAACTTCGTCAACCAGGGCTACGGCGCGGTGATCCTGTCGTCGGTCTCGCCCGACGGGCTGTGTCCGGCACTGAAGCAGGCGATGGCGCGCGATGTTCTGGTGATGACCTGGGATTCCGACGTGAACCCGGAATGCCGCTCTTATTATGTCAACCAGGGCACGCCCGCGCAGTTGGGCGGTCTGCTGGTCGATATGGCCAATGACGGTCTGCAAGGTAAGGAAAAGGCCAAGGTTGCCTTTTTCTACTCGTCGCCGACGGTGACCGACCAGAACGCCTGGGCCGAAGCCGCTAAGGCCAAGATCGCGGCCGAGCATCCCGGCTGGGAGGTGGTGACCACCCAATATGGTTACAACGACGCGCAGAAATCCCTGCAAACCGCCGAGAGCATCCTGTCCGCCTATCCGGATCTGGACGCCATCATTGCGCCTGATGCCAATGCGCTGCCTGCCTCCGCACAGGCGGCTGAGAACCTGGAGCGCGCTGGCGATGTGACCATCGTGGGCTTTTCCACGCCCAACGTGATGCGCCCCTATGTGAAGCGCGGGACGGTCGAGCGGTTTGGCCTCTGGGACGTGACCCAGCAGGGCGCGATCTCGGTTGCGGTTGCGGCGCATGTACTGGAGAACGGCCCGCTGAATGTTGGTGACAAGATCGACGTGGCTGGTATCGGCCCGGTCGAAGTCTCGCCGAACGCGGTGCAGGGCTATGAATATGAGGCTGAAGGCAATGGCATCGTCCTACTGCCCGAACGCACCGTGTTCACCGCAGAAAACATCGACGACTTCGATTTCTGATCGAAGCCATTCACACAATCAGCAGGGACGCCTCAGGCGTCCCTGCGCAGACGTTCAGGGAAACCGATATGCAGTCCAGATGGAATGACACCGAGGCACAACAGTTCATCGATGCCGCCGAGGCGCAGGGCCAGCCCGCGGCGCTTGGCTTGCGGGTTTACAGCTCGCGCCTGATTGGCCAGGAACCTGATCTGGTGCTGCACGGCGGCGGCAATACCTCTGTTAAAATTCCCGATGCTGAAGGGGGCGCGATCATCCATGTGAAAGGCTCTGGCTGGGATCTGGGAGACATCGAGGCCCCCGGCCTGCCGGCGATGTGGCTTGAGCCGCTTTTGCAGACCCGTGATATCGCGCATATGTCAGATGAAGACATGGTGGCCTATCTGCGCCGCAATTTGTTGGACCCGGGCGCCCCTAACCCGTCGATCGAGGCCTTGCTGCATGCCTATATGCCGCATGCCTTCGTGGATCACACCCATGCCACTGCGGTCCTTGCCCTTGCCGACCAGCAGGACATGGAAACGGTGGTAGCAGAATTATACAGCGGACGTGTGGGCTTTGTGCCCTATGTGATGCCGGGTTATGCATTGAGCCATGCCTGCAAAGAAGCGCTGGCGCGCGACCCATCGGTGGAGGGATTGTGGCTGGAGCAGCATGGCCTTTTCACCTTTGCCGAGACTGCGCAGGCCAGCTATGAGCTGATGATTTCTTTTGTCACTATGGCCGAAGAGTATCTGGCGGCGCGCGGTATTCAGGTTCCCGGCCCCGAGGTGACGGACCGTGATGCGCCAATGGCACTGGTGGACCCCCTGCGCGGCGCGCTGGCGGCGCGGGGCGCATTGGGGCCCGAGCCTGCGATGGATTTTCGCACTGGCCCATCAATCCGCAGCTATCTGGAACGGGGAAACCTGGCCGAGTTGTCGCGCCGCGGCACCGCGACGCCGGACCATGTTATTCGCATCAAACCCTTTGCCATGATCCTTGAAGAAGGCGCGGATCGCGCGCAGTCAGACGCGGCATTGGATGCCTATGCCGAAGAATATGCCGCCTACTTTAATCGCAACGCCCCCTATGCATCTGAGCCAAAGGTCATTCTGGATTCGCTGCCGCGCGTTGTGTTGGTACCGGGGTTGGGGATCTTCGGTCTGGGTGCCAACGACAAAGCGGCACGGATTGCGGGCGACTTGTTTGAGCAGACCGCGCGGATCGTGAACGCAGCGGAAGATTTCAAGCGCTTTACCCCGATTTCCGAGGCGGACCTGTTTGACATGGAGTATTGGTCGCTGGAGCAGGCAAAGCTCCAAAAGTGACTTGGAACAATGCAATTTGGGCTCTGACTGGGCATTCACCGCGACAGGCGTGAATCACAGTAGGCAGTCCAATCGCGACACGCGAACCAGGCACAGCGAATGCCCTACTGCAGCCGCAAAACAATTTCCGAGAGCGGACCTGCGAACCGCTCAGATGGCCTGGGACATGTTGCGCTTGGCACGGATCTCAGCGGAGCGCAGAGAGCTACGTTTGCAAAGTTGCGGGATTTGGTGCCAGGGCGGAGGTTCTATGCTGCATGAACAATGGGAGCAGCAGGCCTTCTCTGCACGTGCATCCATCCACCATCATCGAGCGCAAGGGGGGGCGACGAAACAGACATGGTCATAAAAGCATGATATAAGGCCTCTATTTCTAAGTCTGTGTATATGGAAAACGTATGAATTTTGGCATTTCTCTAGCTCTGTTCCTGGCCGCGACGCCTTGCCTTGCAGAAACAGCGGCAGGAATCGCCCATTCTAGTGATACCTCGGTAGTCGAACGCCCCCTTTCGCTGTCGATCTGGTATCCTTCGGAAGAGCAAGCCTCAATCACTGTCGGCGCTAATCCTATCTTTGAAGGGACGCCAGCTGCTCCGGATACGCCCTTTCCAAAAGGGACTTTGCCTTTGGTGGTGCTTTCACACGGCGGCTTAAGATCAGCGGCTGACTCCGGTGCTTGGCTCAGTGCATCCATTGCCCGTGCAGGCTACGTCGTTGTCGAGGTGAACGCGCCGCGTCCGAATACTTCGTCTCTTGCGCTGAATGAGATATGGCAAAGACCAGAGGACATACGTCGCACCTTAGACTTCATGCTGACTGATGAAACTTGGGGGCCGCGAATTGATGGAAGCAAAGTTTCCGTAGCTGGGTTTGCACTTGGCGCAACCGCTGCTCTTATTTCTGCCGGCGCGGAAATGGATACGGCACGCTACTTGCGGTCCTGCGCAGCAGATAATCCAATGGAAGGGCCTGATTGCGAGTGGTTCGCCGCCATAGGCGTAGACCCGTCAGACACCAATCCAGAGGGCTTGGAGGGGCTGACCCGAGATCCTCGTGTCACTTCGGTGATTGCCGTACACCCCGAGTATCTGCCCGCTCTGAGCATTGCAGCTGGTGACGTGAATATTCTGCGGATTGTGCTTGGAGATCCGGATGATTCAGTGGACAACAGCCACATATCCCAAGCCGTGGTCATACCCGGAGCATCTGCTTTCGACGCTTTCGCCGTTTGCACAGTCGCCGGACCAGACATTCTGAGCGAGGAAGACGGAGATCCATCGCTCTGCGGCACCTCGAAGATAGCGCGCCAGTCTATCCATCAGGATATTTCTGAAGCGATCGTATCCTTCCTCAAGGGGGTGTCCGAATAGACCTACCTTAACCTTAGGGTACGGGCTCACCGCCGCCTTGCGGCAGCGCAGCACCGCGAGATCATCACAAGCCTGCTCGAAACCAACCGTGATCGGCTTGAACCAGCCCAATTGCGACATTCATGCCAGGCGCAGCGAAGACACTGCGGTGCGTGCGAGAGGGTTCCCGAAAGCATGCGTAATTGGGCGGACCCTGAACTGAGGTCGAGCTCCCGATAGGATCACAATAGATCTGTGAACATGGGAGATTTCGAATGGAGTATTTCGCGGGCTTGGACGTTTCGCTGCGGTCCTGCGCGGTCTGTGTTGTCGATGGCAAAGGCACGGTTCTGCACGAACAAGAACTGCCTTGTGAGATTGAGGAGATCTCCGGCTATCTGACTGCGCTTCGTTT
>NZ_JBVYHB010000031.1:0-15593 GCF_056033425.1 Leisingera sp. SA32 | reverse complement strand
CGCGTTGCGCTGACGCCGGACTCGGCGCGGCAGTTGCAGAAGCTGGGCTACACTTGCGCGATTGAGAGCGGGGCCGGGGCGGCGGCGGGGTTTTCGGATGCCGCCTACGCCGAGGCAGGCGTCGAGATCGTCAAGACCGCCGCGCAGCTTTGGAAAACCGCGGATATCATCGCCAAGGTGCGCCAGCCGAACGAGACCGAGCTGAAACGGCTGACCAAGGGCAAGACGCTGATTTCCTTCTTCAACCCCGCAGGCAACGACGCGGGCATGGAGGCCGCGAAGGCGAAGGGCGCCAATGTCATCGCGATGGAAATGGTGCCGCGGATCTCCCGCGCCCAGAAGATGGATGCGCTGTCCTCCATGGCCAATATCGCGGGCTACCGCGCCGTCATTGAGGCGGGCAACAACTTCGGCCGCTTCTTCACCGGCCAGATCACCGCCGCAGGCAAGGTGCCGCCCGCCAAGGTGCTGGTGGTCGGCGCCGGTGTGGCGGGGCTGGCCGCGATCGGCACCTCCACGTCCCTGGGCGCGGTCACCTATGCCTTTGACGTGCGGCCCGAAGTGGCCGAGCAGGTGGAATCGATGGGCGCCGAATTCGTCTATCTCGATTTCGAGGAAGAGCAGCAGGACGGCGCCGCCACCGGCGGCTATGCATCTGTATCCTCGCCGGAATTCCGCGAAGCGCAGCTGGCCAAGTTCCGCGAGCTGGCGCCCGAGATGGACATCGTCATCACCACCGCGCTGATCCCCAACCGCGAAGCGCCCGAGCTGTGGACCGAGGACATGGTCGCGGCGATGAAGCCGGGCTCGGTGATCGTCGACCTCGCGGCGGAGAAGGGCGGCAACTGCAAGCTGACCGTTGCGGATGAGAAGATCGTCACCGACAATGGCGTCACCATCATCGGCTACACCGATTTCCCCAGCCGGATGGCGGCGCAGGCCTCGACGCTTTATGCCACCAACATCCGCCACATGATGACCGACCTGACCCCCGAGAAGGACGGCCAGATCAATCATGACATGGAGGATGACGTGATCCGCGGCGCCACCGTGGCCTTTGCGGGCGAGATCACCTTCCCGCCGCCGCCGCCCAAGGTGCAGGCGATCGCCGCCAAGCCCAAGGAGGCCGTGCCGGAGCCGACGCCGGAGGAGAAACGCGCCGCCGAAGTGGCCGCCTTCAAGGCGCAGACCAAGAGCCAGGTCACCCTGCTGGCGGGCGGGGGCGCGCTGTTGCTGCTGGTGGGGCTGTTTGCGCCCGCGAGCTTCATGCAGCATTTCATCGTCTTTGCGCTGGCCTGTTTCGTGGGCTTCCAGGTGATCTGGGGGGTGGCGCACAGCTTGCACACGCCTTTGATGGCGGTCACCAACGCGATCTCCTCGATCATCATCCTGGGCGCCCTGATGCAGATCGGATCCGGCAGCTGGCTGGTGATTCTGCTCGCAGCGCTCAGCGTGTTCATGGCCGGAATCAACATCTTCGGCGGCTTCCTCGTCACCCGGCGCATGCTCGCCATGTTCCAGAAATCCTAAGGAGGCCGAACAGATGGATTACGGTTTCACCACCGCCGCCTATGTCGTTGCGGCTGTTCTTTTCATCCTGTCGCTTGGCGGCCTGTCGAACCAGGAAAGCGCCAAACGCGCGGTGTGGTACGGCATCGCGGGCATGGCGCTGGCGGTCTTTGCCACGCTGATCGGGCCGGGCTCCGGCCTGTGGCTGCTGTCGGTCCTGCTGATCGCGGGCGGCGGCATCATCGGCACTTATGTTGCGAAAAAGGTGCAGATGACCGAGATGCCGCAGCTGGTGGCGGCGATGCATTCGCTGGTCGGTCTGGCGGCGGTCTTTGTCGGCTTCATCGCCCATTTCGAGATCGGCAATGTGGCCGCGGCCGTGGCGGCGGGCAGCACCGAAGACCTCGGCACTTTCGCCAAGCTGATTGCCAAGAAAACCCCGGCCGAGATCGGGTTTCTGCGGGTTGAGCTGTACCTGGGCATCTTCATCGGCGCGATCACCTTTACCGGCTCGGTGATTGCCTTTGGCAAGCTGGCGGGCAAGGTCACCTCCGCCGCGACCAAGCTGCCGGGCGGTCACGCGCTGAACGCCGGTGCCGCGGCGCTGTCGTTCATCTGCCTGATCTGGTACTTCAATTCGGGCGGCTTCCTGCCGCTGTTCGTGATGACGCTGGCGGCCCTGTTCATCGGCTACCACCTGATCATGGGCATCGGCGGCGCCGACATGCCGGTGGTGGTCTCGATGCTGAACAGTTACTCCGGCTGGGCGGCGGCGGCGATTGGCTTCTCCTTGGGCAATGACCTGCTGATCGTGGTCGGCGCGCTGGTGGGTTCTTCGGGCGCGATCCTCAGCTACATCATGTGCAAGGCGATGAACCGCTCGTTTGTCAGCGTGATCCTCGGCGGCTTTGGCGGCAGCACCGGGCCTGCGATGGAGGTCGAGGGCGAGCAGATCGCGATCGATGCCGAGGGCGTGGCGCAGGCGCTGGAGGAGGCCGATTCGGTCATCATCATCCCCGGCTACGGCATGGCGGTGGCGCAGGCGCAGCAGAACGTCGCCGAGCTGACCCGCCGCCTGCGCGCCAAGGGCAAAGAGGTGCGCTTTGCCATCCACCCGGTGGCGGGCCGTCTGCCGGGTCACATGAACGTGCTGCTGGCCGAGGCCAAGGTGCCCTACGACATCGTGCTGGAGATGGACGAGATCAACGACGACTTCCCGCAGACCGATGTGGCGATTGTCATTGGCTCCAACGACATCGTGAACCCGGCGGCGCAGGAGGATCCGAACTCCCCCATCGCGGGCATGCCGGTGCTGGAGTGCTGGAAGGCGAAACAGGTGTTCGTCTCCAAGCGCGGCCAGGGCACCGGCTACTCCGGCATCGAGAACCCGCTGTTCTTCAAGGACAACACCCGCATGTTCTACGGCGACGCCAAGCAAAGCCTCGACACGCTGCTGACTTCCGTCAGCTGACCAATTCTCAAGACAAAGGATCAGGACATGGACACCAACCCCAAGCGTGCAAACGCCATGGACGCCTATTGGATGCCCTTCACCGCCAACCGGCATTTCAAGCAGAACCCGCGCATGATCGCCGGCGCAAAGGGCATGTATTACACCACCACCGAGGGCAAGCAGGTGATGGATGGCACCGCCGGCCTCTGGTGTGTCAACGCAGGCCACGCCGCGCCGCGCATCACCGAGGCGGTGACGAACCAGATGACCGAGCTGGACTATGCGCCGGCCTTTCAGATGGGCCACCCCAAGGCGTTTGAGTTGGCCAACCGGCTGGCCGAACTGGCGCCGGGCGATCTGAATCACGTGTTCTTCACCAACTCCGGCTCCGAATCGGTGGAAACCGCGCTGAAGATCGCGCTGGCCTACCACAAGGCCAAGGGGCAGGCGGGTCGCACCCGTCTGATCGGCCGCGAGAAGGGCTATCACGGGGTGAACTTCGGCGGCATCGCTGTCGGCGGTATCGTCAACAACCGTCGTCATTTCGGCAGCCTGCTGACCGGCGTCGACCACCTGCGCCACACCCATGACCCCGAGCGCAATCCTTACAGCCAGGGCGAGGCAGAACATGGCGTCGAGCTGGCCGAGGATCTGGTCCGGCTGATCGATCTGCACGGGGCGGAAACCATTGCCGCAGTGATCGTCGAGCCGATGGCGGGCTCTGCCGGGGTGATCCTGCCGCCCAAGGGCTATCTGAAACGCCTGCGCGAGATCACCCGCCAGCATGGCATCCTGTTGATCTTTGACGAGGTGATCACCGCCTATGGTCGTTTGGGCCGGGCCTTTGGCGCTGATTACTACGGTGTCGAGCCGGACATGATCACCACCGCCAAGGGGTTGACCAACGGGGTCATCCCGATGGGCGCGGTGATGATCAGCAGCGAGATCCACGATGCCTTCATGACCGGCCCGGACCATATGATCGAGCTGTTCCACGGCTATACCTACTCGGGCAACCCGGTGGCCTGTGCCGCAGCACTTGCCGCCCTCGACACCTACCGCGAGGAGGAGCTGTTCGAACGCGCCGCCGCGCTGGAGGGCTATTGGGCCGAGGCAATGTTCAGCCTCAAGGGTCTGCCGCATGTAAAGGACATCCGCTGCGCGGGTCTGGTTGGTGCGGTGGAGCTGGAGCCGGTGCCGGATATGCCGACCAAGCGCGCCTTGGACGTCTACCTGCGGGCCTGGGACAAGGGGGCGCATCTGCGCACCACCGGCGACATCATCGCCATGTCGCCGCCGCTCATCATCGAGAAATCCGAAATCGACACGCTGATCGGCATCCTCGCCGAATCGCTCAGCGCGTGACCTGACCGCTGCCGCCCGCCAGTCCGGGTGGCAGCCGCCACTAGGGAGAGACAAAATGAAAGATGTGCTAAGCAACGCCCGCATCAACGGCAGCCGCCTGTGGGATTCGCTGATGGAAATGGCTCTGGTTGGCCCCGGCCTGCGCGGTGGCTGCAACCGCCAGACGCTGACCGACGCCGACAAGGAAGGCCGCGACCTGTTCAAACGCTGGTGCGAAGAGGCCGGCATGACGGTGGGCGTCGACAGCATGGGCAACATGTTTGCCCGCCTCGAAGGCGCCGAGCCGGATCTGGATCCGGTGATGATGGGCAGCCACCTGGACACCCAGCCCACGGGCGGCAAATACGACGGTGTGCTGGGCGTGCTGGCGGGCCTTGAGGTCGTGCGCTCGATCCGCGATCAGGGAATCACCCCGCGCCGCCCCATCGTGGTGGTGAACTGGACCAACGAGGAAGGCACACGTTTTGCGCCTGCCATGCTGTCCTCGGGCGTCTTTGCCGGTGTGCACACCCAGGACTGGGCCTACGCGCGCGAGGATGCGGAGGGCAAGAAATTCGGCGAAGAACTGGCCCGCATCGGCTATGTCGGTGACGAGCCGGTCGGCAGCCGCAAGATGCACGCCATGTTCGAGCTGCACATCGAGCAGGGTCCGATTCTGGAGGCCGAGGGCAAGGACATCGGCGTTGTCACCCACGGTCAGGGCCTGAACTGGTTGCAGGTGACGCTGACGGGCCAGGAGGCGCATACCGGCTCCACCCCGATGCCGATGCGCCGCAATGCGGGGCTGGGCGCGGCGCGGATCACCGATCTGGTGCATGAAATCGCGATGAGCCATCAGCCGGACGCCGTCGGCGCGGTGGGGCACTGCGATTACTACCCCAACAGCCGCAACATCGTGCCGGGCAAGGTGGTCTTCACCATCGACTTCCGCTCGCCCAGCTTCGACACGCAAGAAGACATGGAGCGCCGTCTGCGCGAGGGGGCTGCCAGAATCGCCGAGGAGCTGGAACTGGGCCTGGAAATCGAGCAGGTCGGCCACTTCGATCCGGTCACCTTCGACGAGACATGCGTCTCGGCTGTGCGGCGCGCGGCGGAAAATCTGGGCTACTCGCACCGCAACATCATCTCGGGCGCGGGGCATGACGCCTGCTGGATCAACAAGGTGGCGCCGACCGCCATGGTGATGTGCCCCTGCGTCGATGGACTCAGCCATAACGAGGACGAGGAAATCAGCCGCGAATGGGCCGCTGCGGGCACCGATGTGCTGTTGCATGCCGTGCTGGAAACTGCAGAAATCGTGGAGTGAAGACAATGACGAGCAGAACCGTAATCAAGGGCGGCACCATCGTCGCCGCCGACCGCAGCTATGCCGCCGATGTGGCGATCGAGGAGGGCAAGATCGTGCAGATCGGCACGAACCTCAGCGGCGACAAGGTGCTGGACGCCGAGGGGTGCTATGTCATGCCCGGCGGCATCGACCCCCATGTGCATCTGGAAATGCCCTTCATGGGCACCCATTCGGCAGATGATTTTGAATCCGGCACCCGTGCGGGCCTCGCGGGCGGCACCACCATGGTGGTGGATTTCTGCCTGCCCAGCCCCGGCCAGTCGATGCTGGAGGCGCTGGAGGCCTGGCAGGCCAAGTCGAAACGCGCCTGCGCCGATTACTCCTTCCACATGGCGGTGACCTGGTGGAGCGAGCAGGTCTTCAACGAGATGCAGCAGGTCGTCGACCTCGGCATCAACTCCTTCAAGCACTTCATGGCCTACAAGGGCGCGCTGATGGTGGAGGATGACGAGCTGTTTGACAGCTTCCGCCGCTGTGCGGCCCTTGGCGCGCTGCCGATGGTGCATGCGGAAAACGGCGACGTGGTCGCCACCATGCAGCAGAAACTGCTGGCCGACGGCATCCGCGGCCCCGAAGGCCACGGCCTGTCGCGCCCGCCCGAGGTCGAAGGCGAAGCCACCAACCGGGCCATCATGATCGCCGACATGGCAGGTGTTCCGCTCTATGTTGTGCACACCTCCTGCGAGCAGGCGCATGAGGCGATCCGCCGGGCGCGCCAGAAAGGCATGCGTGTCTTTGGCGAGCCGCTGATCCAGCATCTGGTCCTGGACGACAGCGAATACCGCAACCCCAACTGGGACCACGCCGCGCAGCGGGTGATGTCGCCGCCGTTCCGCGACAAATCCCACCAGGACAGCCTCTGGGCCGGCCTTCAGGCGGGATCGTTGCAGGTTGTGGCCACCGACCACTGCGCCTTCTCGGTGGAGCAGAAACGCTTCGGTATCGACGATTTTACCAAGATCCCCAACGGCACCGGCGGCTTGGAAGACCGGATGCCGGTGCTGTGGACCGAAGGCGTCAACACCGGCCGCCTGACGCCGAATGAATTTGTCGCCGTCACCTCCACCAATATCGCCAAGATCCTCAACATCTACCCGCAGAAGGGGGCGATCGTGGAAGGCTCCGATGCCGATCTGGTGGTCTGGGATCCCACGAAATCCAAGGTGATCTCGCCCGAGACCCAGCAGTCGGTGGTGGAATACAACGTATTTTCCGGCCGCGAGGTCACCGGCCTGCCGCGCTACACGCTCAGCCGGGGCGAGGTCGCGGTGGACGACGGCACCGTCTGCGCGACCCCGGGCCACGGCCGCTTCGTCGAACGCGCCCCCTTCCCAGAGGTGAACAAGGCGCTGTCGAAGTGGAAAGAGCTGACCGCGCCACGCCAGGTCCAACGCTCGGCGGAAAACATGCCCGCCTGCGTCTGATCGACATTCCCCGGTGCAAGCCGGGGAATTTTCACATCGCGGACCCCGCAAACTCTCCGGGGCCGCAACAAGCCAAAATAACAGGGAGAACTGATAATGGCTGACATAACAAGCGGATACACAGCACCGGGCGCCCAATCGGCGCAGCAGGTTGATCTGGCTGGGATCGACCAGGAGCTGTACAACGAAGACCAGCTGCCCACCACCGCCGAGCAGCGCACTTGGGATTGGCTGGCAATCGCCGCCCTCTGGGTTGGCATGGTGGTCTGCATCCCGACCTACCTGCTGGCCTCCTACCTGATCGGCTCGGGGATGAGCTGGGATCAGGCGGTGCTGACCATTCTTGCGGCCAACGCCATCGTGCTGATCCCGATGGTGCTGGTGGGCCATGCGGGCACCAAATACGGCATCCCCTTCCCGGTGCTGCTGCGCTCCTCCTTTGGCCCCACGGGCGCCAAGATCCCGGCCGTTGCGCGCGGCATCGTCGCCTGTGGCTGGTTCGGCATCCAGACGTGGGTCGGTGGCTCGGCGATCTTCGTGATCCTCAACACCCTGACCGGCGGCGCGCTGGCGGGTGAGCCGCTGGCGATTCTCGGCATCAGCGCGGGCGAGTTCATCTGCTTCCTCGCCTTCTGGGGGCTGCATCTCTACTTCATCAAGAACGGCACGGAATCGATCCGCTGGCTGGAAACCTATGCCGCGCCCTTCCTGCTGGCGATGGGTCTGGCACTGCTGGGCTGGGCCTATGTCAACGCCGGTGGCTTTGGCGAAATGCTGTCGACCCCCAGCGCCTTTGACCCCGGCCAGCCGCAGGAAGGCCAGTTCTGGTCCGTGTTCTGGCCGAGCCTCACCGGCATGATCGGCTTCTGGGCAACCCTGGCGCTGAACATTCCCGACTTCACCCGTCACGCCCGCAGCCAGAAAGACCAGCTGCTGGGCCAGCTGGTGGGTCTGCCGATCCCGATGGCGCTGTTTGCCTTCATCGCCTCTGCCGTGACCTCGGCCACCGTGGTGATCTTTGGCGAGGCGATCTGGGATCCGATCCAGCTGTCCGAGAAGATGGGCGGCCTGTCGGTGATCATCGCGCTGTTCGCGCTGATCGTGGCAACGCTGACCACCAACCTCGCGGCCAATGTGGTGGCGCCGGCGCACGGCTTTGCCAACCTCGCGCCCAGCAAGATCAACCTCAAGCGCGGCGGCTACATCACCGCGGGCATCGGCATCGCCATGTTCCCCTGGGTGCTGGTCAACCACATCGTCGGCTGGCTGATCGCCTATTCGGCGCTGCTGGGGCCGATCGCGGGTGTGATGCTGGCGGACTACTACCTGCTGCGCAAGACCAAGCTGGAGGTGGCTGAGCTGTTCAAGCTGAACGGCATCTACTCCGGCAAGAACGGCACCAACTGGGCCGGTGTCTGGGCGCTGGTGATCGGCATCCTGCCGAACCTGCCGGGCTTCCTGGCCGGTGTCGGCATCACCGCAGGCACCTCGGACTTCTTCGCGACGATCTATACCTACGCCTGGTTCGTGGGCCTGTTCGTGGCTGGCGCCGCCTATCTGGTGCTGTCGAAGATCCTGAACAAGTAACATCACCACCGGGGCGGCTTCGGCTGCCCCGGTCCTTGCGTCAGGGCAGGGCCAAGCCTTTGCCGACACAGGCTTATTCACGTACGAAAACAACCGACGACACATCCGTGTCCGGTTGCTTTTTCATTTTGAATGAAGGGTGGGAAGGGGCACATAGTTTTGCCTCTGAGCGTCAAAATTTCCTTTTGAATTCAGCGACCCGAAATCTCGATGCTGAACTGAAGCTGCCTTTTTCGTCAGATAGGGTTGCCTCTCGGAAGATATGAAAAAAGCCGACACAGTGGTCGGCTTTCTCAAGGCTCGTCGTGTCAGAAGGTCTTGGGGATGGAATGCACGGGCTGCGGCCCCATCAGGCAGCAGGACCCAGCGGCGTTCCTGACCTTATATCTAGCTCACATCGCGACGGCGAAAGATGATCCGGTTCTCGCCGTTGAAGATGAGTGGTTCGACGCCGTTTTTGTAAAGCTCGCGGCAGAGATTGGCGGTATCGCGTCGCAGCTCGTGAGCAAGATCGGCAGCCGAGATGTAGTGTCCGCCGAACGCTGCGACGGAGGCCTCATCGACCACCCGCCAGCGTTCGGAGGACCTTTTGGCCTTCGGAGCAGCACTCAAGTAGCCTGCGTTCACCAGGTTGCGGATTGTTGCGGTATCGACCCCTAGCTTACCGGCAGCTTCCGACATGCTGATCGCACCAGCTGAGCTCTGGCCTATGGCCGTTTTTGCCCGCTCGACAGATATCAGGAAATCGTTGAACCTTAGGTCTGCGCCCGCAGCACAGCGTAGCGGAATGTCATGTTCGAAAATCAGGTTCAGGAGTTCGAGGGTCGAGCATTGGCACGCGGGCGTGGCCGCAATGAGGGAAACCTCATCACTGGCCGATTCCAAATCGGGGCGTGTTTGGCGATACAAGCGACCAAGAAACGCGTCGAGATCCTCCCTTCGGAAATACGGCGCGTTTCGGGCCATCTCTCCTGCCTTCTTGATGAGCCCTTCCACGACGAACGTGCGCAGCAGGTGGATGTCCAGCCCGAGATAGTCTGCCGCATCGAACCCGCGTAGCACGCCGTTGGTTTCATTGGCGAGCTTTTGCAGCGTCTCCCGTGACGGGTAGCGATGATAGGTGATGGCACCGGATTTTCCCGATTTCGAGATGTCGCCACGCTCCAGAAGCTTATGGCGCAGCATCCGTTCGTCGATGCCGTAGGCCTTCGCGCCTTTTCGAAGGGAATACACCTGTTGCCTGTCGCACCGTATCCGCAGGACTGTGCTACCGACGAGCACGGGATAGGTCCGCAAGATGTAGTCGAAGACCATCTGACGGATGTCATCGAATGCGGCATCATCCTCACGCTGTGATAGCCAGGTCAGGAAAGAACCTGCAATCGCACCGTAGGTGTGACAGCCAGGGCCTGCCTTTAAGCGAAGCTCTTCAAGCACTGCGACCATCTGATCAGGTCCGTTGCATAGGACGTCGTATCCGGCTGCACCGGCCTCAAGCCATTGTCGTTCGGTCGTTTCAGCTCGACTGGCTTTGGGGCCTCGCGTCAGCAAAAGGCCGAAATTTTCGCAAAGCTGTGCCGCGACATGGAATTCCAGCGTGTCGAGCCAACGGCCCGCAGACGCGCCATCCAATCGGCCAAGGAGGTAGCGCTCCAGAGATCGCGCTTCTTCGGCAACGATCTGAATGTCGTCTATGTCCATGTTGTCGACCATCCGCGCGAAATCATAGCTGTGCTTGTGATGCGAGGGAGGCGGGACCTCGATCAACATGCAAGAATGCCGGGCGCAGGTTCGGATTGAAGTGAGTTGCCATGCCCCGAGATGAAACGGGCCATGGGCACCATACTCTGAAAGAGCTTCAGCGGCACATTTCGGGCATCCTCTGATCGTGCTTCGGCTGTAGGCCGTGAACCTCGGCGCTTCTGCCCCCAGCTGATAATTCGTCTTCGACGGGGCGTGGGGCGTCCAGGTGCGGAGTTTGGTGTGATCGCACCCGGCGAGTGCGGCAACCCGCTCGATCTCCACCGGGTCGCCGACCTTCAGAGCGCGATAGGAAATGCTCATGTCGGCGCAGAAAGACTGAAGACTGGCAGTCCCGTTCTTCCGCGCGATGCGGGACGCAAGCGATGTCGCGCTTTCACCGGGTACCGGGGTGACGTTGAGCGGAAGCGGCTTGAGGGGTGACAACATCATGTGCGGTTCTCCCGAGAAAACACCTGGCGGGCGTCGATGCGCATGAAGTCCGGCACGACAAACGGGTTGAACTCGGCATCGCAGGAGGTCCGCCGATGGTAGGCCCTGATGAAATTGCGCTGGTTCAGCGTCTTCTGGCCCTGCAGATAAGCGTCCTCGATGGCGTCGAGGATCAGGACGATGGCGATGCCGAATTGGTTTGCCGCAGCATGGACCACGCGTTCGCCGTGGGATAATTCCAGAACGTCATCCTCTGGTTCGAGCTGCGCCAGTTCACAGTAGTTCTCGAGCAGATCGAGGATATCATCACCATATGCGGCGGGGGGTAGGCTCTCGAAGCGAACGGTCCTCATGCGTCGAGCGAGCTGGTGGTCGTGGTTGAGGATGTCTTCCAGCTCGTTTGTGCCCGAAAGAATGATCCCGACCGGCCATTCCGGGTCCGTCATCAGGGTCTTCAGCATGGATGTGACTGAATCCAGCTCGTGCTTGGTGCCCCGCGACGCAAGATCCTGCGCCTCGTCGAGATGCACGAACAGGACGCGCCGCTCCTTGAGGTGATGTTGGACCAGGTCCCAGATGTACCAGGCATGGCGATCGGCACCGATGGGGTAGCCGAGCGCCCGAAGCAGCATCTGCCCGACGAATTTCAGCGTTGCGGGCGATGGTACCCGCAAGCTGATGATGGTTGAATCTCCGTATCCCTGATCGGCCAGCCTCTGCCTTTCTTGGGCAAGAAGATGTGTGATTGCCGCGCTTTTTCCGGCCCCGGAGTGCCCGGACAGGGCAAGCCCTTGTGCCTCGCTGATACGGTCGGTCTGGATGTCTACGAGCCTTTTCTCGGCGAGGATGGAGAACCCTTCTGCCAGTGGAACAAAGCGCTCGTGATCGACGAAATACGCCTTCAGTTCAGCGACCCGTTGTGCCGCATGGGTGATCAGATCATTTCCCATCATTAAACCCCCAGCGTTTGCGGTTCTTGCGTCTCGTTCGACGCTCGGAGATCGGCCCGTTATCGTCGCTGTTCGGCTTCCGAGATGTGTCCGTTGGCGGAGTAATGGAGATTGCGTCATTGAGCAGGTCGTTGCTCGGCGGCATGAATCCCAACCGCTGCTCATCAGAGCGGAGCGGATAGTGCAGTGCCGAATCTGCACGGGCGACTTCCACGTCGGTCACATGGAAAGGTGTCAGGGCGCGCAGCGCGAATGCGCGGCGGTTCGCGTCCGATATCCGCGCGATTGCCCGCTGGACCTTGGGCGCATCCAACTTCGCAGCACGCGCATGTGCGTGACGAACGGCCCGGATGCCCTCGCGCAGCTCATCGAAGCTCACGCCCTCAAAGCCGGGTTGATTGGCGAGCGCCGGATACCAAGTGGCTCCGACCTTGACGGCGATCCACCCGATGTCCTGCAGATCGACCCTGATTTCCACCTCCCGTATGGGGGAGTGCAGATAGGCTTCCCGCAGCGCCTCGCAGCTATAGCTAAGCCCCGAGAACAGTACGCCCTCGTCGTTGAGCTTCCGGGGCATCGGCCTGCCGAATGCCTTCCTGAGGGTCAAACCATCCGGCACCGGGGGCGTCCCGTGTTCAGCCACCAGCCGCTTCCAAGCTGCATTCGGAGTTTCCCCCTTCAGCGAGCCGTGTGGCTGGTTGTGATAGATATCAACGATATAGGTCAGCAGGACCTTGATCAGATCGTCGTCGCAAAGACAGGCGAGCATTTCTGAAGGATTGTCGCCGCGATCAATGGTGTCGAAGAAGGTTCGACCTGCCAAGAGCGGCATGAGCTGATGCCCGAGAGTGCGGAAGAAGGACTCGATGTGGCCCCGCATCCAGGGAATTCCAGCGGGCGGCAAGTGCGACGTGACCCCAAGCGACGCCACCGTTGCCTGGAAGGCATCCGAGACGAAGGCAGGCCCCATGTCGGTCACAATTGTTCCGATTCCACCATGATGATGCCATGTGCTTTCGCATTCGGCCGCCTGGGCCAGCGGGGTCTTGTCCTCGAAAATCTGCCGCAGCGCGCGGATCGCATCATCCGAGTTCGGATTGTCGGCCAGTCGCATCGACACGACACACTTCGTGGCGCAGTCGATCGCAAGATACATCCAGCGCCGCCCTGTCTCGAATTTCTTCTGCCGATCCGGCGGCAGGTGCTCCCAGATGCCGGTCAGCGTCAGCAACGACATGACGTCTAATTTGTTTTCATCCATCTCGACCCGCTCCATGGGGCGCACGACATCGGGACCGTTGCTGCTCATGGCAAAATGTCTAGCGGCAGCTGCAGCACCATTCCGCTTGGCGTAGAGGTAGAACGGATCAGCCATGTCTAGGCGACGTCGAATACTTGCGGCCGATGGAACGACCATAATAGGTACCCCGGCGTCGGCACGTTTTCGGTTCTCCTCATCGAAAAGCGCCTGGGTTTGCTTAATAGCTTGGACCTTGGTTGGGCGCTGCGTGTCGGCGTAGATCTCGATGACCTGATTCATCAGAGCTTCAGATCGCGGGCACCAAATCCGCGTCCGGTTCCCGGAACGATAAGTCTCGGGGATCAGGGCAAGTGGTGAGCAACTCGCAGATTGATAAGCACGCACCCATTGAAACGCAGTTCGGCTACCCGGAAGGTTGCGTACGGTGACGTCTTTGCCTGGTCTAGCCTTCTTGGCTGCTGCGGCGCCTTCGCCGACAAGCCGCTGCGTTTCTGCGGCTAGTCGTGGGCGCGCGCTGTCATAGCTGTCTTGGGTGCGCTTGATTTGATCTTTTGCCTCTAAAGTCAGGAAAGCATCGCAGACCGCTTTCCGCCAAATCACCAGTCTGCCGATCTGTTCCGGCAGTTCACTGATCACTTCGACTGGCTTGTTTAGCCGCATCTCCTGCGTAGCCCGGTCGAAGTAGCCGGCAAAATACGTTGTATCCGGTCGTCGCATCATCTCGGCGAGCTCTTGGTGGGAAAAAGCCTCCGTTATCCCCGGCTGACCAACACGCTCGAAGGTGCCTCCGATGTCATTGATCTCAATGGGACGCATGGCGACCCCTGCCGTGGTGATCATGTCAGAGCTTGAGAAGCGAAAACGCAGGGTCATGCCGCCACCTCCACCAGAGAGGGGCGCGACCAGGCGAGCTTTCGAGCCGCTTCAGCGGCAGCCTGTCGGTCAATGTGCTGGTCCGTGACGAGCAGCACGCGATCCGCGAACGATTTGGTTACTGCCGCCGAGACCGCTTCGAGCTCGGAAGCAAAGTTTAGCGTCAGTACACGCGGCATGGGTTTGATGGCTACGGCAATGCGCTCCCCGTCCGTTTTCGTGACCAAGAAATCGAAGACATGTCGCGCGGGGCGGCCGTCAGTGTCGACATAGGATATCGCCGGAGGCTGTTCGCGTATGTGGTGCACGTCGTCGTGTACCAACATCAGGCAGAGGAAGGCGTATTCGAGCGCACTCTCGAAGTGGATGAGGCGCGGGCGCTGGAAGCCAGGCAGCATGGCTGGTGTGCCCCCATCGGGTGGTCCAGTTTGAATGTTAGTGCATAGTCGGCCTTTGGTCTATCGGGACAATGCTCTTGGGCGCTGGCGGCCGGTATCCTAAGGCGCTGTGGGGCCTGACCGTATTGTAGTGACGCCGCCAGCGTTCGATCAGGATCTGGGCCTCGCGTAACGTGGTGAAGACCTCGCCGTTGAGCAGCTCATCCCGGAAACGGGCATTGAAGCTCTCGCAGTAGCCGTTCTCCCATGGTGAGCCGGGGGTGATGAATGCGGCTTTCGCACCGACGGCATCGATCCAGGCACGCACCTTCTTGGCAATAAATTCTGCACCATTATCCGACCTTATGTATTCCGGCGGGCCGCGTAGGATGAACAAATCCGTCAATGCGTCGACCACATCCGTTGAATTGAGCCTGCGTTTGACCCGGATCACCAGCGCCTCCTTCGTGAACTCATCGATGATATTCAGCGTGCGGAAGATCCGCCCGTCGTGGGTTCGGTCCTGAACAAAGTCATAGGACCAGACATGGTTCGGGCGCTCCGGCCGCAGCCGGACGCAGGAACCATCATTCAGCCAAAGTCGGCCTTTCTTGGGTTGCTTTTGCGGGACTTTAAGCCCCTCCTGCCGCCAGATCCGTTCAACGCGCTTGTGATTTACATGCCAGCCGCTGTTGTTCAGCAGCCCAGTGATCATGCGATATCCATAGCGGCCAAACTCTTCGGCCAACGCGGTGATGTCCTCGGTCAGCCGGGCTTCGTCCGGTAGACCACAGGGCACCTTGCGCTGCGTAGAGCGATGCTGACCTAATGTGCGGCAAACCCTGCGCTCCGATACGCTGAGGGTTTGCTGCACATGGTTGATGCACTGCCTGCGGCGGGAAGGGCTTAGAAGTTTCCCCGTGCGGCCTCGGCCAGGATCATCTTGTCCAGTGTCAGATCCGACACGGCTCGTCTGAGCCGGGTATTCTCAGCTTCCAGCTCTTTCAGCCGCTTGAGCTGATCGCGGCTCATGCCGCCATACTCCTTGCGCCATCGATAGTAGGTCTGAACCGTCACTCCGATCTGCCGCACGGCCTCCTGAACTGATTTGCCTTGCCCTTGCAGCACTTCAACTTGTCGCAGCTTCAGCACGATATCTTCGGGCTTCTCTCGCTTGCCGGCCATCTCGTCGTCCTCCTGAAAACGGGATAATTCTATCCCAAAAGGTGGACCACTTCAGTGGGGGCGTTCCA
>NZ_JBVYHB010000030.1:0-15847 GCF_056033425.1 Leisingera sp. SA32 | reverse complement strand
TGGACCAGAGCTCCTTCGATGGCGGCTTCTACCAGGTCCGCATCGTCGGCGGCGATGACGCCACGGTGACCGGCGGCCATTTCCGCAATTCGCTGGGCGACGGCATCAAGACCACCGCCACCCCCAGCGGCGACGGCCCCGAGCGGATGCTGGTTTCGGACAGTTTCTTCGAAGGCAACCACCGCGACGGGCTTGATGCCGCGGGCGGCTTCAAGGACGGCAAGGTGCTGAACTCGGTGTTCTACGACAACGGCGTCAGCGGCATCGACATCAAGAGCCTGTACAACAACAGCGCCGATTTCAACGCTAGCAAGCAGAACAGCAACATCAACATTTCCGGTAGCGAGTTCATCGACAGCCCCAACGGGGTTGTTGTGACCGTGCTCAACCCCAAAGGCCTGCTGAACAGCAGCAAAGCGCATCAGATGCCGCATGACATCACGGTCAGCGACTCGATCTTCGAGAATACGACCTCGGGCAACACCCGCGCCTTCCTGATCAAGGACGGCTATGACATCAACTGGGAGGGGATCAGCCTGCTCGGCAATGTCAGCGAGATGCGCTTCCTCGGCGCCGAGGCGCCCAGCCCGTCCGGCAGCAATCTCGGCGGTGATGTTGCGGCAACCGGCGCGGCGCGCAAGATGTCCGCCGACGCGCTGTGGTCCGGCACTGCCGGCCCCGTTGCAGATGGCGGCACCGGCGACACAGGCTCTGCGCCCGACCCGGCGCCGACGCCTGACCCGCAGCCTGATGACGATCTCAACCTGGTGACCGGCAACGCACAGGACAACACGCTGCACGGCACCGCAGAGGCAGACGTTATAAAGGGGCTTGATGGCCAGGACATGCTGGTTGGCTATGCCAGCAGAGACCAGCTCAGAGGCGGCAAGGATGAGGATACCGTCAAAGGTGGCGGCGGCAAGGACAAGGTTTTTGGCGGCGGCGGCGCAGATACCGTTTTTGGCGGCGGTAACAAGGACGTCCTGAAGGGCGGCGGCGGCAAGGATATTCTGTATGGTGGCCGCGGCAACGATACGCTCAATGGCGGAAAGGGCGCGGACCAGTTGAAGGGTGGCGATGGCGATGACGCCTTTGTTTTCGCCGCGGGCCACGGCCAGGACACGATTCTGGATTTCACCTCCGGAGCCGATCTCATCGACCTCAGCGGCCTCAAGCAAAGCGGCGACAGCTATGGCAGCCTGGAGATCAGCAGTCAGGGCGGCAATACACTGATTGATACCGGTGAGGGAACAATCCTGCTGCAGGGCCTTCAGCCATCGGAAATCGACGCGGGAGATTTCCTGTTCTGACGCACCCCTTGTGTCATGTCGCTTGCCTTATGCCTGCAGGTTTGCCCCTGCAGGCATGAGCAAACCACGACTATGCTGCGCTGCCGAAGGCGTCTCCTCCGCAGCACGCGCTCCTTAGCTGTTCAGACGTTTTGCAGGCCTGCGCGTCAAAGCGCGCGGATGCCTTCATGCCTGGCCGCAATTTCGGCGATCGCCTGCGTGTAGGCGCGGATGACGATTTTCTCATCGAATTGGCGCTCGGCAAGCGCCCGACCCGCAGCGCCCATCTGCTGCAGTGTTTCCTGTGATGCCCCGGCGACGCGCAGCATCGCCTGCCCCAGATCGTGGCTGTCACGCGGCGCCACCAGAAAACCGCTTTCCCCATCGATGACAGCCGTGCGGCAGCCGGCTGTATCCGTCGTGATGACCGGCCGCCCGCAGGCTCCGGCTTCCAGAAGGGCGCGCGGGGTTCCCTCGCGGTAATAGCTGGGCATGACCACGCAGGTTGCCTCCTCGATAACCGGGCGGATGTCGCGCTGCCGGCCGAGGTATTCGATGATCCCCTCCTCCTGCCACTGTGCCAGGACCGCTTCGGAAATCGCTGCCTTGCTTGGGGCTTCAAGACCGCCAGCAAGCCTGAATGTGGCCTTGGGGAACAGCTTGCGGACCTGCCGCGCGGCGTCGGCGTATTCCGCCAGGCCTTTTTCCCAAAGCAGCCGGGCAACCAGCAGGAACACAGGCGCATCTGGGCGCGCCGACACCGGGGAAGCGGTGAACCGCGCCAGGTCAACACCCGATCCGGGTAAAAGTCGCGCGGTTTTAGATGCAACCAGCCCGGCCCGCAGGAACTGCTGTTGATCTTCAAGATTCTGGAAAAAGACGATGGGAGCCGCGCGGAAGGCATGCCGGTAGGCATGTGCCGCAAAAACGGCCAAGGGGCCTTTGCCCGAGAATACAGACCCCAAACCGGTGACATTCGGAATAATCGGCGTCCCGGTCAAACGCGCCGCCAGCCCCGCATACAGGTTGTTCTTGATCGTGTAGCTCAGGATTGCATCCGGCCGCAAAGCCCGGATATGCCCGATCATCGCCCTGAGGCAACCCGCCTCCCGCACCGGTGAGGTGCCGCGCCGGTCCATCTTCAGTTCCACATATGAGCAGCCGACACCGCTGAGAATTGCATCGGTGTACTCGTCCCGCGGCGCCAGAACGACGATCTCGTGGCCGTCTTCCATCAGCGCGCGCAGCAGGCCTGAACGGAAGTTCACGATGTTGAAGGAGGAGTTGACGGTCACAACAAGTTTCATGGGATTTCGCAGATCATGACGCTGCATCGCTGTACATTCCGGCCATCGCGCGGGCGCAGCTGGACCAGCTGAACTCCCTGGCGCGGAGCCTGCCCATTGCAGCCATGCGGGCGCTCAGGTCTTCAGAGCAGCAAACCTGCAGGATACCAGCGGCCAAGGCTTCCGGATCCGAGGCATCGCACAGATATCCCGCCTGGCCTGCAACCTCAGGCAGGGATGTCCGGTCCGAGGCGACAACCGGCGTGCCGCTGGCCATGGATTCAAGCACAGGCAGGCCGAAGCCTTCGAACAGCGACGGATGAACATAGAGGTCAGCGGCCTGATAAAGCGCCCGGAGTTCCGGGTCGGAAACGTAGCCGGTGCGATGCACCCGGTTGCGCAGCGCTGGCGCGGCAAGAGCCTGGGCAATTTCCCCGTTGTCCCAGCCGGCACCTCCGGCCAGCACCAGATGATGCGGAATGCTGTCTGCCGCCAAGGCCATCGCCCGCAGCAGGCCGGCCAGGTTTTTGCGCGGGCTGGCCGCGCCGGCAGAGAGGATGAAGGGGGTATCGGGCGGTAAGGCAAACCGGTGCAGCACCGCAAGGTCCGCCGGGGTGAAGAAAGCGTCAGAGACGCCTTCAAGCACCACGCGCAGCCGGGCCTCGACCGCAGGGCCGACATATTCCCGGACGGTGTCCGCGGTGTATTGCGACACGCAGGCAATGACATCCGCCTTGCGCATTGCCTGCTCAAGGCTGCGTTTCATGACCCAGGGGCGGGTGTTCCTGAAATACTCCGGATGGAGCAAGGGGCCGAGGTCGTGGATTGTCACAACAAAGGGCTTTTGCGTCGCGACGGGGTAGCCGAGGGAGACGGCGTGGACAACATCAACCGGCGCGTCCAGGCAGGCCTCAAGAGACGGGCGCCCGAGAAACGTCCAGAGCAGCGAGGTGCCGCGCCGACCGAGCCCCGTGAGCTTCAGCCCGGTCTCCCGCTGACGGGCCGCTAGCTCCGCCGGCGACAAACCCGACCAGCCGGCAACGGGAACAACTTCGGGCCCGCCCAGGGTTTGCAGCGCCTCCAGCAGTTCCCGCGCGTAGCGTGCCAGCCCATGCCCCTGCCGGTCGCCGAACTGATTGGCGAAACAGGCAACCCGCAGCTCTTGCCCGGGGATCATGGCTGCGCGTTCAATGGTTGCGAATTGCAAGAAATGTCCTCCCGAATAGGCCGTTCCAGATGCGCCTCAGCCGGCCGCGGACACCCGATGGCAAAAACGCGCCAAGCAGAGCCGCCCAAGAATCGGCCGCAAACGGCCAGAGCGCGATGGCAATCAGATAGTGGCGGACGGCGGGCCCGCGTTTGCCCAAGTAGTGGAACTGCACACGCCCCGCCCGGCGGTGAAACCCCGCCAGGGCCGTCCAGGGAAGCCACCAGGCGCGGCGGGACCGGAGCGGCGCATATTTGGCCAATATCCGCTTGTGCGCGCGCAGCTCGCGCGATGGGTCCGAAACCGTCCTCGGTCCCGAGTGGTGGCGCAGATCCACCAGAGCTTCCGCAACACAGCCAATCGGGGCCAATTGGGCAAGGCGTATCCACATGTCCCAGTCCTGCCGGGCGGCAAGCTCAAGATCGAATTTGCCTGCTTCGATCAGTAGCTTCCGCTCCACAAGATATGTGGAGGTAGGGGCCGTGACATCGCGGACCAGCAAGGCGTTCAGCAGGTCGCCTTCCGGAAAAGCATGCCGTGGGACCGAGATCTGAACGCCGCTTTCGGCGTCGGTTTCTCTGATGCCGCAATAGACGGCACCAAACTGCGGACACCCGGCGAGACGCGCCAGTTGCTTTTCAAGCTTTTGCGGATGCCAAAGATCGTCGCTGTCGAGAAAGGCAACGAACTGGCCGCGCGCCCTGTCTATACCGCGGTTGCGGGCCGCATTTCCCCCGGCATTGGGCTGTTTTTCATAAACCACCGGCAGCGGGGCGGTTTGTGCCCATTGGGCAACCCGCGCCCGGGTGTCATCCGTCGAGCCATCGTCGATGACAATGATTTCCAGACTGCGGAACGTCTGCGACTGCACGCTGTCCAGCGCCTCGCATATCAGATGGCCCCGGTTATATGCGGGCACCACAACCGAGACCTTTGGCGCGGCTTCAGCCATTGCGGTCCGCAGCCGCCCAGGACACCTGGCGTTCCAGTTCCGCCCGCGAAATGCGGTTCTGTCGGTCCCAGACCAGCGCATAGGCGCGGAAAACAGCCGTCGCCGAATGCAGCGCCGAAATCAGCCCTGGCGTGCCGTCGAGAAAGCCCTTCTTGTAAAAGTATTTCTTCAGGAATTCCTTGGCCGGCGCCCACAGGATCTGCCAGCCCCGGACTGTTGTTTTGCTCTTTTCAACATGCTTGACGACCTCTTCCAGATAGGTCGAGCTTTTCTTCAGGCGCTTTTCAAAGTTGTGTTCGTTGAAATGGATCATCCTGCCACTAAGCTGCCCGACCCTTTGCGAAGGGGCATCCAGGTGGCAGGTCTCGTGAAACATGCCGCCGAAATGGAACAAGTCACGCCGGGCAAGGTGGATCAGGTTCCAATCCTGCCAGCCGCCGCCCTGCATCGGCCGGTGCATGAAATGATTGAGCCGCCGGAAGCGGTAGCCATCCTTTTGCTCATCTTTGATGGCCTTGCGGACTTCGTCGGCGAGTTTCGGCGAGACACGTTCATCGATGTCCATATGCAGCAGCCAGTCGCTGGTCGCGGCGGCGATGCCCTTGTTGCGCTGATCGCTATAATATTCGCCTGGCTTGCGCGGAGAGCGGAGAAACCGGACCTTGTCGCCCGCTGCCGCGCAGATCTCCTCGGTCCGGTCGCTCGAGCCGTCATCAACAATGACGATCTCGTCGACCCAGCCAGTCAGATTGGCAAGAAAACCGGGCAGATCCTCTTCCTCGTTGTAGCTGATGGCGACAACGCCAAGTGTAACAGTGGGGGGATCATAGGCGTTCATTGGGCAGCCCTGACCATTTCCGGAGCCGTCTGGGACAGCAGCCCGTCAAAGTAGTCGATTGTCTTGCTCAGACCCTCTTCCAGCGGCACGGCGGGGGCCCAGTCCAATTCACGTTTGGCTAGGGTGATATCCGGGCGGCGCTGCATCGGGTCGTCCTGCGGTAGGGGGTGAAAGACAATCTGCGACTGCGACCCTGTCATCGTCACGATGCGTTCAGCGAGTTCCTTGATGGTGATTTCGACCGGGTTGCCCAAATTGATCGGACCATGGCAGTCCGGCCCGGCGCCCATGAAGCGGACTATCGCTTCGACAAGGTCGCTGACATAGCAGAACGACCGGGTCTGCATGCCGTCGCCGAACAGCGTTATCGGCTCTCCTTTCAGCGCCTGCACGATGAAGTTCGACACCACGCGCCCGTCATTGGGATGCATCCTGGGGCCATAGGTGTTGAAGATGCGCGCGACCTTGACGTCCAGTCCGGTCTGCCGGTGATAGTCAAAAAACAGCGTTTCCGCGCAGCGCTTGCCCTCGTCGTAGCAGGACCGCGGGCCGATCGGATTGACGTTGCCCCAGTAGTCCTCCCGCTGGGGGTTCACCTTGGGGTCGCCATAGACTTCGCTGGTGGAGGCCTGCAGGATCGGGCATTTCAGACGCTTGGCGAGCCCCAGCAAGTTGATGGCGCCATGCACGCTGGTTTTTGTGGTCTGGATCGGGTCGTGCTGATAATGGACCGGCGAGGCGGGACAGGCGAGGTTGAAGATCGCGTCGACCTCGACGTAGAGCGGGAACGTGACATCGTGACGGATCAGCTCGAAATGGACGTTGTTCTTCAAGTGGTAAATGTTCGGCTTTGTGCCCGTGTAAAAATTGTCGACGCATAAAATGTCGGTGCCCTCCGCGATCAGCCGGTCGATCAGATGAGACCCGATAAAACCTGCGCCGCCTGTCACCAATACCTGTTTGTTGATACTCATTATGACTCCACGCTTGGGTTGCTAAGTGAATCGTCTTTTGCCGGTTTCCGCCTGAAAGCACTGCGCAGACGTAGCACGACGGGCTGAACGAACCTGTCTCTGAGCCGGTTGAGGCGCAGCCGGGCCGAACGGCGCTTGATTGTCTTCCATGCGGCACCGGTTCCGGCCGCCTGCGGGTTGGCCAGATCGGCGCAGCCGTAGCCAAAATGCGCGGCCAGCTGCCGGACGGCCGGGTCAAGCTGCAACCTGTAGCTGTCGTCCCGCGTCCATTTTTCCGAGGATTGCGCATGCGTTCCGGAACCGACCCGGGCGTCCGGCGCGATGTCGATGAACCGGCAGATATCGGCAAAACCTTCGGCTGGATTCTGCACCAGATCTTCGTAGCGGACCTTCAGGAACTTGCTCTTGGGCAGTATTTGTTCGAGGGCCAGGACATTGCGGCCGATTTCGAGCCAGCCGTATTGCCGCTTGTATGGATCCGTCCCGAAGAGGGCTGCAGCGGAATACATCGTGCCGTGCGGATTGCGGACCATTGCCACGATCTTCACATCGAACGCGGTCGTCTCCATCCATTCCAGGATCAGGCTCATCGCTGCCCAATGCGCGATGAACTGCGGGGACTTTTCAAAGAACACCGGGCGGGCAAAGGTGCGGCACAAGGCCTCCCAGCCATCAAAGACAAGGGCCCGGTCGTCTTTCGGTGGCGCAAAGTCCGGGACACAATGCGCCAGCAGGTCCACCATATAGGCGCGCGCATTGGCCCGGCTTCCATAGCCGTCATATACCCGCCCCGCACTGAACAGCTGTCCGGGGCGGCGCAGCAGCACCGCCGCCATCAGCCACCAGTGGGTCTCCAGATTGGAATGCGGCGAATACGGCACGGTCTGAACGGCCGGGTGCCGACAGATTTCGTTCTGAAACATCGTTGAGCCAGAACGCTTATCTGAGAGCAAGAGCACGATGCTGGGCATGAGACCTCCGTTGCGCTGTCTTTGCCGGGCGCGGCACCTCGGAAAAGTTCGTAAGAGACGAAATAAGTCCAATGACAAAGAAGAAAAGCATTGCGCCGCGCGGTGTCGAGATTGAAGCATGCCCGAACGCCACCCAAGGCAGTAGGGCGACAACGGACAGCAGCAGGGACTGCGACAGCAATCCGGGAAAGGACTTTCTCCGTTTGGCGAGCCGCCTGGTGACGCTCAGCGCGCGCAGCACCACAGAGCCATAAAGGACGGCGGCCAGCATTCCATAGCTGTAGTAGGCCATCGCAAAGGCCGCATGCGTTGCTTTCCCCGCCTGCTCGGGCGCCGCCCAGGTTTCCGCGTATCTGACGGTAACCCCCTCGCCCAGAGCGAGGAACTGCGGCGCTGTGACAAGATGTTGAAATGGCTCGACATAGGCCAGGATGCGTTCGCTTTCGCGTTCATCCTGATAGGGGTTTTCCAAGATCGCCTGGCTGCGGTTCGACAGGCGGTCAAAGAAAAACAGCTGGGAGGAAATGCCTACGGCCAGAATAACGGTGGTGCTGACCGCAACCGGAAGCAAAATTCCCCGGCGCACATAGCTGAACCCGTAAAACAGCACTGTCAGCAAGATGAGCAAGCTGCCCAGGATCGGCCCGCGGGAATAGCTCATCACAACCCCCATTGGCGCCAGTAGACAGGCGGCCAGCGTGATCGCGCGCCAGACCGGCCCCAGCGGCCACGGCCAGCGCAACAACAGCGCCGCAAGCGGCCAGCAGGCGTTGATGAATGATGCGCCCAGTATCGATACACCGACCAGGGTCCGTCCGCGCACGCCGCTGCTTCCGGCCCCATACCGCGCGCCCACAGCTTCCGAAGCGGGCTCAAGAAACCTGTTTGAGAACACCATGTCCACTACAAGCGCACGCGTCATGGGCAGCGACGTGAGGATCATCAAGGACGCCGTGACCAGAAGACCCAAGGTTGCCGCGCGCAGAATGACGGACACGTCCTGTGGCGTGCGGACCATGACCCCGGCGATGAAGAAAACGCTGAAGGCGAGGCAGGTGCGGGTGGAAATGTAGAGCGAGTCCGTCAAGGTTCCGAAGGTCAGAGCCCCGACCACTTCGCTGCTGAGCGCAAGGAAAAGGATCGCTTTGACGGTTGCGGAGAACATTCTGTGTGTCCGCATCACCGGCAGGTTCAGCGCCTTCAGGATCAGCGCCAGGATCAGCAGGTCTATGATGTAGACAGGCACAGGACCAAGCTTGAAATTCAGCTTCGGCACCGCGACGAGGATGAACACAAAGACGGCAAACAGGCCGATGCCCGGGGTGGCGCCGTGAGGTCTATAGCCCATAGCCATGCCTCACTTTCGAGTAGAGGGTCAGATGGGCCGTCACGAAGTTCTCGATCTTGAACTTCTGGGACCGCTCAAAGCCTTTTTGCCCCAATGCCACTCGCAGATCAGAAGAGGCGGCAAGGTTGCGGATTGCAGCGGCAATTTGCGCCGGCTGTTCCGGGTCGACCAGAAGGGCCGCCTGCCCGTCCGGGCCGACGACTTCGCGCAGCCCCGGAACATCGGAGGCAATGACCGGTAAAGCCGCGTTCATGCCTTCCACCGCCGCCAGTCCGAAGCCTTCCCACAAGGAGGGGATCAGGAAGATGTCCGCCTTGTGCAGCTGCTCCCTGATGTCCGGCACATATCCCGCGAACTCCACCGCGTCGGAGATGCCAAGCCGGGCCGCGGTGTCGCGCAGCGCTGCAAGTTCAGGCCCGTCGCCGACGATGACATAGCGCAGGCTGCAGGGCATCAGCATGGCCAGGGCCTCCAGGGCCGCCTCAAAGTTTTTGGCCGGGGACAGCCGCCCCACCGACAGCAGCGTTAACGGCTCTTTCCTAGGCCCGCGCGCGATCGGAGTTTCAAAAAACAGCGGGCAGCCATTGGGAATGACGGTGACATCCTTGACCCAAGGGCGGGCGTTCCTGAGTTCGGACCTCACCCCCTGGCTGATGGCAATGATCTGTCGGAATGCGCCGTACACCTGCCTGTCGACGGCCCGTCCAAACAGGCTGGATCTGCGATTGTTCGAGGTGCTGTGTTCGGTAAACAGCACCGGGGCGGCAAGCACGCCCGTCCGGACCAACAGCGAGAGATACAGGCTGGAGGGAAATAGATGCGCATGAACCACATCGACAGGGCGGATGCGCCTTGCATATGCCGCCAGCCGAGCGAACGCGCGCGGATCGTAGGGGCTTTTCACTCCAAGCGACACCGCCCCCTCCGGCACGCAGCCTTCGCCGAAGTCCTCAAGCGAGACAAGATGGGCGTCGACCCCTTCCGACTGCAGCCGGGCATGCAGGCTGCGGGCCATGCGCTCGGCGCCGCCACGTTTCATGTCAATGCTGTTGATGATCTGAAAAACACGTGGCGGTGCCGGGTCTGACGTGGCAGGTTCTGGGTGCCGACGAACCCGGCTGAGCACCCTGCGCAACGCCTTGCGCTGCCCGGCGGGAAGGACCCGCGCCAGCGGATGCTGCCGGAACAGCGGAGGGGTCGCAAAGGCGTCCCAGGGCACGGGGCGCCAGTCCGGGGGGGGGGCCGACATCACCGCCTCCAAGAGCGCCACATAGGCCCGCAGGCAGTTTTCGCGCGAAAATCGGGTGCGGGCTGCCGCGGAGACCGCCTGGCTCATCGCGGCCAATTGCGTCCGGTCCCTCGCCAGGCTTCCGATCCGACGTGCAAGCCCCGCGCTGTCACCGATGTCCGCCAGGAAGCCCGTTTTGCCCTCGTCGATCAGGAAGTCGGTTATGCCCGGCAAATTCCAGGCCAGCGGCACAGCTCCCGCCGCCATCGCTTCCAGTAATGCGTTCGGGCAGCCTTCGAAATGCGACGGAAACAGAAAGATATCGGTGTCTGCCAGAAAGCCCGGGATGTCCCCCGGCGACAGGCTGCCAAGGAAGCGCACAGCGCCCGAGTCAGCCAGCCCGCCAAGCGCATTGCGCAGGTCCGGCGCGTCTTTTCCCTGGCCTGCGATCTGCAGCTGATAGGGCACCCTGGCGGCTTCAAGATGGCGCAGAATGGCGGGCAGATGCATGACCCCCTTCTGCCGGTGCTCCAGCCTGCCCAGGAACCCCAGTCGCAGAACCTTGCCCCTGCCCCGCACGGCCCGAGCCGCCGCGGCGAACCGGGCGGAGGGAACCCCGTTTGGGATCAGGGAAATCCTGTCCGGGCTGACACCATAATCGGTTATCAGATCCTCTTGCAGCCGCGGCGTCAGCGCCACGATGCGGGCAAGCCGCTCCTGACCGATCAGGGTCAGCCGGTAGCCTTCCTCGAACCCGTTGGCGCAGCGGGCCAGGGCCCGCACCTGCGCGGGGAGATGCGGCAAGGCGCTCAGGATGGCGGGAGAGTTGACGCCGAACACCGCGTTGATCTCTTCGGCCGCACACCAGTCTGCAAAACTACGGGCCTGTTTCTTCAGGCTCGTGCATCTTTCCGCCAGCTGAACGCATCCGCCATCGACAAAGGCGGGGTCGGTCAGGCTCGCCTGGTCCCGGCCCACTGAGACACAGCGCAGATCGATGCCATGGTCCAGCAGCGCAGGCCGCATGTTGCGGTAGAAGGTGAAAGTGCCGCTGTCTTTGGGCACCGAGCCGAATGCCACCCGGATCATCGGCCCGCCCCCGGTCGGCACCGCGCTGCCTTGCTTTTGACAAGGCCCATCACATCACGCCCCGGCGACAACGGTGATATGGCTGCCGGAGCCGAACAGGCTGGCGTAATCCGAGATGGATTTTATCTCGCCGCTTTCCAACGTCAGGATGATGTCGCAGTCCCGTACGGTGGTGTGCCGGTGCGCGACCATGATCAGCGTCTGCGACCCCGCGAGCTTGGAGATCTCGGCCATCACCTGGGCCTCGGTGGCACTGTCGAGAGCACTGGTTGCCTCGTCGAACACGATGACTTCCGGCTCGGGGTAGAGGGCGCGGGCAATGCTGAGACGCTGCCGCTGGCCGCCCGAGAGTCGCACGCCGCGCTCCCCGACAAAGGTGTCGTATCCCTCAGGCAGCTCATTGAGGATGAAGTCCTCAATCTGCGCCATGCGCGCCGCAGCCTGCAGCTTGTGGGTGTCGATCTGCGCTTCGGGGACGCCAAAGGCGATATTCTGCGCAATTGTGGCGTCGCTCAGGTAAATGTCCTGCTGGACATAGCCGACATTGGCACGCCAGGCCCGGACTTCTTTGTTCGACAGCTGGCGGCCATCGATCAGAATTTCCCCGCGGCTCGGTTCCAGCAGACCCAAGATGAGATCCATCAGCGTCGTCTTCCCGGCGCCCGTCCGGCCGACAATCCCCACCGACATGCCCGCCGCAATCGTGAAGGTCACGTTTCTGAGGCTGTCTTCTCCAGCTCCAGGGTATCTGAAGCACACATCCCTGAACTCGATGCTCTTCTCAAAGCGCATGGGCACAACCGCGTTTGGCAGGGACGGCAGGTTTCCCGCGCTTTGGAAGTCTGCAAGGATGGAATTGGCGGAGGCGCTGCTCAGCCGCAGGGAAACGGAGGCGTTGTACCCCCGCTGAAACGCGGGCATCATCCGGTAAAGCGCCAGTACGAAGACGCCAAGCGTCGGCAGCATTTCGGCCATTGCGGCGCTGCCGGTACCGCCGCTGCGGGCAGACAGAAACAGGATCAGCAAAACGGTGCCGCCTATGGCAACGGATTCGATAAGGTGGCGTGGCGCCATTCGGACGGTGTTGGCCAGCGCACTCGCGCTGGCATAGCCGGACGAGGGGGACGAATACCTTTCGATCAGGCTGCGTTCCCGGTTCAGCAGCCTGACCTGTTTTCCCCCGATCAACGCCTCCATTGCCAGGCGATGCCGCTTGCGGTTGGTGCTCAGGATTGTCTGCCCCAATCGGCCTGAAATTCGGCGCACTGAAACCAGCAAGGCCGTGTAGAGCCCGGAAAAGATCCCCATGGCCAGCAGTGTGACCGACGGGTTGATCGCCAGCAGAAGCGCGACCAGAAAAAACAGCGTCACAACAGAGACGACAAACTCGGAAAAAGCCCGGAAAACCTGCGAGACAATGCGCGATGTCTCGGACAGCATATTCGCCACAAGTTCGCTGCTGTTGCGCTGCAGCATGAACGTGTACGGCTGTTTCAAATAGGCGGTCAGCAGGCGTTTTGACAGGCTGTGAATTCGCCCCTCAAGCCAGCGGTTGGCAACATAGACCGTCAGTATCTTCAGACCCGCAGTCGCAATGAGCATGGCGAAGAACACGCCGCCCAGGACGAAAATGAATTCATCGGCGCTGACAAAACCGCCCTTGGTGTAAAGAAACGATAAGGCGGTGTTTGTCTGGATAAGCCCCGGATCGCTAAGCACTTTCAGAAAGGGGAAGATCATTGCCACACCGATCATATCCGCGAACCCGCTCAGGATGATCAGCGGCATGATCAGCAGGGCAGTTCTGCGTTCCGCCGGCGTGAGCAAGCGAAATGCCAGTTTCAGGCTTCTCATGACGCCCTCCGGCTCTGCGCGGAACTGCTGAGTAAAGGCGGCCGCCCCGGCCGCGCTGTTTGCTGAAGACTGCCGGGCAGGACATCAACATCCGCCCCGCTCAGCTTCGATGAAACCGGCACCAAATCACACTGCACAGGACTGCTTTCATTAGAGGCGTCACCGCCAGCCAAATACGATCTTGACCGTTGCAACTAATACGAACAGATCCAGCTGCCACCCCATGTTGTTAACATAGTAGGCATCAAGCTGCGTCTTTTCCCGGGCCATTTCGATGGAGTCGGTATACCCTTGGGTCACTTGGGCGTAGCCGCTCATGCCCGGTTTGACCGTCTCCCGGATGCCATAGCCGGGGATAGCTTTTTTGTAAGTTTCAGCAAAAGAGCGGATTTCAGGTCTCGGACCGATCAGGCTCATCTGCCCCATCAGAACATTCAGGATCTGCGGCAGCTCATCCATCTTGGTGTTGCGCATCCAATGCCCCAGAGGCGTGATGCGGGAGTGTTCGAGGGGGTCATCCGCCCCCCGTCGGCCTGCGCCGCTGCGCGTCATGGTCCGGAACTTTATCATCGTAAACCCCTGCCCGTCCTGTCCGCAGCGCTGCTGCAGGAAAAACAGGCGGCCCGGGTTCCTGAAAGGATTCAGGCAAAGAAGAACGCAGCATATTCCAAACAGCAATGGCAACGAGGCCAGGCTGATCAGAATGTCAGCAACACGTTTCGAAATCAGGTAAATGCGCCGTGTCTCTGAACGGGCAAACGCTCCTGAAAGGTTTTCTCTCTGGCCGCTCGGGTAATAATACCGCTTTGCGCTGGCCTTTAACACAACACCATTTTTCATTTAACTGGTAACCGTCTACTAACCCACACACGGAGGGCACAGAAATCGGTCGCCCGAGCCTAATTCTCCAGCCTGAAAAACAGGCAGGACGGGCAAGTTAATCTCTGAAAATCAGTCCCCCCAGACCTCGAACACACGGCTTATGAAACACACTACAAAACAAGCCGCACTCCAAGTATGCCGTCCGACCGCCGGTCTGCCAAGGTAAAATTTTATGATTATACGTCAAAAAACGGGCGGAGATCTTTCAGTGGCGCCGGTTCAATTGAATGATCCGGGAACGCAGGCCGCGGGTGCCGGAACGAATTGAATTTGTTGATATAAATCTTATCGAAAACAACGCTGTGAAAAACAGAGAAATGGCAATCAAAAAGCTAGTGACAAGCGATAGGAGAATTTTATAGTCAAAATACAACCAAAAGACAAGGGTGGAAACCCACATTGCGCCAACTGAAATAAAGAATAAAGGAATCGCCATACCGAACCTTGGATCTGAAGCCTGTAAGATATTGTTATTCTGGCACTGCATGGGAAGCTAGAGCATGACACGGTTTTGTGGAGAAATGACGCTCTCCCGACGGGGCGCGTCTTGCCTGCAATCTTTCCCGTTGCTGGAACTTGCGGCGGTTTCCTGATCTGTCATGCGGCGTCTCCAGGAGAATTGCGGTGCAGAACGCCGTCCTGCACCGCATGATTTTCAGACGAGAAGGAACTCGTCGCTCAGGGCCTCACTGCCGGTGACAATGGAGAGAGCGCTGATGGTCCCGTCAAATGCATCTCTGAAGCCTGCGTCTCCTGATTTGCTGGCCCAGCCATTTGCGCCAACCTGAAGGTATTCAGCATTGTCGAGCCAATCGAACTCGAACTCCGCCTCTCCTGCAAGCGCGTCGTTCACGCGCAGGGCCACTTTGTCTGCGCCGAAGCTGGCGTTGACGGCGTAATCCGTGTCTTTCCGGATACCGGCGACCTCGAAGGTTTCGGACGCGTCCCCTTCCTGGAACCGCACGAACAGCGAGCCGTTGCTGATGTAGCTGGTAAAATGCCCTTCGTTAACATCCTCGCCATACGCATCTTTCGAAACCAGACCTTGGCGTCCGCTGACGGTGTCAGCATTGAAGACGAAGGAGATTTCGGCGGCCTCTGCCTGCAGCTTCTGGTCTGGGGCAAATTCCAGCACCGATGCTTTCGTGCGGTTGAACTCCATTGGGCCATCCAGCTCGAAGACGTCTGCAAGCGCGGGCAGGCCGGTGTCCGGCTGCGGGCTGTCCGTGGCGCCTTCGGAGCTTTCGGTACCAGTGCCGTCTTCCGATGGCAGAGGGGTGCTGGTGCCGGTTTCCGGTTCACCGCCTGTTGCCGCGGTGCTGAAACCTTCGGTAATCGCGACATTGGAGATGGTGCCATCGAAGGCATTCTTGAAGCCGGCCTGACCGGACGCGCTGGCCCAGCCGTTTGCACCGATCTGGATGTACTCGCCGTTGTCCAGCCAGTTCACATCAAAATCGGCCGTGTCGGCCAGGACATCGTTGACCCACAGGGCAACCTCGCCGTCACCAAAGCTGGTGCGCACGGCATAATCCTTATGTGCTTCGATGCCGTCCATCGTGAGGGTCTTCGACGCGGCATCTTCCTGGAAACGGACATGCAATGTGCCGCCCTTGATGTAGGAGGTGAAATGACCGTTGTTCACGGTTGTCCCGCTGGCGTCCTTGGAAACAAGCCCCTGGCTGCCGCTGACCTTGTCTGCATTGAACTCGAAGGAGATCGTTGCGGATTGGACATTGGTATCGGCTGTCGGTGCCGCCTCGATGACCTTGGCGGCCGTTCCGTCGAACTCCATTGCGCCTGACCGCTGGAACAGCAGATCTCCGTTCCCCGCGGGGTCGGAGGTGCCTTCATCCGGGATAGGCTCGGGTGTCGGCTCGGGCTGCGGGTCAGGCGTCGGCGCCGGGTCGGGCGCAGAGCCTGTGTCGG
>NZ_JBVYHB010000029.1:0-17819 GCF_056033425.1 Leisingera sp. SA32 | reverse complement strand
TGAACCGCGCCGGGTTTGCCGGAGGCTGATTTCAGTTAGTTACGCGGCTCGTGCCTCAGTTTCCAGAGCGGCGTAGAAATTGGCCTCTGCTTCTGCCGGCGGAATGTTCCCGATAGGCTCGAGCAGACGGCGGTTGTTGAACCAGTCCACCCATTCGAGTGTTGCGTATTCCACCGCTTCGAAGTTTCGCCAAGGACCGCGGCGGTGAATGACCTCGGCCTTGAAGAGACCGTTGATCGTTTCGGCCAGCGCGTTGTCATAGCTGTCCCCAACGCTGCCGACAGAGGGCTCGATACCAGCTTCTCCCAACCGCTCTGTGTACTTGATCGACAGGTATTGGCTGCCGCGGTCGGAGTGGTGAACAAGCCCCATCGCCTTTGTCGGCCGCCGCTCGTGAACAGCCTGCTCCAGCGCATCGAGAACGAACCCGGCATGCGCCGAGGTGCTGACACGCCAACCAACGATCTTGCGGGCATAGGCATCGACAACGAAGGCGACATAGGTGAACCCCTTCCAGGTGGCGACATAGGTGAAATCGCTCACCCGGAGCATATTTGGAGCAGGCACCCGGAATTGCCGGTTCACTTTATCCAGCGGGCATGGGGCCTTCTTGTCGGGCACAGTCGTCTTGTGCGGCTTGCCCCGGATGATACCTTGAATACCCATGCTCCTCATCAGCCGGGCGACCGTGCAGCGGGCGACGTCGAAACCTTCCCGTTGCAATTGCCGCCAGACCTTCCGCACGCCATAGACTCGCCAGTTCTCTTCGAAAACCCGCCGGATCTCGGGCCGCAATGCCGCGTCACGCCGGGCACGGTCCGACCACCGGGCCGGATCAGCCCGCTTCGCCAGGTGGTCGTAATACGTGGAAGGGGCAATCGGCAGGACAGTGCAGATCGGCTCGACCCCATACTCCGCGCGATGCATGTCGATAAATGACACCATCACTTCGACCGGCGGTCGAGCTCCGCCATCGCAAAATACGCTGATGCCTTGCGGAGGATCTCGTTCGCCTGGCGCAGCTCGCGGTTCTCCCGCTCCAGCGCCTTCAGTTTGTCGGCCACATCGGTTGGAACGCCCGCCCGCTTGCCGCTGTCGACCTCTGCCTTCTTCACCCACTCATTCAGAGTGTGCGCCGAACAGCCGATCTTCGCGGAGATCGACATGATCGCCTGCCAGCGGGAACTGTGCTGGCCCTGGTTGTCCAGCACCAGGCGCACCGCACGCTCGCGAACCTCAGAAGAATACTTGTTTGTTGTCTTGCTCATTGTGGCTTCATCCTACTCAGGAGTTGAAGCCTCCGGCAAACCCGGTGCGGTTCACAACCGCTTTTGAGCGTTTCTTGGTCTGGAAACCCCGATACTTCAAAGAATTGCGCCAGATAATAACCAAGAAGCTCGGTGCCAAAGGGCGACCGTTGTGACAAGGCAATGTTCTCACAGACGCGCTGCATGTGAACAGGACAACGGCATGGCGGCATGAGCGCGCCAAGCCGTCATGTACTTATTTTTTCAAGTTGGTCCAGATTGTATCATAGACCGCCTGAACCTCTTCATCACAGGCCTCAATGAACACTGCTTGACCTGCACCGTCCTGCGGGTTCGCTTCGGGCAAGGTACGCAACGCTTCGTCCAAGAGCGGGGCAACTCCTTGCACACCTGACGCATATTGGGTCCAATTGGTCAGCTGCGCGGCGTTTTCAGGGACCAGCAGGAAATCCATGAACTTCAATGCGTTTTCCCGGTTTGGTGCGTCTTTCAACAAGACGACATTGTCCATCCACGCGATGTAACCCTGTGTCGGGAATGCATATTCAATATTCGCACCCTCTGCGCGGGCTTTGGCGCTGAACCCATCATAGATCATGCCAGCCGCCGCATCGCCGGACACCAGAACCTCTTTTGCTGTGTCCGAGTTGAACGACACCCAGCTTTCCTTGGCGCTCAGCAACATCGCATTCAAAGCCTTGAGTTCGTCGCGGTCCGTCGTGCACTGTGGGATACCCATATGCAGTGCCGCCATCGCCATGACCTCGCCCTGACTATCAAGCACGTTGATCTTGCCCTGCAATTCGGCTGGCGGGTTAAACAAAATGTCGGTGTTGTTGATGTCGCCTGCAAATACATCGCGGTTCACCGCAAAGCTGGTAGAGCCCCACTGGTAGGGGATCGAATGCTGGCGAGCAGGGTCAAAGCTGGGGTCAGCCCATTCCGCTGAAATGTTGCCCTTGTTGGCCAATTCGCCCTCGGCGATTGTGTCCAGCATTCCGGCGCTCGCCATGATCTTGACCATGTAATCGCCAGGAACCGCGACATCATAGGTGCCCACGCCACCCGCCTTCAACGAAGCCAGCATTGCCTCATTGGAATCGTAGGTGTCCATGACAACTTCGATGCCTGTGTCGGCCGTGAACTTGTCGACCAATTCCTGCGGCATATATTCAAACCAATGATACACGACCACTTTTCCATCGGCGGCAGCGGCAGATGCTACCGTGACAAGTGCAAGTGCCGCGACGCTGGATTTCAGCAGGTTTTTCATTGTTCTCTCCATCTGTTGATTATTTTTTGTTGTCGGTTTTGCTTACGAAGTACGAGATCGTTACGAGAATGACCGAGACGCCAAGCAACATCGTGGAAATTGCCATGATGTTGGGTTTTATGCCCTGCTTCACCGAGCCGAAGATCGCGGTCGGTAGGGTTTCAACCCCTGCGCCTTTGACGAAATTGGTGATGATGAAGTCATCCAATGACACGATAAAAGCGAGCAGATATCCGGAGATTATGCCCGGTATCATCATCGGCAGCAGGATGCGGGTAAAGGCCTGCCGTTTGGTCGCATAAAGGTCTTGCGCGGCCTGTTCATAGCTATCGTCGATGCCCTGCATCCGCGCAGAAATCGGCAGGTAGGCAAAGGGGATACAAAACGCGATATGCGCGATCAGAATTGTCGCATATCCGCGCGTGAAACCGACAGAATTGAAGAAGATCAGCGTCGCAACGGCCAGCACAATTTCGGGCACCATCAGCGGCAGGCTGATCAGGCCGAACGAAACTGTGCGCAGCTTGAACTTGCCGCCCCTGACCATCGCCGTCGCGGCCAGAGTTGCAATCGTCGTGGCAACCGTGGCCGCGATGATGGCGATGGTAAAAGAATTCCACGCCGCGATTTTGAACTTTTGGCTTTCGGGTCCGGCGAACACATCCACGTACCAGCGAAGGCTGACACCTTCCCAGTTGGTGATCGAGTTGCTGTCGTTCAGCGAGTAGACAGTCACCACCGCCAGCGGCGCGTAGAGGATGAAAAGGCACAGGATGGTGATCCCAAAGAAACCGGGAAGGCTTTTGATGTCATATTTTGAACGGCGCATCAGCTGACCTCCTTCTCGGCCTTGGCTTGTTGGCGCGCAAAAATCATCAGGATGATCAGGACCATCGATAGCAGAACCATCGACGCGGCAGCGCCGAAAGGCCAGTTACCAGCATTGCCTTTGAATTGCTCTTCGATCAGAGACCCGATCATGAAATTCTTGGCGCCGCCCAACAGGTCGGGGGCCAGAAACGATCCCATTGATGGAACAAATACTAAGATGCAGCCCGCAATGACGCCGGGTTTGACTGCTGGTAGTAGGATGCGCCTAAGTGTGACCCATTTTGAGGCATAAAGGTCTGCTGCCGCTTCGCTCAGGCTGAAGTTGTAGCGCTCAACGCTGGCGTAGATCGGCAGTACCATGAATGGCAGGTAGGAATAGAATAGCCCCAGTTGAACCGCAAAGTTGGTATTGATGATGGAAATCGGATCATTGATAAGGCCCGTCGCGATCAAGAAATCATTTAACGGGCCAGAGTCACGCAGCATAAATTTCATGGAAACCGTGCGGATCAAGAGGTTGACCCAATAAGGGATCGTAATCAAAAAGACCCACATGGGCCGGGCGCGTTCAGGGCGTGTTGCAATGAAATAAGCGGTTGGAAACCCGATCGCCAAAGCCAGCAAAGTCGCCGCCGCGGCCTGCCAGATCGACCGCCAGAATATTGTAATGTATGTCCACTCGATCTTGGCTGGTTCATCGCCGAACAGACCGCGATCAAAGAAGAACTGATCGTAAGCTGCGGTACTAAATTCCCAAACCACCCCGCCGCGGAATTCCTTGGTCAGAAAGGAATAGACCAACATCATGATGACGGGAATCAAGACGAAAACCCCCAGATACACCCACGCAGGCAGCAACAACCAGTTGCGGGCCTCTTTGTAGGTGTCTGTGGATGCGCTGCCGCCGCTTGCTGCTCCGCCCGCCATCAGTCAACCAGGAGGCGGGCTGCCTCCATCTCCATGTTGACGTAGACTTCGTTGCCAGGCTCAAAAATACGTTTGTTACCACGGTCGGAATTCGAGGTTCGCACGATAAATTTCGGACCGTCATCCAAATCAATCAGGGTCGAAATATCCGTGCCCACGAAAATATTCTCGCGCACGGTGCCTTTTAGGCCCTCGGAATCGGTCGGGCCCTCTGACGTGAATAGGCGCTCAGGGCGGACGGACATATGGACCTTGGCCCCGACGTTGACACCCTCTACCGAGTTGCAGCTTAGCTCATGACCACCACCGAGGTGGCAGGTCGCGCGGCCCGCGTTGATCGCATCAACGGACACCTCAAGCAGGTTCGTCTCTCCGATGAAATCGGCAACAAACATGTTGCGGGGCCGCTCATAGATGTCGCGGGCTTCGCCCAGTTGCTGCAACTCACCCGCGGACATGACCGCTATGCGATCAGACATGGTAAGCGCTTCTTCTTGGTCATGCGTGACAAAGATAAAGGTAATTCCAGTTTCCCGTTGAAGGTGCTTCAGCTCAAGTTGCATGGCCTTGCGCAGCTTCAGATCAAGCGCAGAGAGCGGCTCATCCAGCAGTAAAACTTTGGGCTTGGGGGCTAAGGCCCGCGCCAATGCGACCCGCTGTTGTTGACCGCCGGATAGTTGCGATGGCTTGCGCGCCGCAAATTGAGAGAGCTGAACCAGTTCAAGCATTTCACCGGCCGCTTTGCGCGCTTGGGATTTTGATTGTCCCCGCATTTCGAGTCCAAAAGCCACGTTGTCGAGGATCGTCATCTGCGGAAACAGCGCATAATTCTGAAAGACCGTGTTCACGGGGCGCTTGTTGGGCGGCAGGTCCGCAATCGGATCACCGTATAGGAATATCGCGCCTTCGGTGACGTCCTCAAAACCGGCGATCATGCGCAGCAATGTCGTTTTACCGCAGCCAGAAGGCCCAAGAAGCGTAAAAAACTCGTTGTCGTAGATCGACAATGAGATCGTCTTCAGCGCCGTGAAATCCCCGTATCGCTTTACGGCGGAACGCACATCTATCGCGATTTCCCTGCTTTCGGACATGGCCACTTCCCCATAGAGCTTGATTAAGGAAAGCATACGAATGAGTGCTGAATTCTCTAAGAACTGTGTCTCTTAGCGTTGCTTAGCCTCAGTCTAAGGCTGGCAAATAATTCAGGCTGGCAAGACCAAAGTCTCATCAATTTGAAAACTGGTTTCAGCCGCCCTATGCGCCAGTCAACTGCCCAAGCAGCCGTTCCATCATCTGGTCACACAGTGCAAGTTGATCCAGCGTTACGAATTCGTCCGGTTTATGCCCCTGCCCTTCCATTGAACCTGGCCCGCAAACAACAGTCGGGATGCCCAATGCGTCAAAGAACCCGGCCTCGGTGCCAAAGGCCACTTTGGTCGTGCCATTGGTTTGCGCCAAGCGTTGCGCAAACGCGACGACTTCGGCACCTGGTGGGACGTCCAGACCGGGATAGGCGTTGTAGGGGTCAATCTCGATCGCGGCATCTGGAAAATGCCGCTGGAACGGTGCCAGCGCATTGGATGCGCCGTGCTGTATGCGTTCAAGAATATCCTTCGGAAAATCAGCGGGTAAATGCCTGTATTCAAAGATCATTTCGGCGCTGTCGGGCACGATATTCAGTGCGGACCCACCTGAAAGCTGGCCGACATGAACCGTAGAATAAGGTATGTCATAGGCATCGTCCCGCGCGCCGACCATCGCCAGCGTATCTTGGATCTTGCGCAGTTCAGCAAGAAAATCACCCGCAATATGCAACGCATTCAGGAACTTGGGAGCCAGCGCGGAATGGCCGCCTTGCCCGTGGAAAACGGCACGCAATGCCGCCTTACCCTTGTGGCCAACGGCGACCTGCATTTCAGTCGGCTCGCCCACAAAACACGCACGTGGCGCGCCGATTGTACGCTCCAAATCCCCGATCATATTCTGGATTCCGACGCAGCCAATCTCTTCGTCATAAGACAACGCAATCTTGAGCGGCTCAACCAGCGTTGTGCGCGAGGCACGATCGGCCAGCGCCAACATGCTGGCAAGGTAGCCTTTCATATCCGTGGTGCCGCGCCCGTAGGCACGACCGTTGTTTACATTCAGCCGAAAGGGATCGCGCTTCCAGTCCTGCCCCGTGACCGGAACAACATCAGAATGCGCCGACAACATCACACCCTTACCAACCGGACCAAGCACCGCAAAAAGCCCCGCCTTTTGGCCGCTGGCGTCAGGCACACGATGCACCTGAAACCCGCGATCTGCCAAAAAAGACTGAACATAGTCAATCAGCGCAAGGTTCGAGTTTGCGCTGACCGTATCAAAGCCAATTAAGCGCTCAAGAATGTCCAAAGTCTGTGTCATGCCCTGACCTGTGCCCCTATGGGTTCAATGGCTCAATCCAGCGCCAGCTCCGTGATTTCACGGCGGAACGGTAAAGCATCGCCAATGTCGTCGCCGTCCAGTTCACGCGCATAGCGGTGGCCCGCGTAGGTTGCCCACGCAATGGGACCGGGCGCGTTTGCGTCGCCGATGATCTCGACCGATTTAATGCCGGCATCCGCCCATTCGGCCTCGCGGGCCTTCAGGCCATCGAAAATGGCGTTTTCCTCTTTGCGCGAGGCGACCATAACAACTGCATCACATTCAAACTGCTGGGTGCGATCTGTGTAGACGCAGTTGCTGACCACGTGGCCTGCATGAATTTCGGTGATCCCCCGGTTCAACACGATTTCCACACCAGCATCCACCAGACGTGGATGAATGGCGATCTGTTCGAGGGTGTTGTTGGTCCAATCCGACACATAAGCAGAAGGTGTGATCAAAGTAACATCCGCGCCATTTTTTGCCAAAAGCTCGGCCAGAACGCCGCCCATGTAATAGTGGTCATCATCAAACACGATGACTTTGCCTTGGGGGATCGTGCCATCCATCAGATCGTCCGGTGTATAGATTTTGGCCCCCGCTGCGATGGGCATCGGCACAACGTGTTGCCGCGCAACGCCATCGGCGCGCCATTTCGCACCCGTTGCGATACAAACGTTTTCAAAGCCGAATTCCAGTATGCTGTCGGTGTCCAGCTCGCTTTCAAGATAGATATCGACATTGGCGCGCTGCGAGAGCTGATACTGCCTGTAATCCACCACACGACCCCATGCCGACAGGCCCGGCAACTTGGCTTCGCGCACGACGCGGCCGCCAATTTCGGTCTTGGCCTCGGCCACGGCAACATCATAACCACGGCGACACAGCGCCCATGCGGCCTCAAGCCCAGCAGGCCCGGATCCAACGACCAATACGTTGTTGCTATCGCCCTTGGTGTTCATCTTTTCGGGGTGCCAGCCTTTGCGCCACTCTTCCATGAAGGTCGGATTTTGCGTGCAGCGGCTGATCGACATGGTCATGTCGCCCGTGATGCACATGTTGCAACCGATACACTCGCGGATGTCTTCGATGCGGCCTTCTTCGACCTTTTTGGGCAGGAACGGGTCGGCAATAGAAGGACGCGCGCAGCCGATGAAATCAAGCGTGCCGGTTTTGACCATCTTGGCCATGACGTCGGGGCTGGTGAAGCGCCCGACCCCCACAATCGGCTTGTCCGTCAATTCGTGAATGCCGCGCACCAATTGCTCTTGCGCGCCTTCTTCCTTGAACCGCGACGGGCCTGAGCAATCCTCCCAGGTACCATGGGCCAAGTCCCACAGATCAGGCAGGTCTTTGTTCATCTCGATAAAGTCGCGCACTTCGGCATTGGAAAAGCCAAGATCGCCAATGGTTTCATCAAGGCTGACCCGCAGGGTGATCCCCATCGTATCACCAACAGCGTCCTTGATGTCACCGATGACCTCATTCACGAACCGCGCGCGGTTTTCCAAGCTCCCGCCGTATTCATCGCTGCGCTGATTGGTGGCGCGGCTCAGGAAGTGCTGGAAAATCCCGAAGCCATGCGCACCGTATAGGCAGATCAGGTCAAACCCCGCATCCTTGGATCGCTTCGCCGCATTTACGAACCAACGGCGCAAATCCTTGATGTCGCTTTTATCAAGCGCACGCGCCTGAACGGGATCATTGGTAAAGGTCCGGATCGGCATTGCAGACGGGGCCAGAGGCACCTCTTTGGAATAGAGGTTCGGCCCGTTGATGCCCGAATAGGCCAATTGGATTCCTGCCAAACCGCCATGCGTTTTCATCCGCTCGGACATTTTGCGCAGCATGGGAATGTCTTTGTCTTCCCACAGGCGCAACTCGATAAACGGTGTGATTTCAGATGTGTGGTGCATCTCGCACTGCTCGGTAAAGATCACGCCCCAACCACCTTCAGCTTTGACGCCGCGCATTTCTGCCGCCGCCGAAGGATCGCGATATCCACCGCCGTTACAATGGGGAACCTGATAAAATCGGTTCTTGGCGGTCACCGGGCCGATGGCCATTGGTTCAAACAAGATATCGTAACGTGGATCGCGCAATTTCGCCTCCTCAGATGCTGGTTGGGATCAAGATAGCGTACCCGCAAGAACCCGAAAGACATGCTTGCAAAATCGCAGCTTAGGGAAAGGCTAAGCCGTGGGCATATTCCCTAAACGGCCAGATGGGGAATGGTGCCAGCACTGCGTTGATCTTTGCAATGCTTGACAAAGGCGCGGATCACATTTGCGCGCTCTGCGTCCGTGGGCATCAAAAGACCCATCCGCATGGGCCGCGCGGGCTGTTGCAAAGGAATAAACCGCAACGGTTTTCCATCTGGCGACAGATCATTCAACGGGCGAATATTCGCGATGGAATAGCCGAACCCATTCGCTACAAGGCTGCGCATCACGGCCATATCTTTGGTGCGCTCCGCGATCTGCGGCTTGATACCAAGGCCCGCAAAGAACGACAGAAAGTATTCAGAGCTGAACGGCAAATCCAGAAGAACCATGGGGTGCTGAACCAGCTCGACCGGGGAAACCGACCTGTTCTCGGCCAAGGGATGATCCGGCGCAACCATGACGTAAGGGGGCAATTCGAGCAGCCCTTCGAACACCAAATCCGCTGGCAAATCGAGGTCATAGGTCAGAGCCACATCAATCTCTGCACGGCGCAATGCACTGAATATCTCGGCTTGGTTCAGTTCGACCTGCCGCACCCGCACCTCTGAAAACTCAAGCTCGAAACTGCGCCTGACCGACGGCAATACAACCTGTGCAAAGGTCACCAAACACCCGATGTTCAAGGGACCACGCACGGTTCCCGAAATGTCGCCTGCCAAATCAACAAGCAAATCCGATTCCTGCAAGATATGCGTTGCCTGTTCCATCATACGCCGGCCCGCCTGCGTCAACGACAGTCCCTGCGCGTGCTGACGCACAAACAGGGGGAGGCCGAATTCTTTTTCCAGCTGGGTGATCGCTGCGGAGATCGACGGCGACGATACGTTCACTTGTTCAGCGGCTTGCGCAATCGATCCCAACTCGCCAACGGCAACAAAATACTCAAGTTGTCGCAATGTGAACCGCAGCGGCATGTCAGCTTTCCCTTCCGCTGTGGCCTAAATCAGGTTTGATACTTTATCCATGTTGTCTTGAGTGCGCTGTATTTGTCCAGTGAATGCAACGACAAATCGCGACCGAAACCCGACTGTTTCATACCGCCAAAGGGCGTCATTGCCGACAATGCGTCGACCGTGTTAACCGACACGGTGCCCGCCATTAAACCGTCCGACACCCGCAAGGCCCTGCTTAGGTTGTCCGTCCACACCGACGCTGCCAGGCCGTAAATGCTGTCATTTGCCATGCGCACCGCGTCCGCCTCATCTTCGAATGGGATGACCGACAAGACCGGGCCAAATATCTCGTCACGCGCCAAGGGATCGTCATGCGACACGTCATCAAAGATCGTTGGCTGCACGAACGACCCTTTTCCATTCACCGCCACCTGCTGACCGCCGGTTACCAGATTGGCCGTCTTCTTGCCCTCTTCGACAAAGCGCATGATGCCTTCGGTCTGCGCCTTGTCGACGATCGCCCCCATCTTTGAAGACGGATCAAGCGGATCCCCCGGCTGCATCCCCTGTGCACGCGCGATCAGTTTCTCAACAAACTCATCCTTGATAGATCGTTCAACATATAGTCTCGAATTAGCCGAGCATACTTCGCCTTGATTAAAGAATATCCCAAAAGCCGCCATGTCAGCCGCTGCATCAAGGTTTTCACAATCGGCAAACACAAGATTTGGGCTTTTGCCGCCGGTTTCGGGCCAGACTTGTTTCAGGTTGGATTGACCAGAATATTGCATGAAGACCTTGCCGATCGCGGTAGAGCCCGTAAAGGCGAGGCAATCCACATCCATATGCAATCCCAGTGCCTTACCTGCCGTAGCGCCATATCCCGGCAGCACATTCAGGACCCCGTCAGGCAGTCCCGCCTCAGACGCAAGTTCTGCCAGCCGCAACGCAGAAAGCGGTGATTGTTCCGCCGGTTTCAAAATGACAGAATTACCAGCAGCAAGTGCGGCTGCGGATTTCCATGTAGCCATATCCAGTGGGAAATTCCAGGGCGTCACCGCTCCCACAACGCCTAACGGGACACGACGCACCAAGGCCAGATCACCGGGGCCGGTTGGGGCAACTTCGTCATAAATCTTGTCGATGGCTTCGGCATACCACTGAAAAAAATTGGCCGACCCCGGCGCGTCGACCGTCACGGCATCAGTAATCAGCTTGCCCATGTCCAAACTGTCGAGCAGCGCCATTTCCTCAAGATTTTCACGGATCAAATCGGCCAATTTCAGCATAACCGCCTTGCGATGCCCGGGCTCCGCCCGTGACCAGCTGCCCGCCTCAAAAGCCTTGCGTGCTGCCTTTACCGCACGGTCGACATCTTCGGCATCACATTCTGCAACGTCCGCCAAAACGGCGTCAGTCGCGGGGTTGACGCTTTGAAAGGTTTTGCCGGACGCGGCATCAACGAACTTTCCGTCAATGAATGCCTGATTACGAAATTGCAGGGCCGCCGCACGGGATTTCCAATCGTCGAATGTGTGATCAAGCATGTCTGAACTTTCTTTCTATGCGTCGCCGGGCACGCCGTAGGACGGCGCTTCGCGCGGGTCCAACGCCCGCTGGATGTAAGCGTCGAGCTGGGGCTTATAGACCTCCCAGGCCGTCGCGATATTTTCGATGGGGCATTCCTCGGTCCAATCACACCGCAAATCGGCAACCGGCCAGCTGACCTTATCGACGATCTTCATGCCTGCGGAATGGATCGGCCCAGCTTCGCCCCCCGCTGCCAGTCCCGCACGCATCGCGGCGATCAACCGATCGCCAATGTGGCCCTTGGCCGCCACAAAACCGTCAACGATGGCCTGCGGGACAGTATCATTGGCCAGCAAATTGCCCCCTGAGGCCACATCCAAGCCGCTGGCTTGCGTCCAGATGCCCAGCGAATTGGGACCGGAATGAATTGCTGTGGAGCCATCTTTGTCGATGGCAATCACTTGCCGGTATTCGGTGAAGTTGCTGACGCGAATGACTTCATCAACAGCGTCGCGCGCCGACATGCCGCGCTGCATCAGATCCAGCGTCGCTGGCCCCAATGACGGGTCCGTCACGTTCTGGGAAGCAACGGTACCAACCCCGGCACGCGCAAACGAACAACGCGCCGCAACAGCGGGCGACGACGACGATATTGCCAAACCGAACATTCCAGTTTCGGCACAACGGGCGACCAATGAAAATGTCATGCGCTTAATCCGGAATGACGGCGGTGCCGTCGATTTCAACCAGCCAATCAGGACGCGCCAAGGCCTGTACCACCAACCCCGTCGAAACTGGATGCACCCCTTTGATGTATTCGCCCATCGTGCGGTACACGGCCTCGCGGTAACGCACGTCGGTAATATAGACCACGACCTTGACCAGATGCTCCATCTGTCCGCCCGCCTCTTCGATCAGCTGCTTGATGTTTTGCATCACTTTATGCGTCTGTTCGACTGGATCATGGCTTTCGATGTTCTTCGCATCATCAAGGTTCTGCGGGCACTGGCCGCGAAGATAGACGGTGCTGCCACCCCGCGTCACCACGGCCTGACACAGGTCATTGTCGAGGTTCTGTTCGGGATAGGTATCGGATGTGTTGAATTTGCGGATGCGGGTATGGGCCATTTGAGTGCTGTCCGATCTATTGCTGTGAATTCGGTGTGGCGGCGGCCACCTGTGATGTCATGCGGTCTGGGATTGCTTTGCAATCGTGGTATTGTGGTAATCCAAATATTTACGCTGGGTATGAATATGATCCGCAAGGTGCTTTGCGTCATGCCACACCCCCCAGATAAACGACGACCCACGGCGCGACTGCCAGGGCAGCCCCAGAAAAAAGACATTCGGCTCGACCGATACACCGCGTTGGTGCTTGGGCGCGCCCTGCTCGTCGAACGCATCAACTTTGAGCCAACTATAATCGCGCGCAAACCCTGTTGCCCAAATGACTGTCGTGACACCGGCGGCGGCAAGATCCAGCTCTGCCAGCGGATTGGTCATGCAATCAGGATCATCCATGAAAACCCGCGCCTCTGGCTCGGGCGGCAGATCGATGCCGGTGCGTTCGATATAGGCGTCCGCCGCATCCAGCATCCCGAGGTAATTCGCGTCCCCATTCGCGACGTTTTCAACAAGATCAGGCGCAAACTTCACCATGCCATCCGCAAAGCTTTCGGTCCGACCCACGAGGGTCATGCCACCTGCTGCGAGCTTTCGGAAATCGACAGTCTCGCCACCCTTGGCTCCGCTCACGGAAATCGTCACATGCTCAGTTCCCGGTGCCATGGCAGACACATCCCACAGGCCCAGAACCCCAAGCCACCAGCAGAAGTCGCGCCCACGATAGGACCGTGGTGGCCGGTCATGCGGGCCCACAGACAAATAGACCTTGCGACCAGCTTCCATCAGCTCGCGCGCAATTTGCCCACCAGAAGAGCCCGCCCCCACGACCATCACCGCGCCCTCGGCCAGTTGGTCAGGGTTGCGATAGTCGTAGGAATGCATCTGAACCACGTCGACATCTTGAGGAATGACGGGCGGGATAACCGGTTTTTGGAAAGCGCCGGTCGCACAGACAATATTCTCTGCCTCGATCACCCCTGCCGAAGTCTCGACACGAAACCCGCCTGCCCCGGCAATGCGTTCCGCTTTGGTCACCTCGACGCCCGCGCGTGTCGGCGCGTTGATCATATCGGCGTAATCGACCAAATAATCTGCAACGGCCTCTTTAGCGGGAAACCCGTCAGGGTCTACGCCCTTGAATTCCATCCCCGGAAATCGATCGTGCCAAGCAGGGCCATTGGCAACAAGGTTATCCCAACGCCCCGTGCGCCACTGCTCAGCGATACGGTTCTTTTCAAGGACAAGGTGGGGAATGCCAGCTTTGCTCAGGTGCTCGCTCATGGCGATGCCAGCCTGACCACCACCTACAACAAGAGTGTTTATTTTTTCGACCGGCATGTCCGCATCCTCTCCAAATGGCCTGACATACGCAGAGAACAGTTTTGCTGGCGGGGCACCCACCGGCGAAGAAGCCCTGTGACCGCCCCTCAAACAAACTCAATGGTCCTGCGCATCAGTTTGCCTGAAGATTTCATTTAATCAGCTGACTTGAAACAAACGTATATCTCACCGTGGGTTCGGCTTTGCCTAAGCTATCGGAAGTACTATGGGGTCCCGTAGAGATCGGGAAGTTTTTTCCCTTCTCCTTTGGTGTGGGAAACTCATCAAGAAACCTCCAGACGCATAGCCTCATCATTAGTATTGGAAAGATGTTTCCACTGGTTAGAATACTGTAAGCCCCATTATGTTAAGTAGACAGATCCAGCGCGAGAACGCTGGCTGGATAGAAGTCCACACCAATCTCAGCTTTGGTCAAAGCAGGCCGAATACCTCGACGCTTCAACTGACCGACGATCTCTCTTACCTGAAGACCATGCTGCTCGGCGAACCGCGCCGGATGAATGAAGTTGCGCTTGAAATCGGCAACGACCTCCTGGTTGAGCCTTGGGATGCGGTGGGCATCATCCGGTCCAGCGATCCAGTCAACGGCCAAGCTCAGCTCCTCGGGAAAGCGGTCGACCAAACGCCACCCAACGTCCTTCGGAATTTTAAGCGCACCAAAGGCGGCCATTGGAGAGAGCCCCTCTGTACAGATTTTTGCATGCCGCTTAACTTCTACCGGATCGACCCGGAGTGCACTTACGCCGTCCTGACCAGCCAGGTGAAAGACGCTTCCAAGAAATCCCCCGAGAACCATATGCACCACGGTCACGGCCGGCACTTTGGCCTTCTCCGCGGCCTTCGAGATCGAGACCAGCTCATCGGTTTCGGCATCCAGTTTGACCGCTCTTGCGTGCAGCTTGCCAACCAGCATGGCAATCTCCTCGCAATCTACGGCCTTCTGGGTGTGCCCCTTGGTTCCCGGCCTCCCGTAGCAGATGGGAGTGATCAGCCGCTCTTCAAAAAGCTGATCGATCAGCGGGCGTGCACAACCCAACGCTTTGGGCAATGAGACCACATGAACTGTTCGCTTAACGCGACCGGCAACCTCACGCCCCTCATGAACCGGGATAGGATAATGGGCCGGCGCATTTTGCGGTATGATTTCTGCCGCAACCAGCACATCGCGCAGGGTTCGAGAGTCGAGATCCTGCTCTATCGCCAGCGAGGCCACGGTGTGCAAGCGGCGCTCCGTTAACTTGTCCCCCAAAACCTCTTTCCCGGCGGGTAGCGCAATGTTCTCTGTAATGATCTTGCGCAGAATGCGCGCGATATCTCCTGGATCCTTGTCGGATTTAGAATAGGCCAGCGCTTCATAAAAGCGACCGAAAATTTTGCGCGGCCCGGGGGTGCCGGTTGTGGCGTCAAATTTCCGAATTTGCGCCATCAGCGCCTCTTGGATCCCTTCCTCGCCGCGGGACGTGAACCCAAAACCGATATGTCCAGCATGATCCCAGTCATCCGCCGTCAGCTCCGGCAACTTCTGCTCAGGTCCGAGTTCGAGAAGTACCCCCAAAAGCTCTGTCGCTCTGACTGCCTGCTCCAGTGACTGCGCATCCAGCCACTCGGGACCAGCCTGTCCATTAAGACGGTTGACGGCATATTCCTGCAGCGGCGAGACTGGGCGCCGCTTTGCTTCGGCAACCAAAGCTTGAAGTTGTTCACCACGCTCGGGAACACGGCGCTCAAGCTCGTGAAACGGATCGGTCCATTTGCGCTTGGCCCGGCGCGTCAGCGAAATTTCATGACGAGGGCAAGTCCTAACAACTGACAAGGTCCATAGCCAGCGACCGCGGCGCCCAGCCTCTTCGTCATCCTCGGCAAGGCATGCCGCGCAAAATATGGTATGAGGGTTTGCCAAAAACTCTGCGGTGACCAGCTCACCGCGAAGATCGTAGCGACGTTCCCCAACCGGAATGGCGACATTAGCGTGCAGTTCATCGAACGTAACGCCGGAGATCTCAGCCAACCGTGCAATGGCGCCTTCTTTATTGGCGGCCATGTCCTGCGACTTGATCCCAATATCTTTTAGGAATGCGATGACCTCATCTCCGATATGAAACTTCGCCAATCGGCTTGCGTATGAGAGCGGGCTTTCATCGAGAATGAATGGCAGATTGGGCAAGAGCATCAATACGCTCCTCCGGCGGAGAACTTGGCCTCACTTAAATCGATCTTGGCCCAGTGGCGTGCCAGAAAGACGTTCTGGCCTACGCCACAGCCTTCTTGCATGCCCCAGCTCTCCGCAAAATGTTGCAGGGTCAATTCATCGGCATCATCCAGTGCCGCCGCTTCGAGCGCCGCAAGGATGTTCTCCATGCAGCGACCGAAGCGGTTGCGGCTGGCGTGGACCAACCGGTCCACAAGGTCCGCCTCAGAGGGCGGCCGCATGCCAGCAGCAGTACAAAAATTGGCGATGACACCACCCAGCGCTTTGCGATCGGAATGCGGCGATACATCTGCCAACGGCATCCGCCAGTAGCGGCGCGTCACCTGGGCATCACAGGATGCTATCTGCCAGAGGCTCTCGATGCCACTCAACACGACACTGACAGCTCCGTCGCCCTGCATCAGGTTGCGGACCGTTTTCAGGAACACGTCGATCTTGAACCTGCTGCCGGCACCAAAAAGATCATGCGCCTCGTCGATCCAAAGGATCGCCGTGCCCCGCAGTTTGAAGTGGTGCCGAACTTTACGCATGAGGTCATCTTCGGTGACGGAGTTCGAACGCGAAACCGGATATCCGCTTGCGCTCAGGATCTCAATGGCGAGGCTTTTGGCTGTCGCCGGGCTGGGCACGCGAACCCCGACCCAAGGTTGATGGACCGCATCGCGCGGCTGAAGCGCAGGATGGTTTTTGAGACCGTGGTAGACCAGAGAGGTTTTCCCGCCGCCAGCGGGCTCCACCACGGCGATACCACGGGCATCGCCATCCTTGGTGTAGAGCCGCGGCGCTGCGATCAGGTTGCCATGCTCATCGCGTTGTAAAAGCCGATCCAGATAGCTGCGGAACTGAACGTCCCGCGGCGTCGAGATATGCTTTTCCCGCAGCCGATCGACGGCTGCGAGTTTAGCGTTACTGGGTGAGATTGTCGTGTTCATGTTTATTTATCCTCCATGGACCAATCGCTGCTGTTGTCAGCCCCGTCGGCATCATCCTCCGTCTGAGAATCCGAAAATTGGATCGGACGAGGGTCGCCGGAAGAAGTTTCCGCAACGTCATCCCGGCAATTGGGTTCTGAGGTTCCCGAAGTTGTTGATCCGGACGTCGGAAGGCTCGTTCCCCAGTTGCCTCGGTCCTCATCATAGGGGCTCTTTGGCTCCGTCTCGGAGGTCGTGAAACCGATGAACAGGCGGTCTTCCTCGTATTCCACGCGTTTTTCGGACCAGTCCTCCATGGTGAGGCCGACACGTGTCATGGCGGCGCTATTGGTTTCCTTGATGTAGTCGAGCGCTTGGCGCACAACAGCAAAGTTGACCTCGGCAGCCTGCGCGTTCTGCGCTCGAATTTCCGCAGCGGCGTTGATCCATTCCTGTGCCGAAACACCCTGATATCGATCAAAGACCGCAGGTATCTCATACCACCGCCCATTCAATTCGACCCAGATCGCGCCGATGTCCTCAGGATACCACCGGATTGCGACCTTGCGATCCTCCGACTTGGTCATGCAGCGTGCCAGAACCTCTGAGTGGTAGCGGATGCCCAGGATGGTAACCCCGTGCTTGGTTGCAGTACGTTCCCGCTCTTGGCCGAAAATCAGGCGCCGACGCCCAAGGTCAGGCGGGGGTTGGACCCCGAATTTCTCTACCAGCCGGTTCCAGCAATCCAGCGGCTGGAACGCCCCCACTGAAGTGGTCCACCTTTTGGGATAGAATTATCCCGTTTTCAGGAGGACGACGAGATGGCCGGCAAGCGAGAGAAGCCCGAAGATATCGTGCTGAAGCTGCGACAAGTTGAAGT
>NZ_JBVYHB010000028.1:0-21865 GCF_056033425.1 Leisingera sp. SA32 | reverse complement strand
CGCGAACCTCAGAAGAATACTTGTTTGTTGTCTTGCTCATTGTGGCTTCATCCTACTCAGGAGTTGAAGCCTCCGGCAAACCCGGTGCGGTTCATGGTGCAACGGTGCGGCGTGGTCCGTCGTCGGCCCGCGTTGGAAATCCTCCCAAGGTGGAAGCCGCGGTTGCCAGGCGCTGTCTATGGGGAAAGTGAGCTGAGGTTTCCAGAGACGGTTGAGCGTGACTGACGGCTCGAAGGATGTCGACGGCCTCCAAGGGAGCCCGGATCTGCGTTGGTGATCATATTCGGTCTCGGGCGCCGCATTTCACCGGCGGTTCGCGGGCGCTGGACCGCGTGAGGCAAGCCAGGGGCAGTCCGGAACGGGCGTGAGAACCGGAGTGTTGTTCGTGGTAGTGACGGGCGGTTCGTCATGCGGCCTGCTCCCGCGGTGGTGCGCGCGACATCGGTTTCTGGCCGCGACGGAAGACCTCGACGATGCGCATCGGGCCACCGCAGCACGGGCACGGCTCGCGCAGGGTGAGCGGCTCAGGCTCCGCTGGTTCCTGTGCTTCCAGTTCGGGCGGCCGCTGCCGGAGGAGATCGCGGATGCGGGCGATGGTGGCCTTGCGTGTCGCGCCAGCCAGCAGGCCGTAGTGCCGGATGCGGTGAAAGCCCCCGGGCAGGACGTGCATCAGGAAACGGCGGATGAACTCGGGCGTGGCCAGGCGCATGACCCTTTGTCGATCGCCGGATTTGACGCGGTAGTCCTTCCAGCGGAACGCCACAGTCTCGGCGTCGGCGCTGATCAGGCGATGGTTGGAGATGGCCACTCGGTGGGTGTAGCGGCTCAGGTAGGCGAGCACGGCCTCGGGGCCGCCGAAGGGCGGTTTGGCGTAGACGACCCATTCGGATTTGCGGAATGGCGCGAGCCAGGCGGTAAAGGCATCCAGGTCCTCGAGGCGTTCGAGATCACCGTAGAAGTCCAGCTCCTTGGCGCGATGCAGGGCCAGCAGCCCATCGAGAAACAGGCGCCGGAAGAGGCGCGACAGAACTCGCACGTGCAGGAAGAACCCGGGCTTGCAGGCGACCCACCGGGTGCCATCCGGTGACAGGCCTCCGCCCGGCACGATCATGTGGATGTGGGGGTGATGCGTCAGTGCTGACCCCCAGGTGTGCAGGACACTGGTCATGCCGATCCTGGCGCCGAGGCGCTTGGGATCGGCGGCGATTGTCATCACCGTTTCCGCGGACGCCCGGAATAGCAGGCCATAGACGGCCCTCGTGTTCCAGTAGGCGATCTGCGCGATCTCCGCCGGGAGGGTGAAGACCACGTGGAAATACTCCACGGGCAGCAGGTCCTCGGCGCGCGCGGCCATCCAGTCGCGCGCCGCCGGCCCCTGGCACTTCGGGCAGTGCCGGTTCTTGCAGGAATTGTAGGCGATGTGGTGGTGGCCGCACTTGGCGCACCCGGCCACATGCCCGCCGAGCGCCTCGGTCCGGCAGGCTTCTATCGCCGACATCACCTTGAGCTGTGTCAGGCTGACATGCCCGGCATTGACCTGTCGCCACGCAGGACCATGGGCGCGAAAGATGTCAGCGATCTCCAGCTTGGGCCGGGGCACCCCGGCGCCCGGTCACTCCAGACTTCGCTTCACGGTCTGGTCCTGCAGCTTGGCCAGCATCTCGTAGGGGCTGACGGTGTCGCGGATCGTCTTGGTCGCGACATGCGTGTATTGCGCCGTCGTCGTGAGCTTGGCGTGGCCCAGCAGGACCTGGATCACGCGGACGTCCGTGTTAGCCTCGAGCAGATGCGTCGCAAAGCTGTGCCTGAGCGTGTGCAGCGTCGCCGGCTTGCTGATCCCGGCCATGTGCTTGGCCGAGGTAAAGGCCCGGTTCAATTGCCGAGGCGAGATCGGATTGATCTTCGGCTTGCCCGGGAACAGCCAGCCTTCTGGACGCGCCTCACGCCACCAGTCACGCAACAGGTTCAGCAAGCCCGGGGACAGCATGACCTTGCGATCCTTCCGCCCCTTGCCCTGCTCGACATGGATCAGCATGCGATCGCTGTCGATGTCACCGATCTTGAGATTGCAGACCTCGGCAGCCCGGAGCCCCGCACCATAGGAGATGCTGAGCGCCGCGCGATACTTCAGACCGGGCCCGGGTGCCGCCATCAGGATGTCGGACACCTCCTCGACGCTGAACACCACGGGCAACTTCCGCGGCTGGGTGCGGAACTGCATGTAGCGCTTCATGTTCTCGCGCCCGCAGGTCATCCCGAAGAAGAACCGCAGCGCCACGATCCGCACGTTGAACGTGCTGGCCGTGACCCCGGTGTCGGTCATGTGCAGCTGGTAGGCGCGCAACTCCTCCGGGGTGGCGGTATCCGGCGAATGCCCAAGGAATTGGGCGAAATCCTTTATGGCTCTGATATGGGACTTCTGGGCCTTCTCGCCCATCCCCCGGATGCGCATGTCCTCGATCATCCGCGCCCGCAGCGGCGAAATCCTCTCCTCGGTCATGGGAACCTCCTGTCTGTCGATTGAGAGGCCTCAATCGTCAGGCAGCTGCCCACATTCCCAAATGCACAGGATGGCGATCAGTCCCGAACGCCAGCCACGGGCGCCATTGCCGCGCGAGCGGCTTCGTCCTTGGGCCGTTCGCGCCCCTAGCCTGCCGGTCAGGCCTAGACTTTGCAAAGTCCGCTTCCTGCGCTTCGCGTCTACCGCGACTATAGCCTCGGCGAGTGTTGGTGATGCAGCAGATCACTGCCGGTCAACTGAACGACACCGACCGCTTGTGGCTTCTATCGACCGTGAGTGTGAACACGTCAGGGCGGGAATAATGGCCACAAGCGTCGAATTTCCGGCGCGAGGCCCGGGCGGCGGGAACGTCGATCTCGGTCATCAGCAGCCCCTTTTCGCGGTGCATCGGACCGGCGGCGATCCCGCCGAACGGCTTGTAGACCACAGCATCGCCGGAGTTCACCCATTCATCCTTGTTGGGAAACAGAATGTCGTAATGCGGGATGTCATTGGGAATATCCGACGCCTCCAAGGCCGTTGCGCATCCGATCACCCAACAGCCCCCTTCGCGGGCGATATGCTGCATCGTGGCCAACCAGGTGTCGCCGCTGTCCCAGGTCGGTGCGACATAGATGTCGATGTTCTGGGCATAGAGCGCGGCGCGCGCCAACGGCATGTAGTTTTCCCAGCACAGCAGCGTCCCGATCCGCCCCACCGCCGTCTCGACCACGTTCAGGCCAGATCCGTCACCAAAGCCCCAGATCATGCGCTCGGGGTTGGTCGGCATGAGTTTTCGGTGGTTGTTTGCGATGGTGCCGTCGGCATCGATGGTGATGCAGGAGTTGAATAAGGTCGACCCCGACACCTCGCCGTCGACTTCCTGATACCCCGCGACGATGACCATGTCATGCTCAACCGCCGCTTCTTGAAGGGGCGCCATGCCACCTCGGCTCAGGTCGACGGAATTGGCCTGCAACAGGGCAAAGAGTTCATCCGTCTTGCCCATGTCGGCCCCCGGTGACAGACGCCAGCAGAACGTCGGGTAGCCGGGAAACCAGGCCTCGGGGAAGACCAGCAGTCGGGCGCCCTCCCTGGCGGCTCGCGCGACCAAATCGATGGCGCGTTCCATGCTGGCGGACAGGTTCAGATAGACAGGCGGTTCCTGAACGATTGCGATTTTAGTCATCAGATTATTCCTTTCATGTTTTATCAAGTCGCTTTCAGGACCCCGCCATGAAGCCTCGTTTAGGGCGTTGGAGATCAGGCAGCTTTTGTCCCGGTGGCGACGAGCATCTCGCAAGGCCCTTCAAAACGGCCATCCTTCTCGAAAGCACAAAGCGCTTCCTCGATCTCGTCCCAAGCGTAACCCCGTTCGGGCGCGGTGAGCCCCGCGAGCATCTGATGCAAGGCCCCAAAACTTTCCTTCTCGAACTGCAGGCATTCCTGAGCCGAGCCCAAATGGATTGGTGCCGCGACACGCTCTATTTCGATGTTGGTGAATCCTGCCTCACGCAATCGACCAGCCAGCAGGTCGGGGTCGCCCAACGAGAATGGACCAGGTTGACCCGGCAGTGGCGCGGGCAGCGCCGCGCGGCGACGGATGATGCCAACCGGAACCGAAAAAAAGCCGTTGCGATTGGCCTCGGCATAGGTGATCGCACCGATGCGGCCGCTTGGACACAACTGCGCGCGCATACCCGTCAACGCCTTGTGCTGATCTGGAAAATAGATCAGGCCGACGCGCGACATGACCGCATCGAAAGGCTCGGCCTCGATCCCTCCAACCTCCTCGCCGTCGACTACCAGGGTTTCCACATTGTCGAGGCCGGCCAGATCAGCATTGGCTTTGGCATGTTGCAGTATTCCCGGCGATAGATCGGTCGCCAGTACGTGACCCGAAGGTCCGACACGCTTCGCCGCGTTGAGCGTCTGGCTGCCAGCGCCGGCCGCGATATCCAGAACGCGACTGCCTTGCGTCAGTCCCATCCGGTCCAGCATCAATTCGGTCGATGGCCCCAACCACCTGTCCAGAAGCGGTGTCCACCGGTTCCAGGCCTCGGCGGCCTCGTTCCACTGGCGGCGGGTGGCTTGCTTGAACGCGACGGGATCGAAGGCTTTCGTTGCGGTTGTCATGTCGCTCTCCTTTTTGGGCATAATTCGATGGATGGACACTATTCCGCCACTTGCTCGCCGGACCCGCCGAACTCAGTCGGAAAGTCCTTGAATTTGGGCAAGCCGTCTTGCATCGGCAGCACGGTCTCGGCGTAGTTCACGTGCAAGCCCGGTTCAAAAACCAGGCTGGGGATCGCGGCGGCGAAGACATCGGTGACTCCCCATTGCGGGTGATCCGTCATGATGTGGCCGCCGCATTTCTTGCAGAACCGGCGCATCGAGTTCGGAGTGCCGACATATTCGCCAACGAGATCCTGCCCTTTGGTGATCCGGACGCTGTCCGGTTTCCAAAGGCTGAACGCGTTCACTGGTCCCGCCGACCAGGCGCGGCAGGACTCGCAGTGACAATAGCCCATACCTTCGGGCGTACCGGAAACCTCGATTTCAACACTGCCGCAAAAGCAGGTGCCTTTATGTGTCATGGTCTCTCTCCCTTGTATTCGAAGCGCACCACAAGTGTCTCCACAACGGCCCGGCCGCGATAGTCCTGAAACTGTACTGGACCCGACCTGACATGCCGCTTAGGCTCGAACGATCAGCGGTTCCAAGGAAAGAGAGGCATTCCATGCGCGGCAGCTACGGCCAGTTTTGTCCGATCTCGATGGCCTCGGAGATCCTCTGCTCGCGCTGGACGCCGCTTTTGATTCGGGAGCTTCTGTGCGGCAGCACGCGGTTCAACGATCTACGGCGCGGTCTGCCGCGGATGTCGCCGACGCTGCTGTCAAAGCGGTTGGGCGAACTGGAGACGGCGGGAGTCGTTCAGTCCGTCAAAGGTGATCAGGGAGTTAAGGAATACCGTCTGACGAAAGCTGGAGAAGAGCTTCGCCCGCTCATTATGGGGTTCGGTGCTTGGGGGCAAAGATGGGTGGAAAGCGAAATTTCCCTCAACAATCTCGATCCCGAATTGCTGATATGGGATATGCATCGTTTCCTGAAGATCGATCCGCTGCCGGAACGCCGGGTTTGCCTCCAGTTCGTGTTCAACAATCTCCCAACAGCGCGGCAGAACTATTGGTTGCTTGCCGACCCGCAATCCGGTGTGGAAGCCTGCTATGCCGATCCGGGCTATGATGTCGACCTCTACTCCGAATGCAGCCTGCGCACCATGACCGGGATCTGGATGGGCCTGGATACAGTGGAAAAAGCCGTGAACGAAGGGAGATTGGAACTGACGGGCGCGCGCGAGGTTGCCGCGCGAATGCAGGAATGGCTTGGCCTCAGCCCCTTCGCCCAAGAAGAGCGGATGGCTGTTTAGTGTGCATCGCGCCCATTCTCCGCACAGTATCCGGTACATGGGCTCGAAGCCGACATGCGGCACCGCGGTAACGTGGTTGCAGCGATATCGCACCTGGTCTCGGCCGCTAGTTGGCGCCAGTCAGCCCGAAGCAGACCTCCAGAGAGGTGACCGGACCAAGGGGCGATCATGCGTTGGGTGGAGAACGGACATTCGCTGCGGGTGCGAGGTGGGGGTGCGTCACCGTTTATTACTGACATTCGCATTTCCGAGAAACCGGGTTTCCTTCTGCACCGCCGCATGGTGGCAGTGAGTCCAGAGTTCCAGATGCTGCACCTTGCACAAACAGCAGCGAAGAGCCGATTACTGCCTAAGCCACCATTGCAAGTGCTGACCAGCCCAGGAAGCCAATGTGTTCTGGCTCAACCTAAAGGGCAGAGATTCTTCTGGACTACCACCCCGATCAGTAGCAACACCCTCAAAAAGCGACCTTTTTTCACTGACGAACACGGCATCATTTTACCTTTCCTTAGCACCTTTTCCTCTAACCAGAGAGATCCCGGCGAAAGGATGAATGTATGCGTACTATTCTGGCAACGGCTCTCTCCATAGCCCTTTTTTTGGGGGCACAGGCTGTCTTGGCGACCGAATTAGTTTTTGCGACGTTAACTGACAACGTGCGCAAACATACGGAGCGATTCGCGGAACTGGAAATCTACCTTGAGGGTCAACTCGCGCATGCTGGTGTGACCAATGTCACGCTGGAGGTGTTTCAAACAGCTGAGGAGGTTTCCGCAGCGCTGAAAAGCAAGCGCGTACACTTCTACTATGACAGCCCGTTGATTGCCGCAAAAGTTGGCGCGCCTGTTGGCGCAACAATGTTCCTGAGACGATGGAAGCGCGGCGTGGGACAGTATCATTCCGTCATTTTTGTAAAGTCGGACAGCTCAATACAAAACCTGAGCGATCTGGCAGGCTTCACAATTGCCATGCAAGAGCCAACATCGACGTCCGGCTTCCTCTTGCCGCTCTCCCTGCTCGTCGCCGAAGGGCTGCAGGTGGTCGAACGTGAAGGCATCGACACCGAAGTCTCGGACACGGCGGTAAACTACGTGTTCACAGGCGATGACAACAACACCGCCCTGTGGGTGGTCAGGGGACGTGTGGAAGCGGGTGCAACTGACAATGCCACTTTTGCAAAACTGGAAAAGGCCGCACCGGGACAGTACCGCAGCATCGGGCAAAGTCAGGATGTGCCGCGCCAGGTTATCATGATGGCAGCAGGTGTCGAGCCAGCCCTGGCAGACTCGGTGGCAGATGTTCTCACATCGATGCACTTGCAAGAAGCCAGCGCGGCAATCCTCCACAAGTTCAACGAAACAACTCAGTTTGATCGGTTTGAACAGCCGCCCGCAGACGTGATGGCACCGATGATCGACATCTTGACCGCCTTGGACGCGGTCGGCGTGGGTGGATGACCACCCTACATGGCACTCCCCCCAAGAACAGCACGTCCGTTTAGAGAAATCAGCTGGCGGCTCAAGCTGGCCGGTGCCGTTGGCATACTGGTCGCGGCCTTTGTTTCAACGTTGGTGTATCTCAACGCGGTGGCGCAAAAGGGGTTTGTAGAACAACGCAGGTTGAGCGAACTCGAAAGCATGGGGCGCGTCGTTCAGGAAGTGTCGCTTCCATTTATCCTCGAAGAACGCCCTGCTGAACTGGATATCATCTACGAAGAATGGGCCGATCAGGCAGATGTTCTGTCCGTTGACTACGTGGACGCTGACAACCTTCTGTTGGTTTCCGGTCGGCCAGACGCAAGCGATCTGTTTTTGACGATGGTGGACGATCCCATCATTCAGGCCGCCAGGGAACAGCGTGCCATCGTCATTGAACAACGCGCCGCATATACCAAAGCCGCTTTTCCCATCTTTGTAGGCACGAAGTATTTGGGGGCTGTGACAATTGACTATGGCTATGAAAGCTTCGCGCAGGAAGTCTCCGCCGTGAACCGTACGGCTACCCGTACCGGCGTGCTGTTCGTGTTTGTGGGCCTTGCTATGAGTACCTGGCTCGCCTCCGCCATGACCGCGCCCCTGCGCAAATTGAACCAGGCCAGCAGGAAAGCGGCAGAGGGTAATTTGCAACAAACCATCGAGATCCACAGTCGCGACGAAATTGGCAGTCTCGCCGCATCGCTCAATGCCATGATGTCCCGCCTGCAAGAACGTTTGGAGACCTTAGAAAGGACCAAGCGCGAATTGGGGGTGTCAAATGCCGAGGTTGAAGCACGAAATGCGGCATTGCAGCGGGCTCTCGAGGACGCGGAAGAGGCAAAGAAAATCGCGGAAATGGCTGAAGAAGCCAAATCCCAGTTTGTGGCGCGCATGAGCCATGAAATTCGCACGCCGCTGAATGGGGTTCTGGGCATGACGGAGGTGCTGCGCACAACGAAGCTGACACCAGAGCAGATTGACCTGTTGGACACCATTCAAAGGTCCGGCGACTCGCTGCTGTTTGTGGTCAACGACATCCTGGACTTTTCCAAGATCGAAGCAGGTCACATGACCCTGCGCCGGGAGCCCCTCAACGTCGAAGACCTGCTGGATGAGACCGCCACCGCGCTTGCGGCCCAGCCCAAAGCCAAATCCCTTGAACTGGTTACGCAAACTTCAGTGGATACCCCGGCCCGCATCCTCGGAGACCGCGTGCGCTTGAAACAGATCCTGGTCAACCTCGTGGGCAACGCCATCAAATTCACCTCTTCAGGGCATGTGCGAATTAGCGTCCAAGCAGACCGCTCCGATCCGCAAAACCCGCGATTGCGCTTTGACGTAGAGGACAGTGGCTGCGGCATTCCGGAGGAAAAGCTGGCTTCGGTGTTTGAGGAGTTCACCCAAGTGGATGGTTCACACAGCCGTTCGCATCAAGGCACTGGCTTGGGGTTGGCCATTGCGCGTGGGTTTGTGGAATTGATGAAGGGGCGTATCTGGGTCAAAAGCCATGTTGGCGAGGGGACAACCTTCTCCTTTGAGATCCCCATGGTTGCGGTCAATCAAACCACAATTGGGCAACTCGACTATGCGCCGGACTTGGGAGCGCGAACCGTTTATGTGTCCGTGCGCTCCAAAGTACTTGAGCTGGCTTTGCTAAAACGTCTGGAGAGCTGGAACGCTACAGTGGTTGTCCGGGACTTGCAAACAGCCCTTGCCCACAACCAAGAAACGACACCAGAACCTCTGCGCCCGATTTTGATTGCAGACCAGGAGCTCCTAGAAATGGCAGGCCTGGGCCCGATTTCCGACTGGCGCGAAGCCACAGGCGGAACAGTGGTGGCTTTACTGGAACTGCAGCATGTGACCCAAGAAACCAGTGCCGCGGGCCTCGTGGATGCGACCGCGCTCAAGCCCCTTTCCGCGCGCAGGCTTGCTGCCGCTTTGGTGCCATCCGCACAGCCGGAACGCCTTGTCGAGACCACAAAAGACGCCCCTTTGCTTCCGAAACAGGGACGGAAAAAGGTACTACTGGTGGATGACAATGCGACCAATCGCAAAATTGTGGAGTTGATCCTCAAGCGTCAAGGCATACCCTTTGAAACCGCAATAGATGGGCAAGACGCGGTAGAAAAGTTCCAGCAGTTTGCTCCGGATATTGTCTTAATGGACATCAGCATGCCGGTCATGGACGGTTTTGACGCGACAAAAGAAATCCGCAAAATTGAAAGTGTAAATGAGAATGGCAACTGCCAAATCATAGGCCTCACTGCACATTCCACCAAGGATGATAGAGCCGCCTGTTTGGCCGCAGGCATGAACGAACATGTCGTCAAGCCAGTCAAATTGGCGACGATCAAGAAACTGGTTGCAGGCTGATTAAGACTGCGAAGACCGCTGCAGACATAACATTTATTAGCCTCTGGCCTCAGGTGCTCCGGTTTGCTTGTTGGCGCATCACTTGTTTCGGTACGATCGGGACGACGGTTTCCAGGATGGGAGGGTCAGTATCACCCGTTAAGATACAGCGCCTATGCGCCAGCGGCAGCATTAGGATAGCTGCAATGCCGCGACTGGGCATACGGCCAACGTCTGCTTCTCAAATTGGGTGTTCTGGTCAAGCTCTGTTTCCTTTAGTTTCCGGGATCTGCGTCGCTCATCCGGGTCACGCTTCTCTTCGCAGTCTGGTCGCGCAGGCGCCGCAGCAAGCATACGTCGGGTTGGCAGTGGAGAACCTTGCTTTGGGACGCGCTTGGTTGGCGCAACAGACATTTCGGCTTCATCCACGAACCTCGTCCGGTGAGGACGATCCCGTCGCGTCGTAGAGGCAAGTTCAGGTCAGCGATCTTCTCCTCGGTGATTTGACGGAACTCCGTGCCGTCCATCTAGATGCGGTGCAGGATGACGGCGAGTTTTCGGGCAACCGCGACAACCGCGCGGCGGCGGCCCCGGTTGCGCACCAGGCGCATGCCCCAGGACTTGAGGCTGGAAGCGGCAATTGTCCTGTTGAGTATGGCGCTTGCTGCCGAGTAGAGCGCCGACCTGACCTCCCGGTCGCCGGCCTTTGAGATCCGGCCAGGGTTGTCCATTTCCCCGGATTGGTATCTTCGCGGTGTCAGGCCGAAGTACGCAGCGACAGTACGGGATTTCTTGAAGCGTGCCGGTTCGTACACCGCAGCCTTGAATGTGAGCGCGGTGACAGGCCCCACACCAGGGGTTGCCATCAGCCTGAGGCACACTTCATCGCGCCGCGCTTCCTGTTTCACGCGCTGATCGAGTTCGAGGAACTGCCTGTAGAGCAACCGTCGCGCATCCAGGAGGGGCACCAGCGCATGCGCGAGAACATCATCCATTCCCACCAGCGGGCGCACGACGTCATCGTACCTACCATGGCCGAGGCTTGGCGGCAGACGCATGCCGAAGACCTTCAGCAGGCCGCGCACCTCGTTTGACAGCTCGATCACCTTGTTCAGCAGGGATTTTCGCGCGCTCAGCAGGGTTCGGATCCCATGGGAAGCTTGGCTCTTCATGTGGACTGGGCTGAACCAGCCGGTGCGCAGGATTTGGGCAATACCACGGGCGTCGTTGCGATCTGTCTTGTTGCGCATCGCTGATAATGCGGCATTAACTTGGCGCGCCTCCATGCAGAAGACATCGAAGCCTGAACCTTGAAGACCAAAGAACAGGTACTGGCTCATCGCACCGGCCTCGACGCGGACCCGGCTGATCGTTTCAGGAAAGCGCCGCAGGCATTCGGCAATAGCATCAACCTCACAGGGAAGCTCCCGCTCCAGGCAGATCGTGCCCTTTGCATCGACGATGCAGAGAGCACAGCTTCGCAGAGAAACGTCCGGTCCGGCAAAATGGTCCATGTCATACTCCCTCGTTGGATCTCCTGATCCTAACGGGAGCTCGACCTCTCCGCAGAGGCGGCCCAATTACGCATGCTTTGGGCCGTGAGCGACTGGCTTCAGCCGCCGACATGAGGGGCGGGAACCGGACATACTCTGCGGGCTGCTCATAGGGGAAAGATCGGTTGGCGTTCTTGCCCAGGCTGGCGATCTGTCGCACTCCACGAGGTCTCAACAGCTTGTAAGCTCAGAGAAGCTGGCACGGTTGAGGGCTGCCGCGCGGGCCAGACGATCTATTTCAGCGTGAAGGGGCACGAGGCCGGTGCCGTGTTGGACACACTGCACAAGCTTTACTGCCTGCGCGATACGTGAAACAGCGCGCCCCGGATGACCGGACGCGCTGAATCCATCATGCGTTGGCTTTATCATCCGCATAGGATTTCACGAATTGACCGATCTTCTCTTCCGTCAGTTCAATGCCCTGCGCCTTACCCTCTTGAAGCGCCGTGTCACCGTTCCAGCCTTTGTCAGCCGCCAGTGCCATCAACGTCATCGCGCCCGCACGTTTGCCCGAGGCGCAGTGCAGGAACACCGGCTGCGGCAGGTCATCCAGTGACCGGCGGAAGTCATCGACGCTTTCGGCGTTCAGGTCATCGACGGTTACCGGGTGATGGAGGTAGGTCAGCCCCAGTTTCTCGGCGACCAGACGCTCGGCCTCCGGGTCCAGCCCGCCGTTTTCGCCCGAAGCGCGAAAATTCACCACGGTCTTAATCCCAGCCGACGCCATTTGCGCCAGCGCGCTGCCGTCGGGGGTAAACAGGGCCACAGTATGTGTTGGATCGAGGGTTGCGATCTTCTGAGTGTCGTCAGTCATTGGTCCCCTCCTTTTCTGCGGAATAGCCAACTGCCGTCCAAGCCTTCCAGCTTCCCGGCACGTTACGAATGTCAGTGAAGCCTTCGCGGGCCAGCAGGCTCGACGCGATGCTGGCGCGAAAGCCGCTGGCACAATAGGTGGCGTAGGGTTTCGATTTGTCGAGCTCGTTCATCTTGTCGCGCAACTCGCCCAAAAATGCATGGGTGGCGCCGGGGATATGGCCTGCGTCCCATTCATCGGGCTTGCGCACGTCGATCGGAGTGACGCCTTCGGCCTCCTTCAACTCATGCACCGACATCTGTGGGATCTGCGCCAGCGGCTTGCCCGCCTCGCGCCATGCGCCGATGCCCCCGGCGAGATAGCCACCGAATTTCGTGAAACCGGTGCGCCAGAGCAGCCGCAGCACATCGTCCACCGCGCTGTCCTCACCGGTCACCAGGTAGATCGGTTTTTCCGGGTCCAGCAGCCAACCGGCCCAGACCGACAGTTCCGGCCGCGCGCCGATGTTGAGACTGCCTTGCACGTGCCCGCCGCCAAAGGCCATCATGTCGCGAACGTCGAGCATCTGCGCACCGTTTTCGGAAAGCCCGGCGAAATCCCCAACGCCCAGAGGCGGGATGCGCGGCAGGTTGCGCAGCACCTCGGGCCCCTTGGCGTTGACCTTCTTCATGCGCGGATAATGGCTCGGCACCGGCGGCGCGTCGTTCAGCATCGTATCCTTGAACTCCTGCAAATCCTCGATCCGCGCATAGCTGTTGAACCGCCGTTCATAGCCGATGGTTGAGGACATTCGGTCGCCGATATCCGGCCCACAGGCCGACCCCGCACCGTGACAGGGGTAGATGATCACGTCATCCGGCAGCGCCATGAAGACATCACGCACCGTATGAAACAGCTTTTCCGTAAGCTTCTCGGTCTCATCCTCGCCGAGAAGGTCCGGGCGGCCCACGCTGTCGACAAAAAACGCATCGCCCGACAACACGCCCCATGGCGTGTCCTTGTCGCCATCAAAAAGCATATAGGACATATGCTCCGGCGTGTGGCCGGGGGTAAAACGCGCTTTCATGCGCAGACCGCCGAAGGTGAATTCATCACCATCGCGCACAGCCTCATGGTCAAAACCGTAGTCCGCGCCGCCCTCGGTGCTGACATAGAGCTTCGCTTGACCACCCAAGCGGTCGACCAGCTCACGTGCACCGCTGAGGAAATCGGCGTGGATATGCGTTTCGAAGACATGCGTGATCGCCATGCCAAAGCGCCGCGCGGTCTCGATATAGATCTCCACATCCGGGCGCGGGTCCACCACAGCGCATACGTGGGCGGCATCATCGCCCAGCACGTAGGAGCATTCGGCAACGCCATCGGCGAGTATCTGTTCGAAACGAAGAGTCATGGTCGGTCCTCCTTCGAGGGTTTAACCAAAAGGTAACAAGAAGGTTCCATTTGGCGCGGCGCAACCAGCTGACGCAAACTGCCACTCTCAAGAACGCAATTAGAACCGCCGAACTGGGGCAGTGAGTCAGCATTTCCTCCGCCAGGTTCCGAAGATTGGCGCCGGTCGAGCGTCGGCGGTCGGCACCCATGTTAGACTTGCGCAAACCCGAGCCTCCCCAATGAAGAGGTCCGCCCCTATGATTAGGAAACGGAGGACCAGAGATGGCGACGACGCGACCCATGGACGGCAAGTTGTGGGGCAGCATGTCCGGGCCTTCGCCCGCCACAAGGCCATCTACGACCCGCCGCACTACATTCCGGTGCCGGCCCGCAAGCCCCCTCTCGCGCATGCAGGCATGCGCTGCCGGGCAGCGGGACGCCCTCAGGAACGGGGCACCGTTCAAGGACTGGGAGTTGCCATCCGCGATCAGGCGCGTGCAACGCAAGCTTGGCAAGGTGCCGAACGGCGACCGGCAGATGGTTAAGATCCTGAGCAGGCAACCGCCGTATCCTACCTGCCCTCTCCGCAATCATATAAATTAATGGTAGCGCAAAGCTAAAGGCACCTTTGCGCAGGTTGCGACCTTTGCAAAGTCCAGGGCGTGAGGCCGCGCTGTGAGGCGCGACCGGCCCCATGTATGTGTCGGCTGCTGTTTGCAATCGAGAATTCGGCACGACTTCGGAAATCGCTCATATGTATCCGGCCTGTTGATCGGCTCGCGGGCCGTGGCCTTGATGGGGTTACGCACGCTCCGTGGTCTCATTACCGGCAAGGTCCATTACGACCATTTGGGCCGTCAGACTCTGGGGGCGTATTTTCTCCGTTCCATGCTGTCCTCTCTATCGCGAACTCCTTCGTGACCGTGGAAAGCGTCAGATCGCTTCCATGGCCGCGTCTTTTGGCGCGTCAAACTGGGTGCCGTGCCGCAGAAGGCTCCAGGCGGTTCGAGCGAGCTTGTTGGCAAGCGCGATGGCCGCCTTGTTTCGTGGCATACGGGCGACCGCCTCGGTCAACCACGGGCCAAAACTGAAGTCGGACCATCGGTATGGGCGCATCATGATTACTTTCGCCGCCTGCACAAACAACATCCTCAGGTAGCGACTGCCGCGTTTGGTGATCCGGCCGAGGATCGTTCGCCCGCCGGTGCTGAATTGTCGGGGCACCAGACCAACCCAAGCTGCAAAATCGCGCCCCCTGTCGAACGCCTCACCTTTGCCGACTGCCGCGACCATCGCCGTCGAGATCATTGGCCCGATGCCGGGTATCGTCATGATGTTGGCGCAGTTCCCTTCGCTGCGGCTGATCTCTTCGATCTCGCCGGAGACGTCCCCGATCCGTTTGTCCAGCCAGAGCCAGTCGCCGTAAAGCCCGATCAAGATGCCACGCATTCGAGGTGAGATCTCATCCCGCCGCTGTTCGAGGATCGTTTCGAAGGAATTTTGCAGCGCCCGCAGGCCTGAACGGACGGTGATCCCCTGCTCGATGAGAAAGGCCCGGATCTGGTTGATCGTGGCCGTGCGCCGCGAAACCAGCCGTGCCCGGACACGGTGCAAAGCCTGAAGGTCGAGCTGATCCTGGTCCTTCTCTGAAACGGTCCGGAGGTTCGGCCGCAACGCGGCCTCCGCGATGGCCTCGGCGTCGTTGTAATCGTTCTTCTGGCCCTTGTTGAACGGCTTCACGTAAATCGCCGGTATGATCCGCGGCTCGAACCCCATGCCCCGCAGCGTTCGGCTGACAAAATGGGCGCTGAGGCAAGCCTCCATTCCCACGATGCAGCGTGGGAGTTGCTCAAAGGTGGCATTTAGGGCCAAGCGCTTGATCTGTTTGCGCATGACCAGTTGACCGGCGCGGTCGAACCCGACCAGATGAAACGTGTCCTTGCCGATATCGACACCGACGACGGCAAGGTCTTCGAAGCTTCCTGACTTCTTTGCACACATGGCTACTTCTCCTTGATGCGCGGTTGATCCCTCTTCAGGATAACTCAACGGTGGGGAAGCAGCCGACACATCCCATTACCGGCCGTTCAATTGCCGACCCAATGCCGCGATGCAGCTCGCCAGATCAGGCATTCGCACATCGTGCAGCGTTTTTCAGTTCAGATGACCGCTCTATCGACAGGCGAACCTTGAGCAAGCTACGTGTGGCGTGCCGAGAAATTTTCCCTCCGGTTTCCCTTGCCAGGCCTGGTTCACACCCCACCCTTCCTTGGATCACCGGTATATGGTTGCGAGGGTAACCGCTTATGATCGAAACTTGGATTCCGCTATTGGTTGGGCTTGTCCTGCTGGTAGCTGGCGGAGAGCTGCTTGTCCGCGGGGCGGTGCAGGCCGCGGAGCGGATCGGAATTTCCCCCCTAGTGATCGGCCTGACCCTGATCGGTTTCGGCACTTCGATGCCCGAGCTTGTGACCTCGGTCCAGGCGGGACTGGGCGGATTTCCGGGCATCGCCTATGGGAACGTCGTTGGTTCCAATATCGCGAACATTCTCCTGATCGCCGGCATTTCCGCGCTGATCTGTCCGATCATCGTTGCCCGGTCGGCGTTGCGGCGAGATGCTGGCGTGATGCTCTCGGTCGCCATCGCGTTTGCCGGGCTGGCCCTGTTTCTGCCGATGGGACGCGTGGTGGGCGCCGGGCTGGTCGCTCTGCTGGTAGGCTACATCGGTTTTGTGATCCATCAGGAAAAGGCCGCGTTCGACGGCGGGGCCATTCAAGACAAGAGCGCTGCCCTGATTGGGGCCGACCCGGGCATTGCCCGTCCGCACGTCCGGGGCGGCCTGGTGAAGCCGCTGCTCATTGCGTTCGCCGGGCTGGTGCTTGTCGTGGTTGGCGGCTCTTTCCTGGTCAGCGGGGCCGTTGCCATCGCACGCAGCTTCGGCGTCTCGGAGAGCGTCATCGGCCTGACGATCGTCGCAGTCGGAACGTCGATGCCGGAGCTTGTCACTTCCGTGATAGCCGCGCTGAAACGGCAGGGCGACGTGGCCTTCGGCAACATCGTTGGCTCGAACATCTACAACGTCCTGGGGATCGGCGGGACCACCGCGCTCATTGCACCGTCCCTCGTGCCGCAGGAGATCGTGCGTTTTGACGCGCCGGTGATGGTGGCCGTCTCGCTGGTGCTGGTTCTCTTCGCTGCGACCGGGCTTCGGATCGGTCGCCGGGAGGGGGCCATTCTGGTCGCGGGATACATTGCTTATGGCTGGCTACTCTGGCCTTGATCGTCCAGGGTCGGCGTAGCAGGCGGAAGCGAAGGTCGGCTCTCCCGCCCTTGGACAGGGCGTCACGAAACGACCCGAAGCACTGGAGGTCCGCGTTCGCCAAGATATGCTCACTCAGCTACTGGCCGAGCCAGCTGTCCCTCCGGCGCGGGATTGTCGCCTACGCCATGGCGGAGCACGATGGCGCCAAAGAGGCCCATGTTGCCCAGAAGCGCCAAGGACCCGATTTGCGCCAAGATCTCGCCCTGACCGGTCAGGGCAAGAACGATGCCAGGCACCACAATGACCACGGACAGGACGGACAGAGCAAAATGCACACGTCCCAGCCTGGATACGGCCGCCGCAGGGGTAAGTGCATAATACGCCCCCCAGATACCCATGGCGACAAAACCGAGGAGGTTCAAATGGCCGTGCGCTGGCGACAGCAAGTAATCATGGCTTGCCGACATGATGATGCCCCAGACCATTCCGCACAGGGCGAAAACCGTCGCCGCGAGAAAGAACTTTGTTGCAAGTTTCATGTGTTAACCCTCGATGAAAATTAATCGCGAAATTCACGCAGCTTGGCGTTGCCGGTCGAAGCAATGTCGCTCGATGGCGTCGCACCACCGCGACAGTTCGGGGAGATCTTTTGCGATGTCGGCAACAGGGGTCGCCATCGGCCACCGAAGCATGGGCGCCACCTGACCGAAACATGCGAAGTCCGCCAAGCCGGGAGCTTCCCCGCAGATGAAGGCGCGCGCACTCAGCAGACCGGCCAGTCCCTCGAGCTCATGGCGTCCCATTTCGATCACCTCATCAGGGGCATGTCGGGCCACACCGCGGGCGTAGAGCTGCCTGGCGAACTGGCGCCTGAGCAGGGGAAACACGAGGGCCAGCATGGGTTTCGGCATGTCCTGCGAGAATGTTTCTCGCAGGAAAACTTGTCCCTCCGGCAGCATGAACAGTTCGTATTCCAGGATCTGATGCACCCGTTCCTCGAAGGCGCTCTTGAAGGCCTGGGCGATCCCGCGGTCCGCCGGGGAAAGCGTGGCCTCGGTATCCTCGATATTCAGCCTGCTCTTCAGGCGCTGAATGATACGCTCGCTGTCGGCCACAACCTCGCCATCGATCTCGGCCCAAGGGCTCTTGCCTTTCGGTCCCTTGCCCGGGTTGTTCTGCACCTGCGAGCGATATGGCAGCTGGTGATGGCCGAGCCATGCCAACAACTTGAGTGCAAAGGGCCCACAGGTGGGCAGGCCCCAGGCCGGCGCGAAATGGAAGACGGTGATCTCGGGTGGCGCAGTGGTCATCGCGCGGTCCTCCTCGGCCATGTCGCTTTACTTACCATTGGTAAGCAGGCTACGCTCTGAGGATGAGGTCGGTCAAGAAAAAGAAGCATGGAACAGGATCTGCCTGGCTTCGGGCCGAAGCAGACGAGGGTTCAGCCGCTCCGCAGGATCGCTTCTTGGCTGCCGCCCGAGAGATTTTCGCGGCGAAGGGCCTGAAGGGCCTGACCTTCGATGCGGTGGCCACCAGACTTGGCGTCAGCAAGCAGGCCGTGATCCACTGGTATCCGACCAAGTCACATCTGCTTGCCGCACTGGTGCTTCCTGACTTGAAGGCGGAAGCCGATGCGGTGATCATGGCCTGCCAGCAGCCGGCTGGTGAAACGGCGTTGCAGGCTCCCCTCCTGGCATTGGCGGCGCATCATCTTTCGGACCTCGAGCGCTTTCGCATGCTCTATCTTGCGCCGCAGGCCGGCATCGGGATCGACTTCAAGACCGACCCTGCCGTGGCCGCCGAAATCCACCGTATCACCGACACGTTGTATGCCTCGCTGGCCGGATGCATCGGCGGCAAGGAAGAAGCGGCACGGCGCAAGGCTGTCTCTCTGCACGCCGCAGTCATCGGCATCCTGACCATGGTGTCGCTGGGCCAGAGCATCGGCGACCCCTTGAAGCATGGGGCAACGGAAATGGCTGAGAGCCTGATAGAGATGTTGTGCCCCGTCGCCGAAGCATGAAATCGCAGGTGAAATTCCTTGGTGGTGCGAGTCGGCGCCAGGTTGCGCGATTCTCCGAGCTCGCGGAGGAAGTTTGTCACGTGGTCAACCGGCGTAAATGCTGCGGATCACGGCTTCCCGCCCGTTCTGATACGGAGTCGCGGACGGCCCTAATCCGCCGTCGATTGGTGTCAACGACGCTGTGCCGCAGCTTCACGAAACCGGACATTCATGCATAGCGCAGCATCTCTTGAAGGACGAAGGTCGTCAGAGCGGACAAAAATCTACCGCTGATCGAACTTTCATGTATGGTGGCCTTGGCAGCAACGATACCACAGCGGTTTGGCGTTCACTTGTCCGATTGCTCAGAGCCGCCTCCGAACCCCGCCAGGTTGGACTGTATGAAGCGGGGTTAGTCTGAGCTGGAATCAGCCAAACTTCACAAAGCGGTAGGTGACGGGTTGCCGACGAGCTGGAAGACAAGATCCAAGAGAACGCGCATGCAATTACCCTGGACAACAGAGAAGGTATTTTCCGGAGAGGACCAGGGCGAAGTCCTCTCCAGCGAACTTTCCTACGGAAACACTGATCTGATCCGCATCCTGAAAATCGCCAGCATCGAGGGGCCGTTCACGGCGGTCAATCCGTGGGAGCTCGAAGACCGTGACGGCACAGTGCGGATCAACGCTGGAGGTTATTCTGCCCTTCCTTTTGGCGACCGCTATCCTGCGCTGGTGGAGTTTGTTCAGCGTTACCTGCGTGAGGGAACTGGCATGGGGTTGCCTCAGCAAGCGACCAGCGAATGGCGCGCGGCTCTAGAACACAATATTATCGCCATTCTCGCGTCCGTGGCTCCAAGCCATTCTGACAGCAACGTTTTCTTTTCGAATAGCGGCGCAGAAGCGATCGAGGCTGCGATCAAGTTCGTGATGGCGTCCCGACCAGACGCACCATACTTCGTCAACTTCACCCGCGGCTACCATGGGAAAACGTTAGGAGCTTTGAGTCTTACGCCAAATCCCGAGTATCAAGATCTTTTCAGACCACTGGCACTGAATACCGTAACATTGCGTTTTGGTGATATCGACGCGTTTGAGATCGCCTTGAAGCGCCTAGGGGCGAACAATATAGCGGCCGTTTTCTTGGAACCAGTCCAAGGCGAGGCCGGCGTAATTATCCCTCCGCCGGGTTATCTCAAGAGAATTGATGAACTTTGCAAACGCCACGGCATCCTGGTCGTCGCCGACGAAATTCAGACCGGGCTGGGACGGAGCGGCTACTGGTTTGCCAGTATCGAATGGGGAGGCATGGACCCTGACATCATTTGCCTTGCCAAAGCATTGGGGGGAGGGTTCACCGCCGTTGGAGCTACGATTGCGCGGCGTGAAATTTATCGCAATATGCTGAGCGGGTTGGCAAGCAAGCGCCATTCCAACACGTTCGGCGGTAACGCGCTGGCAATGGCAGTCGGGCTAAAGTCACTGGAAATCATCTGCGAAGAAGGTCTTATCAAACGGTCGCAAGACCTGAGTGCCCGTGGTTCGCAACGGCTGACACGACTGGCGGAGCGCTTTCCAAGTGTTTTTTCGGAGGTCAGATCCTTCGGCATGCTTTTTGCAGCAGAACTTCAGCCGGTTTTGCCTCACAAGCCCCCCTTTAGGCACTCAGAACTAGTCGGAGAACTGACCGGTTTGCTCGGTCTTTTGATGTGGCACCGAGCTGGCGTGCATGGCAACCTTGCTTTGAATTCGCGTCGCACAATCCGATTGACCCCTGCGCTGACGATGCCTGATGTTTTGTTTGATCGACTATTTGACCGTGTTGAAAACGCTTCCGAAGACCAGCACCCGGCCTGGAGAATGCTGACCCATGCGCCGCCGCGCACCTTGTTTGGTCTCGCTAAATTTATGCAATCTGATTGAAACGAACCCCAAGTGCCTAATGGGCTACCCGTACAGTATGGTCTGCCGAAGAGTTTCAGTAGCCGTCAAAAAAGTTAACACCTCGAAGGATGCTATGTATGTGTTTTTCTGCTACCGCCAGCTTCACAACGGCAGCAGTGTTGTTACCAGTGGCCGCATATACAATCGGGACGGCTTTGAAAACGAACCGGCGATATATTGGGTTCGCTATCTTCCCATTCTTCTTTGGTGTCCAGCAGGTTTTGGAAGGAAGTCTTTGGCTGGGAATAGCGCAGCCTGAGCCTGTGCTGTCACATTATTACGCCTTGGGTTTCTTGTTTTTTGCCTATCTCGTCTGGCCGTTCTTAGTTCCATTAGCAACGCTCGCTATTGAACCTAGCAGGAATAGAAGGGTGATGTTTTTGGCGTTGAGTGCCTTGGGCTTCTTTCTGGGACTCTCTCTTTTCGTGCCTTTGCTTATCAATCCTGACTGGGTGCCGCTCAGAATCGTGAAGGGTTCAATCGACTACAACTCGCGACTGATCTGGGAGGGTGTTGTGCCATACAGCGTCATCCGAGCCGTTTATGCCAGTATCGTCTGCCTACCTTTGCTCTTTTCGTCCGATAAAATCATAAAAATATTCGGCGTGATAATCACTCTTTCCGTCATCGTTGGCTTCGCGTTTGCGCACTATGCATTCACTTCGGTCTGGTGCTTCATGGCCGCAATCGTCTCTAGCTACCTTCTGTATGCGATGAGAACTGTCAGCAAGCGTTAACACGGTCAAAAATGTGCTTGTGGCCTTACTTGCAAACCGCCACCTCGAGTTATGAATCGACCCCAAGTCTATTTGTCAGGACGCGTAAGGCTTGAATGTCTGGTCTTGAGGCTTGCGTGGGTTGATATTGCCCGCGCAGATAAGGTCCGGTATCCGACCGACCTGCATGTGCTGGCCCGCCAGTCTGGTCGTCAGGCGTGGGACCGCTTTGGGCGGCGGCTTCCGCATCTCGACAAGCCAGCGCGAAGGCTTTTGCCACGGCGTCCTTGGAGGCCATCGGCTCAATCGGCGCGCGCTCTGGGTCCTTCAAATAGGAGCCTCTCTTCAATTCGGGGAGACTTGGGAACAGCGCGTCTTCCCCCTGCAGCCCCATCGATTGCATGTGGTCTACCCAATCGGCCACGGCGGCGGAGAATGCT
>NZ_JBVYHB010000027.1:0-27359 GCF_056033425.1 Leisingera sp. SA32 | reverse complement strand
ATTTCTGCCACATACACAAAAACTCTTCTATGCATCTGAAATCACAGTTGCATTATGGCCCCGGCTGGTTGACGGACTAACCATTTCCGAATTCGTTTCATCGGCATCAACCGACGGTGCCAATGGCCTGCAGAATTTAACCGAGTTGCTGAATTCAGGAGCCGTCCGCTATCTGGCTCCGTGCTCCGGACCCGTGGCGATCACATCCCGCCTGTGCCTGTCAATTGACGGGTTCACAATCGGAATTTCCTGCACCGGTGAAAAAACGGCAGAGATGGTGCGCAACCTGTTCGACCACCTCCTGGTGCCGACCGCCCCCACCCCAAATCAACTTGTCCTTGTCGAGGAGACAGCGCGGGTCGGGCTTGCCTGGGCCGGTGAAGACCCGGACTGGCACCGCTGGAACGAAATTGGTGCCGCGCTGAAGTTCCTGCTGACTACGCTGGTCCTGGATGCCGCGCAGGATCCGGTGCTGCACACGGCGACCGTTTCCGCCGATGGCCGGAACATGCTGCTGTGCGGGGCCCCCGGCCGCGGAAAATCGACCTTATCCGTTGCGCTGCAGGACGAAGGCTTCAGCCTCGAAGGGGACGATCTGGCGGTGCTGCGCAGCGGTGGCCAGGTGATGGCCCTGCCATTTCCAGCCACGTTAAAATGCGGCGCACTGCCCCTTCTTGCGTCCCGTCGGCCAGAGCTTGAAACCCGACCAAGCTATTTGCGGCCGGACGGCAAGGTGGTCCGCTACATTGCGCTGGCCGCGGGCCAATGTCCGCCGCGGCCTGTCCGCTGCGTGCTCTTTCTTCACAGACAGTCGGATGCAGCGGCCGGGCTGGAGCCTGTCACCGCTGAGGAGGAGATCATCCAGATGATGCTGGGATCCTGCTGGTCCCAGGACGACAGCCTGTCGGGCGATGGTTTTGAATCCCTGGCTGCCCTGGTCGGCACCGCGCGGTTCTTCCGGGTCGGCTTTGACGGTCTTGATCAGGCAGCCGCCTTGGCGCTAGAGGCCTGGCGCCGCGCAGGGAGGGGCTGATAGATGCCCGTATTTCCTCCAAATGCTCTGGTCGATTTTTCCGAATGCCTGCGGGGACGGGTGCCCCGGAACTCGGATTGGGAACGGATTATCGGTTGCGCCAATGAAAATCTTGTCGGCCCGCTGCTGTACAGAAGGCTGCTCCGGTCCGGTCAGGCCGCGCAGGTCGACCCTGAGGCGCTGAGTTACCTCGCCTCGGTCAATGCCGCCAACAACACCCGCAACAGCATGTTGAAAGCCCAGCTTGACGAGGTCCTGACAGCTCTGACCGCAGAGGGGCTGGAAGTCGGCCTGATGAAGGGGGCGGTCAATCTATTTCAGGCCGCGGATGCCGCCGACGTGTCGCGGATGTCCTTTGACCTCGATATCGTTACGAATCCGGATCAGGATGCCGCTGTCGAACGGATCCTGAGCAGCATCGGCTACGAAAAATTCCCGGACAGCCAAAACCAGTATTCGCTGGGAAGCTACTTCCGGGCGGATGCCGCCGGCGCATTGGACATACATCACAAGATCCCGGAGCGCTATTTCGGCGCGATCAGCGCGCGCGACATGGAAGAGCAAAGCCGTCTCGTTCCGTTTGGAGAGGGGGCCGTGCGGATCCCCAATGCGAATTTGCGCCTGATGACCAATTTGGCGCATGACATGCTGCATGACCGCGGTGTGTTCTCGGGGTTTGTTCACCTGCGGTACCTGAACGACCTGATTGAGCTGTGTTCAATTCCAGACGATCCCATCGACTGGCGACTGGTCGAGGAAAAATTCCCGACTTACCGTTTCAAACTCGGGCTGGAATTGCAGTGTCGCATAATCCGGCAGCTGTTTCCCGAAGCGGCTTTTCCCCAAGGGCCGCGCAGCCCGCTGGGCTGGGTGCTACACCAGCGCAGGTTGCTGAGATCCCGGCATCCGGTCCTTGCCGGGCTGGAATGGAAGATGATCCTGCGCCTGCGACAGACGCGCTTCTGGCTGTGGCTGCGCCAGTCAAAATAAGACCCCGAACAAGACCGCAGATTCGGCCGCGCGGGTGATCCGGCAGGGCGCCCTGGACCGGGCCCGCCTCTGCCGACTGGCAGAGGCTTGGCGTCGAGTTATTCGAATAGGCGCCGCTGCGGAACCACGATCACATCCCCAGGCGAAAGCACCGTGCTGCCGGAGATGCCGGAGCCACCATTTGTGCGGTAATTGTAGAGATAGATCTTGTCGCCCCGGCGCAGCTGAATGCGCTTCTCGGCAGCAAAACGGGTGAGGCCGCCAGCTTGGGCAAGGGCCTGAAGCAGGGTTGTGCTGCGGTTTGCCTCCAGCATGCCCGGGGCGGTGATTTCTCCCATCACATAGACGGGGCGGCTTCTGCGGATGGCGGTTCCCCGCGCCACCGGTTCAGCCAGCGTGTCTACCGACACAAAAACCCGCGGCTGGGCGGCAAAGTTGGGCGTCAGGGCATTTGTCAGATCACTCCTGATCTGCTCGACCGTCCGCCCGGCTGCGGCCACGCCGCCAGCCATCGGAAAATTGATGGACCCATCCGGCAGAACAAGAGCGCTGCGGTTCAGGTTCTCATCCTCCAGCACCTCGATGCTCAGCGTGTCGCCGGGTTTGATCTTGTAACCGGCTTGCGCCTGGACTGCTGCAGTCACCAGCAGCGCCGTGAAAAAACTGAACATAAACTTGAACATAGCAGACCTCCCTGAGGGCAAAGAAAGTGATAACAGATATCTGCGGCCTCCCCGGCCTGTTGCACCGGATCCGGTTCCGCACAGCCCCCGGGAAATCAGGGCGGCACTTTGATCCTGTTGATCCTCATGCATGCTCTCCATGGTAGCATTATCATACTTTAGATTGTTAAGGCATCGATGCGAAAAAACCGCCCCTTCCCCTACCCGGCGATGATTGCGAATTCCGGCCACAAGCTTGCGGCCTGAACCTGGGCGATGATTTCGTCCTCATACAAAGCGTTCGAGATCAGCACCATAGAGGGCCGGAGACTGACGAGCTGCTCCGGCGCGATCACCGGCAAGGCGACACCCGGAACCATCCTCTGATGCTTGCGGGTGTTCAAATCAACAAACGCCCTCAGGGACTTCGCCGCCTCCCCCAGGGCATTGGCGAAGGTGATCCCTTTTGAGCCGGCGCCCCAGATCACGATGTCACCGTCATAGTCCTGCAACCTGTCGCGCCACCGCTGCAGTTCCGCACGCGCCGCCTGTCCAAAGGCTTTGGCGGATGCGCAGATCTCTGCGGCGCCCGGATCCAGATAGCCCGGCTCCGGTTCGACCGGGACCGCTTCGACCATCAGGAACTGGTTGCCATAGCCGGTGCGCACGGACACCGGATCGAAGCCGGTCCGCCGGAACAGGGCGGTTATGGCGGGTGCGCTCCAATAGCCCACATGTTCGTAGATGACATCCCACATCGACACCGCATCCAGCATCCAGCCGGCATTCGGCACTTCGAAATACACTGGCACATCCCGGCCCCCGATGGCCCGACGGATATCGTGCAGCAGGGCAACCGGATCCTCCAGATGCTCCAGGACATGGCGGCAGAGGATCGCGTCAAACGGCCGGTCCAACTGATCGGAGCAGAAGTATTCGCCGACAATCTCCACAGTGTCGCGGGCGGTGAAGGGCGTGGCTACCCCCGCCATGGAGGGATCAAAGCCGGTGGCCGATGCCACGCCATTCTGCGCCATCAGGTCCAGCATATGGCCGTCGCCGCAGCCGACCTCGATCACATGTTTTCCTTCCAGCCCGTGGTGCGCCACCAGCCCGGCTGCCAGCTCCTCGGCGAAGGTTTGAAACCTGGGTGAGAAATGCAGCGCGTTCTCGTAGCCGGGCGCATAGATCATGCGCTCAGGCTCAAAGGCGCAGTTCCAGATGAACCCGCAATCGGAGCAAAGCTGCAGATCTACGGTTCCGGCAGGCGCCGCCCGCGCCGCCGCCCGGTCCGGCCACAGTTGGTTGCAGATCACCGGAACGCTTTCCAGCTTAAAGATGGCTTGGGCCTTCTGCGCGGCGCACAGCGGGCAAGCTATGGTGCTCCCGGATGTCATACCGCAACCAGCTCTGGCGTCAGGCCCATTGCGGATAATTGCGCCCCGATTTCGGCCAGGTAGACCGGGTTCATGACAATCACCGTGTCGGGTGGCGTCTCCCGCAGCTGCTCTGGGGCGCTGACGCGGTGGCCGGTGACGGGCAGGTATTTGCCCTGTTTGAACGGGTTGATGTCGACGACCTGCGCCACCTCCGCCCCAAGATCGTTTGTGGTCAGGAAGGACACGCATTTCGACCCCCCTCCCCAGATCGCCACCCGCTTGCCGGCGCCATGCCGAGCCCGCACGAAGTCGGTCCAGTGGCGCCGGACCTCGGCCACCTTCTGCGGAAAGGCCGCGGCAAGGGCGCGCACCGTGTCCAGGTCGTCCTCTTGCGGCAAGGCCGGGCGTCCTGCCGCGGGGGCTGCGTATTGAATGATGTATTGCCCCTCATAGGCCAGATACAGCCGGGTCGCATCCAGGCCCGCGCGCCGGAACAACCGCGCGTGGCTGCCTTGGGTGAAATAGGAGCAATGCTCGAAATAGATGTCCCAGAAGGCGCCCTCCTGCAGCACCCGCTGAACATCCGGGGTTTCGAAAAAGACACCGGCACAGGCTTGGTCGCCGATGACTTGCACAATGTCCTTCAGGAACCGGCCCACATCGGGAATGTGCTCCAGGGTGTGGCGGCAGACGACAAAATCCGGCGGCGCGGCGATGGTGCCCGGATCAAAGAATTCACGCTGAAACGTGATCTCCTGCCCTGTTGCTCCGGGCAGCCGTTCCGGGATGAAACCGGGATCAACCCCCAGCCCGATGGTGCCGGACTGGCGGGCGAGCTCCTGCAGGAACTCGCCCTTGCCGCAACCGATTTCCAGCGTGCGCTTGCCCTTCAGGTCGTAGAGGGAGGCCACCTCCGCCGCGAGTTCCCGAGCAAACCGGTTGAAGGTGCCGGAGAAGTGCTGGCTCTCCTCGGTGGTGGAGGCATAGTCGACACGCGACAGCTCGAACACGGAGTTGAAGACGAAACCGCAGCTTTCGCAGAACATCAGCACCAGCGGATGGCGCGGAAACCGCCGGGCCTTCTCGGCAGTCTCCAGCAGGATGCAGCTTTGCACCGGGATCGCCTCAAGCCGGTAAATCTCGGTGAGGTCCCGGCCGCTGCAGGCCGGACAGGCGCTCTTGCCGCTCATCTGCTGCTGTCCTGTTCCGGCGCACTGACAATTTCGAGATTGGGGATCGGAACCACGAACTTCCCTCCCGTCTCAAGAAAGGTCTGCTGCTGGCGGATGATTTCATCGCGGAAATTCCACGGCAGGATCATCACGTAATCCGGCCTGTCCTCCATCAGCTTCTCCGGCTCGTCGATCCGGATCCGCACGCCGGGCATGTATTTGCCCTGCTTGTGGATGTTCTTGTCGACGGCATAGTCGATGGCGCGATCATTCAGGTTCAGGAAGTTCAGCATGATCGTGCCCTTGGCAGCGGCGCCATAGGCGGCGATGCGTTTGCCGTCAGCCTTCAGCGTGCCCACCAGCTTGCGGGCTTGGTCGCGAAAGGCGCGCACCCGCGCGCCGAAGGTCTTGTAGTAATCGTAGCGATCCAGCCCGAGGTCATGCTCTTCGGCCAAAATACCCTGCACCGCATCCGTAACAGCCTTGTATTTGTTGAAATAGAGCCGCAGCGAGCCGCCGTGGATCGGCAGGCGGCGGACATCGTTCAGGTACAAACCGTGCCGCTCGAACAGCGCCTTGGCGGAGCCGACCGAGAAGTAGCACAGGTGCTCGTGGTAGATAGTGTCGAATTCGATGAAATCGATCATGTCGCGGACATAGGGGAATTCGACAACAATGGTGCCGTTGTCCGCCATCAGATCCGCCATCCCCGCCACCAGGTCGTTCTGATCCGCGACATGGGCGACCACGTTGTTAGCGATGATCACATCCGCCCGCTTGCCCTGGGCGCGCAGATTGGCAGCCACGCGGGTACCAAAGAAGTCGACGACCGTCTCGATCCCCTTTTCGCGGGCCGCCGTGGCGGGTCGGCTGGCGGGGTCGATCCCCAGGACCTGGATGTCCTGCGCCTTGAAATTCTGCAGCATATAGCCGTCATTCGATGCAATCTCGACCACTAGGCTGTGCGGCCCCAGATCGTGCGTGCTGATCAGCTCCTGCGCATTCTCCCTGGAATGCTTCAGCAGATCCTCGGAGTAGGATGAGAAATAGACGTAATCGTCGCCGAACATTTCCTCGGCCGGGCGGGTTTCCAGCAGCTGCACCAGCGTGCAGCCCGGACAATAGCCCAGCCGCAGCGGCACCAGGGTGTCCTTCTGCGACAGGCCCGCCGCCTCCAGCAAGCCGTCCGACCGCGGCATCCGCCCCAGATCGAGGATCGGTTCCAGCCCCTTGTGACCGCAGGAGATGCACTGCGCCCTGGTGCTGTCGGACGAAAACACCGATTGCTCTGTGCCCTGGGCCTCCTGGCTGCGGGCGGCTTCGCCTGCGGGGGTATGTGTCAAGGTGACATCGATGATCCCCTCGGAAATCAGCTTCTTGATGTGGCCGATGCGCTGATAGCGCGGCCCCTCAAACGCCTCCAGCGTCAGTTTCTGCGCCTGGTAGGCTTCATAAAGCGACCGCGCGCCGCGGCGCGCATCCCATTGCGGCTTGAACTGCGGCATGACGCGCCGGATCTTGTCGCAGTTCACCCGGTAGGAGCGCTTGTCCGGCCCGGCGCCCTCGGCAAAGGTAACCTCGCAGCCCGGAACCACATCGGCCACAATCTCGGCCAGCTCGCGGATCTGGTAATTGTGCTCCGTCACCCCGACATTGAACGCCTCGTTGCGGATCTCTTCGACCGGCGCCTCAAGCGTTGCCAGGAAGGCGCAGCTGATATCCTCGATATGGGTGATCGGCCGCCAGGGCGTGCCATCCGATTTCATGTGGATATTGCCGGTTGTCACCGCCCAGGCGACGAGATTGTTCAGCACCAGATCGAACCGGATGCGCGGGCTGACGCCATAGGCCGTGGCAGAGCGCAAAAAGGTCGGGCAAAAGCCGTCATCGGCCAGCTCTGCCAGCGCCAGTTCTGATTTCACCTTGCTTTCCCCGTAGGGGGTGACCGGGTTGAACGCACCGGTTTCGTCAATGAAATCGGCGCCCGACGCGCCATAGTTCGAGCAGGAGGACGAAAACACAAACCGCTGCACCCCGGCGGCCTTGGCAGCGCGGGCCACCTTCATGGTGCCTTCGAAATTTATGTCATAGGTGGTTTGCGGGCGGAAATCGCCCAGCGGATCATTTGACAGCGCGGCCAGATGCAGAACCGCATCGAACCCCAGCAGGTCCGCAGTCTCTATAGCCCGGATATCCTTGAGGATCATCGGCACATGCGGCATCTCACCGCCCGGAGCAAAGGTACAGCGTTCGTAGAGATCGCTGTCAATGCCCGCCACTTCATGCCCCGCCGCCATCAGCATCGGGGTCAGAACGGTTCCGATATACCCCCGATGACCAGTCACCAATACACGCATGCTCACTTCTCCCAAACCGCCCAGGGGCGTTCACCGGAATCCCACAGCTTCTGCAGAATGTGCTTGTCGCGCAGCGTGTCCATCGCCGCCCAGAAACCATCGTGGCGATAGGCCATGAGCTGGCCGTCCTTGGCCAGATTTTCCAAGGGCGCGTGTTCGAACATCACCATGTCGCCTTCGATGTAGTCGAAAACCTGCGGCTCCAGCACAAAGAAGGCGCCGTTGATCCAGCCCTCGGCTGTCTGCGGCTTTTCCTCAAAGGCCGTGACCTGGTCGCCGTCAAACCGCATATGCCCGTAGCGAGCGGGCGGGCGCACCGCTGTGACGGTTGCCAGCTTTCCGTGATAGCGGTGAAAGGCCAGCAGCTTGTCGAGGTCCACATCGGAAACCCCGTCCCCCCAGGTCAGCATGAAGGTTTCCTTGCCGAGATGCGGCTGCAACCGCTTGACCCGGCCGCCGGTCAGCGTTTCGTTGCCGGTTTCAATCAGGTCGACAGTCCAGGGAGCATGCTCCTGGTCATGGCGCACCACCGGATCGGGGCGGCCCATGTTGACAGTGATACTGCCGGCCAAGGTTCCGTATTCGGCAAAGTACCGTTTGATATAATCTCCCTTGTAACCAAGAGCGACGGCGAAATCGTCATACCCGTAACGGGAGTATAACATCATAATATGCCAGAGAATGGGCATCCCGCCGATCTCCACCATCGGCTTGGGCCTGACTGAAGTTTCCTCAGCCAGACGGGTCCCCTTGCCCCCGGCAAGAATAGCCACTTTCATAAAACTTCTCCTTTGATGGAGTTACTGGAAACACTGGTACTGTGGTCGGGCATGGCGCGCAGGGGTGCTGCCGAAAACCGCCGTGCGGCTGCACCGACACGCCGACAGGGCGCGCGCTTTTCTGTTTTTGGAGCGGTGAACAGACCGCAATACTGGCAGCGGGCTGAACCGGAGCAATGTCTTCCGGCATGTCGCAAGACAGCATACGGATCAATCTCGACCTTGGCAGAACCACTTAACCCCCCGGGAGGGGCAGAATATTTGCCCCCTTGGTCGGAACGGTAATCCGAAACCTTCACAAGTAAAGGCCGACACTGGCCGCTGCGCATTTCAGCCTCAGCCTGGCGCGACCGCCGCGCAAGACCTCCGCACCGCAGCGCCAGAACCGCTGACCTTTTGCCGTATCGCCCGGCTGCGCTATTTTTAACCAGTTGAACATGGCCTGACCGCAGCGGAGCAGGCAATCGCGCCCCGCTGCGGTCAGGCCTGCGTGTCGGCGATCTGCAACGCTGCATCCGCTGCCGGAAGGAAAGGAATTTCGATGCCCTATTTTTCAACCCGCATCGGCATCGCCATCATCGGCACCTTGCTGGCTGGCGACATTCTGGCCGCGGGTTCTGACGCAAAGGACGTCCGCGCTCTGCCCTTCTATTCGTCTGATTTCGGCTGGTCCGCGGGTCAGGATGTCTCCAGCGCGTTTGCGTCCCTGTTGTCGAACAAAACGTTCAAGGCCGGGGACACGCTTGTTCTTGAAGATACCTACAAGATCTCGGGGTCGAACCTGCGGCTACCGGAAAACTTCACCCTGACCGCAACCAAAGGCGCAGGCCTGGATGTGCGCACCACCTCGGCCGCCGACACCTCGGCGCTGTTCAACCTGTCCAGCGGCGTGACCGTCAGCAATGTCACCTTCGACGTGGTGAACGCGCCCAGCACCGGCTACAGCGCCGCCAACCCGGTGCCGGGCAAGGATTACCACACCAAGCGCGTGCTGGTCGTCGACGGCGATGGGGTCACCGTCGAGAACAGCGCTTTTTCCGGCAATGTCTCGATGCATATCGACGTACAGAACGGCGACCGCTTCAGCCTGGACCAGAGCTCCTTCGATGGCGGCTTCTACCAAGTCCGCATCGTCGGCGGCGATGACGCCACGGTGACCGGCAGCCATTTCCGCAATTCTCTGGGCGACGGCATCAAGACCACCGCCACCCCCAGTGGCGACGGCCCCGAGCGGATGACGGTCGAAGGCAGCCTCTTTGAGGGCAACAACCGCGACGGGATCGATACTGCCGGCGGTTTCAAGGACGGCAAGGTGCTGAACTCGGTGTTCTACGACAACGGCGTCAGCGGCATCGACATCAAGAGCCTGTACAAAACCAGCACCGATTTCGACCCCAGCAAGCAGAACCACAATATCCGTATTTCCGGCAGCGAGTTCATCGACAGCCCCAATGGGGTTGTTGTCACCGTGCTCAACCGCAGCGGCCTGCTGGACGCGCACAACGCGCATCTGATGCCGCATGACATCACGGTCAGCGCCTCGGTCTTTGAGAACACCACGCCCGCCAGCACTCGCGCCTTCCTGATCAAGGATGGCTATGACATCCGCTGGGAGGGGATCAGCCTGCTCGGCAATGTCAGCGAGATGCGCTTCCTCGGCGCCGAGGCGCCCAGCCCGTCGGGCAGCAATCTCGGCGGTGATGTTGCCGAAACCGGGAGGCCCAGGCACCGGACCGACGCGGCGACGTTTCAGCCGGGTACGGGTCCCCTGCCCTGATCACCAAAGCCGACTTCCCCCGAATCGCGCCTCCTCAAGTTGCAGTCCTGCGCAGCTTCACCGGGGGTTCGGCTCGTGATGGCCATGCAGACGCCCGCCAAGCCGACGCAACTGGTTTGGACCACACGTCAGACAATCACGGCCCCGGCGCGCATAACTGTCTGGAGGCAGCCCGGCCACGCTGGTATTATTCCGGTGCGATCCGAGCCGGCCTGCGGATCCAATAGGGCTCGATAACACAGAAACCGGGCACTTTTCCGTATTATCGAGGCGGGTCAACTTGCAAAACCCCGATCCTGGAAGTTTCCGGGGCGAACGCGGCCCCTGTCCCCCAAACGCAAGAAAGCGGACCTGCGCAGGCCCGCTTTCCGCAATCTCACACGCTGAGCCGGTGCAACCGGCCCGCCGCCGATCAGTTGGTGGTGGTGGTGGTGGTGGTGGTGCCAACTTCGTCGTCGTCGTTGGTCACAACGCCCAGCACAACCAGGCCGGCCAGCGCACCTGCGATAGCACCGGCGCTCAACCCGCCAAGACCGCCAAGGCCAGTAGTAGTGGTGGTGGTGCTGGTGGTCGCGGTGGTTGCTGTCTGAGCGGAAACGGCGGTGGCCGAGGTCAGGGCTGCCAGCGTCAGGGCAGTCAGTAGATGTTTCATTGTCATACTCCTCTGGAGAACTTGGAAAAGGGCCCGTTTAAAGGCGACCTTAGGGGAGGCCTGCGTTCATTTCAACGCAGGGATTAGCTGCAAAACTGTTGAAATCCCCTTGCCGCGGCTGTTTTTCTTCAGCCGTTGCCGCAATACCGCGGAGTTTCAACATAAAACCGCTGCCTGCTCATCGCCACAGCTGGCGGATTCGGATGTAGCCGATCTCCGGCCCGGCCCATTGCCGCGACTGCCAGACCTGACTTTGGCCTGGACGATAATCGACCCAGTAGTCATTGACCACCGTGCCACCGCCGCCCTCGCAGCGTTCCTGCAGGTGGCGGGCGGGATGCGTCACCCCGACAATTTCCACCGGCTCCGCCCCCAGATCATGCAGGCTGCAGGCCAGGGACAGCCGGGTCTTGCCGTTGCCCTTGGTGCGCAGCACATAGCTGCGCGCGCCGCCACGGACGGGGCCGGCCCGGCCGTCCGCCGCAGGCACCGCGGCGGACAAAAGCCCGTTGCCCAGGCCGCGGGTGGCGATCAACAGCCCTTCCCGCAGCGCCAGCGAGACATTGTCCTGGGTGCGCCAGACCGTGATCCGGCCGGGATGGCCGTCGTCGCGGATCAGGCTGCGGGTCAGATAGGCTTTGGCGTCGCGGTTTTCGATGGTGACTTCGATATAGGCTTCGGTCTGCTGGTCCAGCAGCGCCCGGCTCAGCTCTGCCGCGGGCGGCACCGGGTTGCGGCGGCGCAGGATGTACTGGCCCACGGCCTTCACCACCTCCAGCTCGGCGGGGGATTTTTCCGGGCCGCGGGCGCAGCCCCCCAGCACCAGCGCCAGGGCCAGCAGCGCCGCGGGGACAAGACGGGTCATGTTCATTCCCAGAACCTCGCACGCTGGTCTTCCAGGCTCTTGCGGTGGGCCTCGCGCACCTGGCCATAGAGCCGATCCGGCACGGCCACCCGCTGACCGCCATCCCGCTGGGTCGGACGGATGGTCAGGCCAAAGCCCGAGCGCGACGGCTTGCCCAGGAACCAGTCGATGGGGATGGTGAAACGGAAGCCCTTGTCAAAGGAGCCTTCGCCGAAATCCGCGGCCGAGACATTGGTGAGGGTGAAGAAGCCGCCAACCGAGAAGCCGTTGTTGAACGCGCGGTCGATGCTGACGGTGCCGCCATAGTCGCCGGCCAGGTAGCGGCCCGCGTCCAGTTGCAGCTGATAGCCCTTGCCCAGCTCGACATAGGCCGAGGCATGGCCGGTGAAGGTCTTGTAATCGCGGAAGGAAAACCGCTGGTCGTAATCGCGCTGGATGACGTAGTTCGCCTCCACCCCGAGACCGAGGCGACTGTCCACCGGTTTCCACAGCAGCTCGCCCGAGACGCCGCCGTACATGCTCTCGAACAGGCCCGCGGTGGCGCGGGCATAAAGGTTGCCGCGCGGCTTCCAGATCCGGCTGACATAGAGGTTCTCCAGGGTGGTGCCGTATTGGGAATATTCCACCTGGTCGGTGCGCACATGCGGCAGCACCGAGTTGGAGGCGCGGCCGTTCTGCACGTTGCCCCAGATGCGTTGGCGGATGGCGCCGGCGATGCGCCAGCCGGGCGCGGGCGCATAAGACGCCTTCAGATCCAGCCCCAGATCCAGCCGGAATGGCTTTTCGGGGTCAAAATAGGCCGGCGCGGTATAGGGGCTGATGGAGCTCGCAAAGGCCGGGTACAGCTCGCTTGAAAAAATCGCGTGCTCTGGCCGCGGTCCGGCATCCTGCACCCCGGCGGCGGCGATGAGCGCCTCTGTCGCTTCCGGATCGAACTCCAGCGCCTCCAGATCGGAACGGCGCATCTCGATGGTAGAGAGACCGACGCCACGGCGCACCGGCACCAGGCGGAAGGTCTCCACCGAGGGCGGCAGGGTGCGCGCCAGGGCGCGCGCCGCCCGTCCGGCGGCCTGGGTGGCGGAGCGGTAACGCGGGTTGCGATAGCGCAGCTCGGCGCTGGTGGCGTTCAGGGTGATGGATTCCAGCACCAGCCCGTCGGCCTTCAGCGCCTCGGCGGCGAGGTCGCGGATCTTCTGCGTCTTGGCGGTGCTGGCGGCCCAGTCCTGACGCCAGTGGTCGTCCTCGGTGGCCCATTGGCTGCGCGGCACGATGGGCTGCGGCGCGGGCACCGCCATCGGGGTCGGCGGCTGGTGCGGGTTCAGCTGGATCTGCGCGGTGAAGCCCACTTCGGAGCCATAGAGATAGTAGGCCCCCAGCCGCACCCGGTCGGAATACTGGTACTCCACCCCGTAGTTGAGCGAGGACGTGCGCTCGAAGACGTTGGAGACTTGGGTCTCGGTCTCATAGGCATCGGTGGAATATTCCGCCTTCAGGCTCCAGCGCTCATCCGGCTGCCATTCGAGACCACCAAAGGGCGCGAAATCGCCCCGGAACCACTGGTCGGTCGACAGGGTGCCGCCTGTGGTGCCGCCGACAAAGGACGGCCGCTTGCCGCCGATGTTGCCGATCGCGCCGTGGCTGCCCAGCCGTCCCCAGCCCAGGCCTGCGGTCAGCTTCAGCCGGCCCGGGCTGCGGCCCCAGCCCAGGGCGGCGGCCTCGAACCGCTTGGTGGCGGTGAAATATTCCGCCGCATAGACGCCGGTGCCGGCAAAATCCTGCAGCCCCATGGTGACTTCGGGCAGCCAGCGGCGCTCGCGCCACAGCCGGGCGCGCACGTCAAAGCCGCGGTCGTAATAAGTGTCAAAGCCGAACAGGTTCAGGTTGCGGATGCCGTTGTAGCGAAAGCTGGCCGACAGCCAGGGCAGCGCCTGGAAGGTGATGTTGTAGCGGCTCTGCCCGCCGAACCAGGAATAGCTCACCGCATATTGCCCGTCCGGCAGCATCTCCGCGGAGGGCATGTCGATGAGGCCGGGGCTGCCATAGAAGTTGAGACTGGGCGGCGGCAGCGGTTTCAGCCGCGGCGCGGCCTCGGCAGTGCCCGGTGCCGCGTTGGGGTCGGCGCGGGTGATGTCGGGGGTCTGGATCTGCGCCGTGGCGGTCGCGGCGGACAGGGTCACAAGCGCGGCCGCAACGGCCTGAATCCGGGTGGAGCGCTGAAGGGGCTTGGAACGGATCACGGGAACGCAAACTGCCTGTTGGAACTGCCGACTGGAGGGCCGGTTCTGGTTTCTGCCTCGGGTCTTCTGCGGCCACGCGGGCCTGCTGTCAGCGGTTAGAACACGGAAGGCCCAGCGGGATCAATTGCGCCGCCGCCGCGAGGGACGGTTTTTGCAGCAGTGCAGCGCCTCTGCCGCACTTGCCCCGCCCGGCCTGTCCCTCTTGTCCTGCCGGTCCGGCGTCAGGAGGCGGCCTCGGGGGCGGCCAGTTCCGGCGGCTGGCCATAGCCCTCGACCCAGTTGCGGATCACCTGCAGCGCGGCGGCCTCGTCGCCGGCCGCGATGGCGCGGCGCAGGCTGCGCAGGCAGCCGGCCACTTCGATCTCCGACAGCACGGTTTCGCGGGCGCAGAAGATCTTCTGGTGGCGGGTGCGGATCAGCTCCTCGCTCAGCGTCAGCTCTTCTTCCATCTTCTCGCCGGGGCGCAGGCCGATGATCTGGATCTCGATGTCGCCTTCGGGGCTCTCGGCATCGCGCACCGTGTGGCCGGCACTCTCGATCACCTGGCGCGCCAGCTCCAGGATCGGCACCGGCTCGCCCATGTCGAGCACGAAGACCTCGCCGCCCTGGGCCATGTCGCCCGCCTGCAGCACCAGTTGCACCGCCTCGCTGATGGTCATGAAGAACCGGCGCACATTGGGGTCGGTGACGGTGACCGGGCCGCCGCGGCTGACCTGCTCCTGAAACAAGGGCACCACCGAGCCGGAGGAGCCCAGCACATTGCCAAAGCGCACCATGGTGAACACCGTCTTGCCGCCAAACCGGGTGGACAGATCCTGCACGATCAGCTCCGCCAGCCGTTTCGAGGCGCCCATGACATTGGCCGGGTTCACCGCCTTGTCCGAGGAGATCAGGATGAAGCGTTCGACCCCGACGCGGGCGGCGGCGCGGGCCAGGGTCTGGGTGCCAAAGACATTGTTGGCGAGGCCGGGCAGCGGGTTCGCCTCGACCAGAGGCACGTGTTTGTAGGCGGCGGCATGCAGCACCACCTGGACCTGGTGCTGGTGCAGCACCATGCGCACCTGGCGCGGATCGGTGACCGAGCCCAGCACCGGCACCAGTTCGATGGTGCTGCCGCTGCCCTCGATCAGCTGGCTCAGCTCCTGGTGGATGGTGTAGAGCGCCAGTTCGCTGAGTTCGAACAGCACCAGTTTCGCAGGGCGGCAGGTCAGCACCTGGCGGCACAGCTCCGAGCCGATCGAGCCGCCGGCCCCGGAGACCAGCACCGTCTTGCCCTTGTAGGCGCCGGCCGCCTCCTTCAGCGGCACATTGCGCGCCGCGCGGCCCAGAAAGGCCTGCGGCGCCACCGGCGTCAGCTTGTCGACCAACGCCTCCTCGCCGACCAGCTGGGCGAAAGAGGGCAGCGCCTGCACCTCCAGCCCCAGTTTCTGCAGCCGCTGGATGATCTGCGCCTGGCGCGGCTGGCTCTGCGAGGGCATCGCCAGGAGCACCCGGCGGATCTGGCGCGTCTGCACGATGTCCGCGATCCGCGCCGGGGCATAGACCGGCAGCCCCACCAGGGTCAGCCCCTGCAGTGAGGTGTTGTCATCGGCAAAGGCGACCGGATCGATGCCGTCATGCGCCTTCAGCGCCTGGGCCAGCTGGGTTCCGGTGTTGCCGGCCCCATAGATCAGCACCCGGCAGCGCGGCTGGGCGCGGCGGTAGATCGCCAGCACCAGCTGCAGCATCACCGCGCGGGCCACCACCATGAACAGGAAATAGCAGATCGCGAACACCACAAAGGTGCCCGGCCCCAGCACCGGCCCGAAGGCGGCGGCCAGGAGCCCCAGCACCAGCGCGCTGGTCCCGGCCAGCAAGGCGCTTTGGGCCGCGGCATGGCGTTCATAGGCATTGAGCTGCACCCGCGGCAGCCCCAGCCACAGCGCCAGCGCTGCGGTGGCAGCCAGCGCATAGGGCAGCACCGGCAACAGCTGGCCCAGGGTGACCAGCGCCGGGTCGGGCAGCGGCTGCACGCCGAAGGTGAACAGCAGCGCCAACGGCAGCAGCCCCAGATCAACGCCGAGGAAGGCATAGGATTTCTGCCTGCGCGACAGCCTGCTGATCAGATTAAAGATGCCTGCTTTCAGTTCCCGCATAATTCCCGCACATTATTTTCCTGGTTGGAACCCGTTCGCCTGCCCGGCCAGCCCCTGCTGGCGGATAGCAGAAAAAAGTAGAAACAAACATGCCGCATTGCGCTGAAGTTCGTGGCGCGGCTCTTAAATCACAGATTCCAGCATACTCCGCTTTGCTGGTTCCACAAAACAGGCAAAGCGGAAAACCGCCGCCCGTCACCCCCGGCGCAGGAACAGGTTGCCGATGGTCTGGAACACGATGGCGAAATCCAGGCAGATGGACTGGTGGCGCTGATAGATCAGGTCCAGCCGCGCCTTCATCGGCACGCAGATGCGCGAATAGACCGCATCGGTCTCCGCCGCACTGTTGCAGCGCGCCAGCAGCGCCGCCTCGTGGCGATGATAGGTGATCGAGGCGAGGCCCGTGACGCCGGGACGCGATTTCAGCACCTCTGCATAAAGCTCCGGATGCGCCTCGACATATTGGCGCAGGGGCGGGCGCGGGCCGACAAAGGACAGATCCCCCTTCAGGATGTTCCACAGCTGCGGAAACTCATCCAGCCGTTTGGAGCGCAGCCAGGCGCCGGTGCGGGTGATGCGCGCGGTCTTGTCACCGCCGGAGACACCGGTGTCGGTCTCCACCACCGTCATGGTGCGCAGCTTCCACAGGGCAAAGGGCTGGTCCGGAGTCTTCATCCGCTCGGCCACGTAAAACAGCGGGCGGCCCTCCTTGAGCAGCAGCCAGCCCAGAAGCAACAGCAGCACCGGGCCGAGAAAGACAATCAGCAGACTGGCAAAGAACAGGTCGAAAATACGTTTGCGCCAGGTCATCAGCGGCGGCTCTCCTTCGTGAAATGCGGCTCTAATGCGGCCCATTCGGCAGCCATCTGCGCCGGATCCGCCGCGGCCAGCGCAAAGGGCAGATACGCCTGAAGCCGGCGGCAGTCCAGCGCCACCTCCTCGATGGCATCGGCGGGGGCCTGCTGCCAGACAAAGGGTCGCCCGGCGGCGCGCAGCAGGGCGGCCATGTCCACCGGTCCGGGCTGTGCCACATTCAGCACCGGCGGCAGCTCCGGTGCTGCCAGCAGCGCCGCCAGAACCCGCGCCAGGCTGCGCGGGCCGATATAACTGCGCCGCGGGCTGCGGCCATCGGCCAAGCGGTCCAGCGCAAAGCCCGGCCGCCAACCGCCCAGGATGGCGTCGAACCCGGCGATATTGCCGATCCGCAGCGCGGTGACCGCCACCCCCAGCGCGCCTCCCAGCGCCGCGGCGCGCGTCTCCATCTCTGCCTTGGCCTGGCCATAAGGATTGGCAGGACGCAGTGGCGCCGCCTCTGCCAACAGCCCGGCCTGGGCGCCGTAAACCGCCGCCGAAGAGGCCAGCAGCACCCGGGCGCCCGTCGCCGCGCCGGCGCGCACCGCCGCTTCCGCCAGGGCCACATGGTCCTGCATCTCGCCGCGCCCGCGCCCCGGCACCGGCCCGGCCAGGCACAGGATCGCCGTCGCCCCGCGGGCCGCATCGGTCAGGGCCGCGGGCTCTGCCAGCGGGTCCAGCACCTGCAAGGTGCCGCCCTGCCCGTGTTGCGCGGCCTGCCCCTCCTGCGGGTGCCGCGCCTGCAGGCGCAGGTGCAGGTCTTCGGGCGGGTACAGCTGCAGCAGCTGCCCGATCCGCCCTGTTGCACCCAGAACTAAAACCCCGGGTTTTGTCATCTTGCGCTGCCCGTTCCTGTTGACCCTCTGCTCCAGCCCAGTATCCTTTGCGGCAACAAAAATCAAAGCGCTTCCCGAGGCACGCCAGCACCCGCCCCGGACCGCGCCGGGCTTTTCAATGACAGGCACCTCATGCTGAAATTCCTTTCCTGGCTTGCCGTTGCTGCCAGTTTGACCCTTTTGCCCACTGCCTGTTCGCGCCTGCCAGGCGGCGCCCCCGCCAGCGAGGAGATCCTGCGCGAATCCAGCGCCGCGGATGCCGATTTTGCCTTTTACCGGGTGAACCGGGCGCTGTTGCCGGTGGTGGCAGCCTGGCCCGGCACCGGCAAGGAGGAACGGCTGCGCTGGCTGCCCGGTCACCAAGGCGCCAAGACCCAGATCATCCAGCCCGGCGACCGGCTGAGCTTGAGCATCTGGGACAGCAACGACAATTCGCTGCTGACCGCCGCCGAGCAGAAGATGGTGCAGCTGCAGGATATGAAAGTGGCCGCCAATGGCACCATCTTCATGCCCTATGTGGGTGATGTGAACGTCCGCGGGCTGACCCCGGACCTGGCCCGACGCAAGCTGCAGGAGGCGCTGGAACCGGTGGTGCCCTCGGCGCAGGTACAGCTGGCGATGGCCGAGGGGCGCGGCAATTCGGTGGATCTGGTCTCCGGTGTTGCCAACCCCGGCACCTATCCGATGCCCGATCGCAACTACACGGTGATGGGGCTGATCTCGGCAGGCGGCGGCATCAGCGCCAGCCTCAACAACCCGCAGATCCGGTTGGTGCGGGGCCGCAACATCTATGGCACCTCGGTCGACAAGCTGCTGGACAACCCGCGTCTCGACACGCTGCTGCGCGGCGGCGACCGGGTCTTCGTCGAGGAGGACGCGCGGTATTTCCTGTCCTTCGGCGCCACCGGCGAGGAAGACCTGCATATCTTCACCAAGGACGAGATGTCGGCGATGGACGCGATGTCGGTGGCGGGCGGTTTCCAAGACGGCAAGGCCGACCCCAAGGGGCTGTTGGTGCTGCGCGAATATCCGGCCGCGGCGGTTGCACCAGGCCAGCGGGGCCCGCGCCAGCAGCGGGTGGTGTTCTCGCTCGATCTCACCTCCGCCGACGGGCTGTTCTCGGCGCGCCAGTTCCAGATCAACCCCGGCGACCTGGTCATGGCCACAGAATCCCCGATCAACGACGTGCTGACGATCTCCAACATCTTCGGCAACTTCTTCGGCGTCTTCAGCCGGGCTGGCAATCTGTAACCGGGTGGGGCGATGATATCCGATTTTCTCTCCCGCTGGCGGGCCCGCACAGCTCCCGTCTGCGAAGCCCAGATCGGGCGCTGTGTGCTGATCCTTGGCATGCACCGCAGCGGCACCAGTGCGTTGGCGGGCAGTTTTCGCGAAGCGGGTCTCTATATGGGACGGGTTCTTGACCATGGATTTGGATTAAATCCCAAGGGCTTACAGGAGCCCTCGGCCCTTGTGTACATGCATGAGAACCTGCTGGAAGCCAACGGAGGGGCCTGGCACGAACCGCCAGACCAGATCAGCTGGCAGCCGTTGCACACATCGGTGCGCGACCTGTTCATCGACTCCCGCCGCGGCCAGGGAGCCTGGGGCTTCAAGGAACCGCGCACGCTGCTGGTGGCGCAGGAATGGATCGAAGCGCTGCCCGATTGGACGGGGGTGGGCATCTTTCGAGACCCCCGCGAGGTGGCGCTTTCAATTCAGGACCGGAACGGCTTCGAGCTGGAAAAGGGCTTTCGGATCTGGAACGCCTACAACCGCCGCCTGCTGGAGCTGCACCGTGACCACGGCGTGCCGGTGATGGAATTCGTCCCGGACCCGGAGGCGATGCGATCAGGCATTTCCCGCCTGATTTCCCATGCAGGTCTTACACCGCCAGCGGCACCTGCCTTCTTCGATGCGCGTATTCCGCGTAACAGCGGCAAGGCGCCGGAACTGGCGCTGCCCGCAGAGGTCGACCGGACCCTCGCCGCCCTGCGCGAGGCCGCCCGCGCGGATTAGCGGCGCCATGACATCCGCACCGGTTCTCTCCACCCGCCTGTTTCCCAGGGGCCTGGGGGCAGATTCCTGCCGGATCTCCGGACTGGCGGCACGCTGCGATCATGTGATCCTGTCGGACTGGCACAAACCGCAGATCCGCGAGGTCGCGCAGCGGTCGGGCCCGCCGCGTCATATTTTCCTGTCGCTGCGTGCCCCCTTCCCGGCGCTTTTGCATTTCGCCCAAGAAGTACTGCCACGGATGGCAGCGCCGTTTGTGCTGATCAGCGGCTCCGAGGACATCACCCTGCCCCGGCAGACGGATCACCGCTGGCGCAAGTTCAACACGGCAGAGCGCGCCGCGATCCAGGCCATCCTGGACAGCCCGCTGCTGATCCGCTGGTTTGCCGAAAACCTCGACGATGCCAGCCATCCGAAGATGGCGCCCTTGCCATTGGGGCTGGTCTTTCCCGATGGCGACGCCGCGCAGCCATTGGTTCTGCCCGAGGTTCCGCCGATGGCCAGCCGCCCGTTGCGCGTGCTGTGCGCCCACCGGGTGCGCGAGGGGGCACAGTGGGAGCTCCGCCGCCGGGTCAGCGCGCTGGCCCGCGGCCCCTGGCGCAGCTGGACGACGGTGGTGGAGGATGAAATTTCGGAAGCAGAGTTCGAACATCTGCTGCGCACCCATGCCTTTGTGATCTGCGCGCAGGGCGGCGGGCTGGACCCCTCGCCCAAGGCCTGGGCGGCGCTGATCCAGGGGGCGGTGCCACTCATCCACGCGCCCAGCTTGGCGCAGGCCTATGGGCAGTTGCCGGTCATTCAGGTGCCGGGATGGCTGCCGGGCAGCATCAACCCGGGCCAGTTGCAGCGCTGGCACGCCTGGGCCTGCCCGCGGATGGACGGGGCGGCGCGCGCGGCGCTGCGCCAACGCCTGACACTGGATCACTGGTGGCACCGCATTTCGGTGACAGCCGCAGAGGGCGGCGCCCGCTGACGCCCCCCGGCCGCTCGCCTGCACAATCTGATCAAGGCTCGCTGTCGCCTCTCGCCCCATACAAAAAGGGCCCCCGAAGGGGCCCTTTCCGCTAGCTCTCTCAAATCCTGTCTGGATTACAGGATCAGCCAGTCTGCCGGGTCTGCGGACTGCAGGTCGGTCAGGGCAACGCCGGTGAACTCAATGGTCTGACCAGCAGTGACGAACAGGGTGGAGGTGCCACCGTTGTCGGTGATGCTGTCCAGAACATCGTCTGCATCGGCAAAGCCCAGGGCAGACAGGTCGACCACGGTACCGCCGTCAACGCGGAAGCCCGCGATTGCATCTGCACCGCTGCCGTCTTCCACGATGATGGTGCCAACACCGGAGGTGTTGAAGTTGAAGGTGTCGTCGCCAGCACCCGCGTACAGCACGTTGGCGCCGACTGCGGTGTCTGCGATCACCACAGCATCGTCGCCGCCACCGTTGTAGATGGTGTTGGCACCGGTGCCATTGACGGTGATCTGGTTGTCAGTGCCTGCACCGCCACCTGCAGTGGTACCGCCACCGTACACGGTGTTGTTGCCATTGCCGTTCAGGGCGATGACATCTGCATCATCGTCGTTGCCGCCGAAGATGGTGTTGGCGCCGTCGCCAGTGATGGTGATGGTGTCCGCACCATCGGAACCGCCGATGGTGTTTGCGCCAGCACCGGTCACGTCGATGGTGTCGTCGTCTGCACCACCCCACGCCCGGTTTGCACCAGAACCTGCAACGGTCAGAGTATCGCCACCTGCACCACCACCGATGATGTTGTTGCCTTCTGCGGTTGCCGCAACTTCGATATCGTCAGCGTCTGCACCGCCCCAGGCCTGGTTTGCACCGTCGCCGTCGATGTCGATGTCATCGCCACCGACGCCGCCAGCCACGATGTTGTCGCCGTCGCCGGTCACAACGATGGTATCAGCAGCATTGTCATCCGCACCGGCCCAAACGCGGTTGTCGCCTTGGTTCAGGGTGATGGTGTCGCCACCGGCACCGCCAAAGATAGTGTCGTTGCCGTCACCGCTTTCCAGAAGGTTCACAGCCGCGCTGCCGTTCACGGTGAAGTCACCGGTTTCACCCGACAGATCGACGTTTGCACCGATGGTGCTGGTCAGGGCAACCTGAACGTCGACAGTGGTGTCGGTGGTATCTTCGGTCATCTGAACCGACAGGACTTCGTCATCCACGGTGCTGCCCGCCGCGATGGTGGACTGCTGCGCTGCGGTGTAGGTGAAGGTCCATTCGCCGGCTGCGAAGCCGATCAGCACGGTGCCGCCAGACGCGGTGGTGTAGGTCTCACCGGTTGCATAGGCGGTGCCGTTGATGACGATGCCGGAAGCTTCGTCAAAGGCCGTGCTGCCATCGGTGATGCTGTCGTCGCTGCTGTCGTAGGTCGCACCCTCGATTGCAGTTGCGGCGGAGGCTGCGTAGTCAGCGCTGTCCAGCGACTGGTCGAAGGCAAAGAACTGGTCTGCGCCGCTGGTCAGGTCGACCACGAAATCGCCTGCGTTGGACACCTGCACCTGCTCCAGGCCGGAGATGGTTCCGGTGATGGCAGTGGTGTTCAGGGTGGCGGAGTTGGTGCCCTGGGTCAGGTCGTCGCCGCCAGCCAGATCGGTGATCAGGGTATCGACGTCGTCGGCGCCAGTGCCAGTGTCGGTGATGCTGTCACCAGCTTCGCTGGGAGCAGCATAGGTGTCGCTGCCACCTTCGCCGTCAACGTTATCCGCGCCTGCGCCGCCGTCGATGGTGTCGTTGCCTTCACCGCCGACGATCACGTCTGCTTCGCTGCCACCATTGATGTCGTCGTTGCCGCCTGCGCCGTTGATGTCGTCTGCGCCGCCGATACCGGTGATGACATCATCATCATTGGTGCCTGCAATCTGGTCGTCGCCAGGTGTGCCGTTGAAAGTTGCCATACTCTTTAGTCTCCTGCTTGAGAGCTATATTTATTCATCCAGAAAGCGCATTACCCCAAAAGGGCGCTTTGCACATCCGCTATCAGGCGCGCTGCTTGCGTGTCAAGCATTGCGCCCACAGACGCGCGCACCCGCATAGGGACTGTCACCAAAACTGCTCAGTTGCTGCCCCCGGCAGACGGCATTGAGGTCGCGGCGCCAGTGCGCGCGGCCAATAGAACCGCTTTTCCAACTGCCTTCAAGGGATTCGGAGCCCGAGCCGCGGTCTCCGCGCCAAGGACAAAAACTGCGGCTCCGGCGCAACAGGCCGCCGTGAGAAGTCAAACAGGTCGCCGATCCGCGGATATCTTTTCAACCGGAATGACCTTTTCTCAATCATTTATTAACCTTTTTCACGGCCCCGTCCCGCGGCGGCCCGTCTACCCCTTTGGATGTAGCAGGGCGCCCGCACAGGATGAGCGGGCTGATGCCGGTTCGCGCAAAGGCCGCAACCTCAGCCTGCACATTCCCGGTGCCTGTCCCGGTGCCGGCCGGAGGTCCCGGGCCCATTCCGGGCTTGGGTTTTGCCGCGCCAGCGCCTAGGAACGCAGAAGGCAGACGATTGCCCCCAACAAGGTCCAGACGCAGAGCGCGCGAAGGAGGCGGCAGATGGCGCAAGAGCAATGCGGGCAGGTCGGCAAGACCGTGTTCATCATCACCTACGGGCGCTCCGGCTCGACGCTTTTGCAGAATATGCTGAACGCGCTGCCGGGCTATGTCTTGCGCGGCGAGAATGCCAATCTGCTGGCGCCTCTGGTGCGCGCCTGGCATGATCTGCGTCAGTCGGAGCAGGCGGCATCCATGCGCGCGCGCGGCACGGCGTCGGGCCCGCATCAGCCCTGGTATGGCTATGAGGCCATCGACGCGGACGGCCTGGGCCGAGATCTGGCCGCAACCTTTCTGCGCCAGGTGCTGCGGCCTGGACCGGACACGCGGGTTGCCGGTTTCAAGGAGATCCGCTGGCATGAGGATCCCGCCCTGTTTCAGCCGATGCTGGAGTTCCTGGCCCGCTACATGCCGGATGCACATTTCATCTTCAACACGCGCGACCACGAGGCGGTGCGCAACTCCGGCTGGTGGCGCCGCATGAAACGTGCGGTGGTGCTTGAACAGCTGGAGACTGCGGAGGCCCTGTATCGCGGCTGGCAGACGGCGCATCCAGACCGCGGCCTGGCGATGCACTATGACGATTACGTGCAGACACCCGAGGCCTGGAAGCCCCTGTTTGCCTTTCTGGACGAACCCTTTGATCCGGCGCTGGTGGCGCAGGTTCTGGACCGCAAACTGCTGCACATGAAATGGCAGAAGCCACCCGCCCGCTCCTGAGCGTCAATCCGGCCCTGCACCGCCGTCGGCCGCCTCCCAGTCCGCGCCCAGGCGCTGCCGCTCCTTGGTGGTCAGCCCCGGCATCGCCAGCAGGCCGTACCCCTGGGAAATATCCATCAACTCCAGCCGCTGGGCATAGATCGCATGGCCCACGCAGGCATCTTCCAGCCCGACTGCGGGCATTGCGAAAAACTCTTTCATCGCCTGATACATGTAGCTGCACGCCGCCAGCCCTTCTGGGCCTAACACATAGCCGTAGCCGCCCGCGGCATAATCCCGTGGCAGCGGGTACTGGTACCCACGCGTCTCCATCACTGGATCGGCGCATTTGTCCAGATGCCAGCCATGCCACTGATCCTGATGGCACCGGGTGCCGACCCGTCGCCCGGCATAGGCGGCTCCCTTGTTCTCCACACGCGCCAGGCACGCGGCAAAACGATCGGCGTCCTGTAACAGGATATTGTCGTCAATTTTCACCACCAGCGCCGGAGCAGTCAGCAGATCCAGGAGCATGTAGGCATAAAACAATTTCCGGTGCAGCCCTTCGTAGGTGTCCGGGGTCGGCAGCTGTAACACCTGTCCGTCATAGCTAAAAGCCAGTCCCGTGTCCTGCTCGGGGCGCGGATCCTGGGCGCCCAGCAGGATGATATGGTGATAGCCCGCCTGTCCAAGGTCAGCGAAAGATGCCACGCTCTGCTGCGTGTCATGCAACCGCGGATGGCAGCTGGTATGCAGGACGACCCGCTTCCCCGCACAATCGGCGCGCAGCCGTTGCACCGCTTCCGGTTCGGTCATTTCCAGCAGGCGCGCCAGAAAGCCGGTCAGGTGCCTGTTGCGGGGAAACAGCGAGAAGACATCGCGCAACGCCCCGAACCGGGTGCAAAGTGTCGCCGCATCCGCCCCGTTTGTGAGTGCCTCCAGCTGCGCCACATGCGCCTCGGCACTGCGCACCGCAAAGCGCAGGTTATAGTACATGGGGCGTTCCCAGCGCTGCTGGCGCGGCACCCTCGCAATTAACTCGGCCTGGGACTTTGAGAACTCCGTCACCACGGCTCGTGTCTGCGTCAACAGTTCCTGCCGTGCTCCCAGCAGGGCCTGCTGCGCCGCAGACTGCGCCTGCGCAGCAAAAAACTCCACCACCCGGTTGTCATGAATCAGATCCCCGGCCAGCAGCCCGATCTCCTGCTCCTCCCGCGCCACCGCCAAGCTGTGCCAAAAACGTTCCACGGCCCCCTGCTCCAACCCCTGATACTGCTGGCGCCAGGTGGCGCCGGCCCCCGGCGGCAGGGTGGTGTTGCGGCTGTATGCTGCGCCCCCGAGGCGGATCTTTTCCTTATACTGCGCCAGCGACCGACACGGGTAATGCAGGATGCGAACCCGCCCCTGCGCCGCACTGGTATGGCCTGGCACATTGCTGACACTGTGGTTGCCCTGAGCCACCTCGGCGACAGCCGATGCTCGGTGCAGCACCTTGCCCGGCAGCGGCTTGCCTTCGCCATTGCGGCTTTCGCGTTCGAACACCGTCGACATCCGGGGACCGCAGCGCCCGCCCAGAACATCGCCCGGCAGCGCCGGTACAACCGCATTGTGACGCGACACAATCACCGTTCCTGTCTGGTCCGGAAGGGACGCACAAAAGCGGCATAGATCACCACTGGTCGGCATCCAGAATTCATCTGCATCATTGTTGATGACCCAATCGGCCTGATGATCTGTCGCCGCTCTGCGCGCCATCGCCGTGACCCATTCGCGCTGATTGTAGTCATCGGCAGGCTGATGTAGATATTCGATCTCGATTTCCCGCGACAGGGTCTCGATGATTTGCGGCGTCGCATCGGTGGAGAGATTGTCCATCACGATAAAGCTGCTAACCCCCATGGCGTGGTGAAACCGGATGTTGTCGGCCAAGATGTCCGCCTCATTGCGCACCAGGAGCGTCATTGTGAGCTTAGGATCTGTCAACGGTTCAGCCTCCGATCTACTGCGCATCAGACCGTCCCCGGTCCCGCGTTAGGGGCCCCCCCCCCATAGCGGTTCAATGCCGCGTTTTTCCCGAGAATGCCAGCCCCGCTACCGTGACGAAGGACACACCAGTAAAAACCAGTTTGCATAGCCCCCGGATTACCGCATAGATGCAGCCGTCCTGTAGCCGTACCGGAGTGCGAATTCCGGCATCCGCCCCTGACACCCACAGACGCAAGCCTGGCGCTCAAGACCATGATTAAAAGCATTTATAAGAACGGCTATGACGAGCTGCGAAGCGTGCGGCGGCAGAGCCGCGGGCTCTATTGGTCTGTCGGGATGTTCAGCTTCTTCGTGAACTTGCTGATGCTGACCGGCCCCTTGTACATGATGCAGGTCTATGACCGGGTGCTGGGCAGCCGGTCGGAGGCGACGCTGCTGGCGCTGTCGCTGCTGGTGGTGTTTCTCTACGGCATGATGGGTCTGCTGGACTACGCCCGTGGCCGGATCATGGCGCGGGCCGGGGCGCGGTTTCAGGCGGCGCTGGACCGGCGGGTGTTCGATGCGATGATCCGCCGCTCTGCGGTGGCGCAGGACCAGACCGCGCAGACTGGCCTCAGTGATCTGGAATCGGTGCAGCGGCTGATATCCTCGCCGGTGCTGGCCGCGGCGTTCGACCTGCCCTGGACGCCGGTCTTCCTGGCGGGCATTGCGCTGTTCCATCCCTGGCTGGGAGTGCTGGCGGTGGCGGGCGGCGCGGTGCTGGTGCTGATTGCGGTGATGAACCAGATGTTCACGCGTTTGCCGATGCAAAAGGCCAACATGACCGGCCACAAGGCCAACCTCATGTCCGAAGAAATTCGCACCGAGGCGGAGATGATCCAGTCGATGGGCATGCGTGGCGCCTCCTTTGCGCGCTGGAAGCAGGCCCGCGACGCGGCGCTGGCGGACAGCGTGACCGCCAATGACACCGGCGGCGGTTTCACCACGCTGACCAAGACACTGCGGCTGTTCCTGCAGTCGGCGATGCTGGGGCTGGGGGCCTATCTGGTGCTGCAGGGCGAGGTGACGCCCGGTGCGATGATCGCAGGCTCCATCCTGATGGGCCGCGCCCTGGCGCCGATCGAGCTGGGCCTGGGCCAGTGGGGGATGGTGCAGCGGGCGCTGAAGGGCTGGCACAGCCTGGCCGAGCTCTTGGACAAGGTGCCGGAAGAGGCCGCGCGCACGGCGCTGCCCAAGCCCAAGGCGCTTTTGGAAGTGCAGGGCATGGCGGTGGTGCCGCCGGGGGGCAAGACCCCCCTCTTGCGCAACGTGAATTTCCGGGTCCAGCCGGGCCAGGCGATCGGGGTGATCGGGCCTTCGGGGGCGGGAAAA
>NZ_JBVYHB010000026.1:0-29979 GCF_056033425.1 Leisingera sp. SA32 | reverse complement strand
AGCAGCGTGTCGAGGCTTTGCTTGGCGTCGCCGTAGAACATGCGGGTGTTGTCCTTGAAGAACAGCGGGTTCTCGATGCCGGAGTAGCCGGTGCCCTGGCCGCGCTTGGAGACGAACACCTGTTTCGCCTTCCAGCACTCCAGCACCGGCATGCCCGCGATGGGGGAGTTCGGATCCTCCTGCGCCGCCGGGTTCACGATGTCGTTGGAGCCAATGACAATCGCCACATCGGTCTGCGGGAAGTCGTCGTTGATCTCGTCCATCTCCAGCACGATGTCGTAGGGCACCTTGGCCTCGGCCAGCAGCACGTTCATGTGACCCGGCAGACGGCCCGCCACCGGGTGGATGGCAAAGCGCACCTCTTTGCCCTTGGCGCGCAGGCGGCGGGTCAGCTCGGCGACGTTCTGCTGCGCCTGCGCCACCGCCATGCCGTAGCCGGGGATGATGATGACCGAATCGGCCTCCTCCAGCGCCTGCGCCACGCCCTCGGCATCGATCGCGATCTGCTCGCCCTCGACCTCCATCGCAGGCCCGGTGCTGCCGCCAAAGCCGCCGAGGATCACGCTGACAAACGAGCGGTTCATCGCCTTGCACATGATGTAGCTGAGGATCGCGCCCGAAGAACCCACCAGCGCGCCGACCACGATCAGCAGGTCATTGCCCAAGGAGAAGCCAATCGCCGCCGCCGCCCAGCCGGAGTAACTGTTCAGCATCGAGACCACCACCGGCATGTCGGCGCCGCCGATGCCCATGATCAGGTGGTAGCCGATGAACAGGGCCGCCAGCGTCATCACGAACAGCGGCAGGAAGCCGCCCGAATTGAAGTACCAGATCAGGCAGATGAACGACAGCGCCGCGGCACCGGCGTTCAGCGCGTGACCGCCCGGCAGCTTGGTCGCGGCGGAGGTGACCTTGCCCGCCAGCTTGCCAAAGGCAATCACCGAGCCGGTAAAGGTGATCGCGCCGATGAAGATGCCCAGGTACAGCTCAACCCGCAGAAACCCGATCTCGGCCGGGGTTTTCTTGGCAATCAGCTTGGCGAAAGTGCCGAGGTCTTCGGTGCTGCCCGCCGCCACGGCCGCGGCCACATTGCCGATCTCGAAATGGGCGATGAAGCCGACAAAGACCGCCGCCAGACCGACCAGCGAATGCATCGCCGCCACCAGCTGCGGCATCTCGGTCATCTGCACCTTTTTCGCAACATAAGTGCCGATGATGCCGCCGCCCGCGATCAGCAGGACCGACAGCAGCCACAGGCCGGAGCCCGGCCCGATCAGCGTGGCAAAGACCGCCAGCGCCATGCCCGCGATGCCGTACCACACCGCGCGTTTGGCGCTTTCCTGGTTCGACAGGCCGCCAAGCGACAGGATGAAAAGAACAGCCGCAACGACATAGGCGGCGGTGGTGAAACCGTAATCCATCTGTTCGGCCTCCTTAGGATTTCTGGAACATGGCGAGCATGCGCCGGGTGACGAGGAAGCCGCCGAAGATGTTGATTCCGGCCATGAACACGCTGAGCGCTGCGAGCAGAATCACCAGCCAGCTGCCGGATCCGATCTGCATCAGGGCGCCCAGGATGATGATCGAGGAGATCGCGTTGGTGACCGCCATCAAAGGCGTGTGCAAGCTGTGCGCCACCCCCCAGATCACCTGGAAGCCCACGAAACAGGCCAGCGCAAAGACGATGAAATGCTGCATGAAGCTCGCGGGCGCAAACAGCCCCACCAGCAGCAACAGCGCGCCCCCGCCCGCCAGCAGGGTGACCTGGCTCTTGGTCTGCGCCTTGAAGGCGGCCACTTCGGCGGCGCGTTTCTCCTCCGGCGTCGGCTCCGGCACGGCCTCCTTGGGCTTGGCGGCGATCGCCTGCACCTTGGGCGGCGGCGGCGGGAAGGTGATCTCGCCCGCAAAGGCCACGGTGGCGCCGCGGATCACGTCATCCTCCATGTCATGATTGATCTGGCCGTCCTTCTCGGGGGTCAGGTCGGTCATCATGTGGCGGATGTTGGTGGCATAAAGCGTCGAGGCCTGCGCCGCCATCCGGCTGGGGAAATCGGTGTAGCCGATGATGGTGACGCCATTGTCGGTGACGATCTTCTCATCCGCAACGGTCAGCTTGCAGTTGCCGCCCTTCTCCGCCGCGAGGTCGACGATCACCGAGCCCGGCTTCATCGCCGCGACCATGTCCTCGGTCCACAGCTCGGGCGCTTCGCGGTTGGGGATCAGCGCGGTGGTGATGACGATGTCCATCTCGGGCGCCAGCTCGCGGAACTTGGCCAGCTGCGCTTCGCGGAATTCCGGCGAGGATACAGATGCATAGCCGCCGGTGGCGGCGCCGTCCTGCTGCTCTTCCTCGAAATCGAGATAGACGAATTCGGCGCCCATCGATTCCACCTGCTCGGCCACTTCGGGCCGCACGTCAAAGGCATAGGTGACCGCGCCCAGGGACGTGGAGGTGCCGATCGCGGCCAGCCCCGCCACACCGGCGCCGACCACCAGCACCTTGGCGGGCGGCACCTTGCCTGCGGCGGTGATCTGGCCGGTGAAGAAGCGGCCGAAGTTGTTGCCCGCCTCAATGACGGCGCGGTAGCCCGCGATATTGGCCATGGAGGACAGCGCATCCATCTTCTGGGCGCGGGAGATCCGCGGCACCATTTCCATCGCGATGACATTGGCGCCCTTCGCCTTCGCGGCCTCCATGCCCGCGTCGTTGCCTGCGGGGTTGAAGAAGGAAATCAGCGTCTTGCCCTTGGTCAGCCGTTTCAGCTCGGTCTCGTTCGGCTGGCGCACCTTGGCGATGATATCCGCGGTTTTCCAAAGCTGCGCGGCGGTCTTGACGATCTCGACGCCTGCCTCGGCGTAGGCGGCATCCGAAAACCCCGCCGCCGCCCCGGCCCCGCTCTCAATCGCGCAAGTGTAGCCCAGCTTCTGCAACTGCCGCGCCGAGTCCGGCGTCAGCGCAACGCGCGCCTCTCCATTCGCCGTTTCCTTCGGCGTTCCAATAAGCACTTTGATGTCCTCCCTTTGCGCTGCCCTGGCCGTGAAAACGGGGGCTGCGATTGAGAGAAAGTATTTGATCCTTTTACTTAGTAGTCAATAATTTTTCCGGCTTAGATTTTTTGCAGTTTTAAAACAGCCTTCTAGATGGGCCAATCTGCGTTTTGCGGTAGTTTTTTTGATCTAGTGATAAAAAAATATTTGACAGGTGACGCCCTTCTCCACAGTCTGAGAGGCACAGGGAGGACCCCATGACCATTCAAACGCTCAGCACAGGCACCGCCTGGGCGGAGACCGGAGATTTGCGCGCCCTGATGATGCGCGCCGCCCGGATCCGCGACACCCATTGGGGCCGCACGGTCACCTATTCGCGCAAGGCATTCGTGCCGCTGACCAACATGTGCCGCGACACCTGCGGCTACTGCACCTTCGTCAAGCACCCGGATTCGCCGGAGGCAAACATCATGACGCCTGAGCAGGTGCTGGCCACCGCCAAGAAGGGCGAGCGCGAGGGCTGCAAGGAGCTGCTGTTCAGCCTCGGCGAGAAGCCTGAGCTGCGCTACGAGAAGGCGCGCAAAGGGCTGGAGCACTTGGGCTATGCACGGCTGACAGACTACCTGCGCGACATGTGCGACCTGGTGCTGAGCGAGACCAGCCTGCTGCCGCATGTGAACGCCGGCACGCTGACCGATGACGAGATCGACGTGTTGCGCCCGGTCTCGGCCTCGATGGGAATGATGCTGGAAACCGTCAGCCGCCGCCTGACCCGCAAGGGCCAGCCGCATTACGCCTGCCCCGACAAGGTGCCGGTGCAACGGCTGCGCACGCTGGAACGCGCTGGCGAAAAACAGGTCCCGTTCACCACCGGCCTGTTGATCGGCATCGGCGAGAGCTTTGCCGAGCGGATCGAGGCGCTGCACGCGATCAACGACGCCCACGCCCGCCACGGTCATATCCAGGAGGTCATCATCCAGAACTTCCAGCGCAAGCCGGATATCGAGATGGCCAACCACCCGGAACCTGCGTTGGAGGACATGCTGCGCACGATTGCGGCCGCCCGGATCATCCTGTCGCCGGACATCAGCCTGCAGGCGCCGCCGAATCTGAGCGCGCGGCACATTGCCTATCTGGAGGCAGGTATCAACGATTGGGGCGGGATTTCGCCGGTCACCATCGACTTTATCAACCCGCAGCACGAATGGCCGGAAATCCGGGCACTGGCACAGTCCAGCACCCAGGCGGGATTCGAGCTGCGCGAGCGGCTGACCGTCTACCCGCGCTACCTGACCCGCGAACAGGACTTCATCAACCCCGCCATTCTGGCCCGCGCCGTCGATATGGCCGGACCCGGCGGGCTGGCCCGCGATCAACGCCACATCGGAGAGACAGCATGACCCTTCAGCACCCAGCCGAGAAGTTTGCAGCCCCGCCCTCCGCCCTGCCCGCGGCCATCGCCGGAGCGTCGGCCCCGATTCGCACAATCCTGGAAATGGCGCTGGAAGGCGGCGAGGTCTCCGAGGCGGAAGGCGTCGAGCTGTTCCGCACCAACGGCGCCGATGCCGAGGCTGTCTATGCCACCGCGGATGAGCTGCGCCGCCGCGCCAATGGCGACCACGTGTCGTTTGTGGTGAACCGCAACATCAACTTCACCAACATCTGCTACATGGGTTGCCGCTTCTGCGGCTTTGCCAAGCGCAGCGAGGACAAGGACGCCGAGTGGCTGGAGCCGGAACAGATTGTCGAACGCGCCCAGCAGGCCTGGGACCGCGGCGCCACCGAAGTCTGCATTCAGGGAGGCCTCCACCCCAAAATGGAAGGCACCTATTACCGGGACATCGTGCGCGCGATCAAGGCAGCCCTGCCGGACATGCACATCCATGCGTTTTCGCCGTTCGAAATCTGGTACGGCGCGTCCAAGACCAAGATGTCCTATCATGACTTCCTGGCGGATCTGAAGGAGGCCGGGCTGGGGTCGATGCCCGGCACCGCGGCGGAGATTCTTGATACCGACGTGCGCATGCAGCTGACCAAGAACAAGCTGAGTGCCGAGAAATGGGTGGAGATCATCCGCGCCGCGCACGAGGTCGGCATCCCGACCACCTCCACCATCATGTACGGCCACATCGACGGGCCAGAGCATTGGGCCGCCCACATCCGCCTGCTGCGTGACATTCAGAAGGACACCGGCGGCTTCACCGAACTGGTGCCGCTGTCCTTTGTGCATACCGAATCGCCCCTGTGGGCGCAGAACCCGGACAAGGTGCGCCCCGGCCCCACCGCGCTGGAGGTGGACCTGATGCATGCCGTTGCGCGCATCATGCTGCACGGCTGGATCGACAACATACAGGTGAGCTGGACCAAGCTGGGGGCCGCACGGGCGCAGCAGATGCTGTCGCGCGGCGTCAACGACCTCGGCGGCACGCTGATGAACGAGAGCATCTCGCGCGCGGCAGGATCCGGTCACGGGCAGGAAATCACCGCGCGCGAGCTGACGCAGATCATCCGCGCCGCGGGCCGGGTGCCGGTGCGCCGCAACACCATCTATGAGATCCGCGACGTCTATGACGATCACGACCCGGAAGAACTGGCGCCGCTGGTGGACCGGCAGGGCAGCGACCCGCTGGCGTTCCTCGAGATGTTCCCCGAGCGCAGCACGCTGGAGGCCGCGGAATGAGCGGCGCGGGCAAGCACAAGGTCACGCTGCTGGCCGGCGGCGTCGGCGGTGCCAAGATGGCCGAGGGGCTGGCGGCGCTGCCGGATGTGGCGCTGTCGGTGATCGGCAATGTGGCGGATGACGACGAATTCCACGGGCTGTGGGTGTCGCCGGACATCGACACGCTGACCTACAGCCTGGCCGATGTGATTGATCGCAACCAGGGCTGGGGCGTGGCGGATGAAAGCCATCGGGCGCTGGACACGCTGACGAAACTGGGCAACGACACCTGGATGTCGCTGGGCGACCGCGACTTTGGCCTGCACATCCACCGCACCATGCGGCGGCTGCGCGGTGAGCGGCCCAGCGTGATCGCCCGCGACGTCGCGCGTGCCTTTGGGGTTGGCGCAGAGATCCTGCTGCCGACGGATGACCGGGTCCAGACCCGGGTGCGCACTGATGCGGGCTGGCTGAGCTTCCAGGAGTATTTCGTGCGCGAACGCTGCGCACCGGAGGTGCGCGAGCTGGCCTTTGACGGAATCGAACAGGCCCGCCCGACGCCAGAGGCGCTGGCGGCCATTGCCGGAGCGGATCTGATCGTGATCGCGCCGTCGAATCCACTGGTCAGCATCGCGCCGCTGCTGGAAACCCCAGGTATCAAGGCCGCCCTGCGCGCGGCGTCTGCCTTCAAGGTGGCGGTCAGCCCCTTCATTGCGGGCAAGGTCGTCAAAGGGCCGGCTGACCGGATGATGGCGGCGCTGGGGCTGCGGGCCGATGCGGCGGGCGTGGCCGAACGCTATGCTGGGCTTGCGCAGACCCTGGTGATCGACCATCAGGACGAGGGTCTGGGTGACGAGATCCGCGCCCATGGCATGACACCGGTCTGCAACCACATCCTGATGAAAGACAAGGCCGACAAGGCCCGGCTGGCGCGCGAGGTGGTCGATCTGTGTCTTGCGCCCGCAGCGACAGAGGTGATGGCATGAGCGCCGTGGCCCGCAGCGGCAAGCGCCTGGTGGTGATCCCGATGAAGGATCCCGCCCGCGCCAAGACCCGGCTGGACCCGACGCTGACCCCGCAGAAACGCGCAACGCTGGCGCTGACCCTGTTCCGCGCCACCGTTACCCGCCTGCAAGAGGCGCTGGCGCAGCTGCCCGGCGCCGGGGTGGAGATTGCGGTGGTGACCTCCAGCCCGAAAATCACCCGGCTGGCGCAGGCCATGGGGCTGCTGCTGATCGACGAGGGGCGCCCGCGCGGCCTGTCGGAGGCGCTGGACATGGCGGCCGATTGGGCCGCAACCCGCGGTTACGCCGCGATCTGCGTCCTGCCCGGCGACCTTGCCGCGCCAAAGCCGACAGAGCTGGCCCGGCTGCTGAGCCATGACCTGGCGGGCGGCAAGATGGTGCTGTGCCCGGCGGATGATCTGGGCACCAATGCGCTGCTGGCGCCGCTGCCCTGCCCGTTCCGTTTCGCCTATGGGGTGAAATCGGTGGTCGCCCACCGCCAGGCCGCCGAGGCCGCAGGCCTGTGCCCGGTGATGCTGCCGCTGGCCAGCCTGCGCGCAGATGTGGACACCGTCAGCGACCTGCAAGACCTCCTGAGCCATCAACCCCAGCTTCTGATGCAGGAGGCCGCACGATGAGCCTGTCCGTCTCAATCACCGCCGTGCCCGGCATTCCCGACATCCAGAACGGCGACGATCTGGCCGCAATTCTGGGCGATTGCCTGGAACAGGCCGGATTGTCCCCACAGGACGGCGACATCCTGTGCATCGCCCAGAAGGTGTTCTCCAAGGCGGAGGGCTGCATCATCCCGCTGTCCACGGTCACCCCGTCGGATGAGGCGATCAAATACGGCGAGGAGCTGAACAAGGATCCCCGCAAGGTCGAGATCGTGCTGCGCGAAAGCACCCGCGTGGTGCGCGCCTTTCGCCGCCCCGACCAGCCCAGCGGCACGATGATCTGCGAACACCGGCTGGGGTTCATCTCGGCCAATGCGGCGGTGGATGAATCCAACTTCGGCGAGGAAGACGCAGCCATGGTGCTGCCCGCCGACCCGGATGCCAGCTGTACACGGGTGCAACAGGCGCTGGCGGAGCGGTTTGGCGTGCAGACCGGCGTGGTGATGACCGACACCTTCGGCCGTCCCTGGCGACTGGGCCAGATCAACGTGGCGATTGGCCTGTCGAAGGTCCCCGCCACCATTCAGGAGCAGGGCAACCTGGACGCCTGGGGGCGGCCCCTGATGGTCACCGAACCGGCGCTGGCGGATGAGATCTCCGCCGCTTCGGGGCTGGTGGTGCGCAAGAACGGAAAAACACCGGCGGTGCTGCTGCGGGGGCTGGACTGGCAGCCCACCAGCAGCCGCGGCGCCGACATAATACGGAAAAAACAGGAGGATATGTTCAGATGACAATCGCAATCATTGGCGGCACCGGGCCGCAAGGCCAGGGTCTGGCGCTGCGCTTTGCCCGCGCCGGAATCGCCGTGGCGCTGGGGTCGCGCGATGGGGCGCGCAGCGCCGGCATCGCGGCCGACCTGATGGCAAAACTGCCCGAAGGCGCCGCCCAGATCGAAGGTCTGGACAATGAGGCGGCAACCAAGGCCGCCGATGAAATGGTGGTGCTGGCGGTGCCGTTCTCTGCCCATAATGCCACGCTGGAGGCGCTGAAGCCGCACCTGGCCGGCAAGATCCTGGTCGACATCGTGGTGCCGCTGAAAGACGGCGACCCCAAGAAGGTCGACATGCCGCCCGAAGGCTCCGCCACCGAGGCCGCGCAGGCGCTTCTGGGCGACGACATCCCGGTGATCGGCGCGCTGCACAACGTCTCGGCCACCACGCTGAACAATCTGGACTGGCCGATCAACTGCGACATCCTGATCTGCGGCAACAGCCTGCCTGCCCGCAAGAAGGTGATCGAGCTGGTCCGCGCGCTGGACGTCGAAGCCTATAACGCCGGCGACGCCGAAGCGGCCCGCTGCATCGAGGCGATCACCCCGATCCTGATCCGCCAGAACATTTCCAAGGCAGTGCCGTTTACCCACGCCGGTATCCGCATCTGCCCCCCCGCACACTAAAATTCCAACGAGGAGGAAAACACACATGGAATTCGGTATTTGCTTTAAAGGGTTCGTTGAGCCCGACCGCGCCCGCGCCCTGGTCCGTCAGGCCGAGAACGCAGGCTTCACCTATTGCTGGTTCTACGACAGCCACATCCTGTGGCGCGAAAGCTTCGTCGCCATGGCGATGTGCATGGAGCACACCAAGAAGATGCGCTTTGGTCCGCTGGTGACCAACCCCAACTCGCGCGAGTGGTCGGTGGCGGCCTCGCTGTTCGGCTCGCTGGCAAAACAGTCGGGCGGCCGCTTCGACATCGGCCTTGGCCGTGGCGACAGCGCGGTGCGGGTGATGGGCAAGAAACCCTCCACCATCAAGCGGATGGAAGAGTTCACCCATGTGGTGAAGGATCTCATCCGTGGCGAGGAAGTCCAGTACGGCGAATGCCCCGAGCCGGTGAAATTCCCCTGGGCCAACGGCTATGAGCTGCCGGTCTGGATCGGCGCATACGGTCCGAAGGCGCTGGCCTCTGCCGGCAAGGTCGGCGACGGTGTCGTGCTGCAAATCGCCGAACCCAAGATCATCAAATGGCTGGCAGATCAGGCCAAGGCCGGTGGCGAGGCCGAAGGCCGCGACATGTCGAACTACCGCGTGATGGCTGCGGCACCCGCACACACCGGCCCGATCGAGGAAGGCATCGAGAAGACCAAGTGGTTCCCCGCCATGGTCGGCAACCACGTTGCTGATATCGTGGAGAAATACGGCACCGATGGTGACCACGTGCCCACCAGCCTGACCGACTACATCAAGAACCGCAAAGGCTACGACTACTCCAAGCACGGCCAGAGCGATAACCCCTATCTGGACTTCATCACCGAAGACATCGTCAAGAGCTTCTGCGTGCTGGGCACCCCGGATGAGCATATCGCCAAGATCCGGGATCTGGCGGATGCCGGCACCACCCAGTTCAACATCTACCTGGACAGCGGCGACGAGGAAAAGATCATCGCCGACTACGGCGAGAAAATCATCCCCGCCTTCCGCTAAGCACTCCCCCCCCTGCCCGGACAGACCCCGCCGGGCAGGGGATTTCGGCGGGCAGCCCATTTTGCCCGCCGCTTTTCATCCGACCCGGCGGGTGCCCACCATTGCAATCGTTTTGTGATATTGGCCACCCACCCGGCGCAACCGCTGGCAACGGGAATTGACTTGTGCCAATAGGGCGCCATCCTGACAATTTCCACTGGCGGATTTAGCATGGCGCGCATGGCATCGGAAAAGCCCAAGACCCGGATCCAACGGAAGAAGACCGAACAGATCCTGGCCTCCGCGCTGGAGGTGTTCGCCCAGCACGGATCCTCCGGCGCGTCAATCAACCTGATCGCCAAGAACGCCGGGCTGACTACGCCCAATCTGCTGTATTATTTCGAGAGCAAGGATGCGATCCGCCGCGAGCTGCTGTCGCGCACCTTGCAGCTGTGGATGGCACCGCTGAGCATGCTGAGCCCGCATGGCGACCCGATTGACGAGATCCGCCAATACATCCGCCGCAAGCTGGATATCTCCAAGAATTTCCCCAAGGAAAGCAAGTTCTTCGCCAATGAGGTGCTGAGTGGGCTGCCACAGTCGCACAGCGAGATCTTTGGCCCGTTAAAAGAGCTGTACAACGCCAAGATCATGGTGCTGGAGGACTGGATGCGGGAGGAGCGGATCAACACCACCGACCCGCACCACCTGCTGTTTTCGATTTGGGCGACCACCCAGCACTATGCCGATTTCGACGTCCAGATCGAGGAAATCGCCCCCGCCAAGGCGCAGAACCGCTACGCCGAGGCTGAGAGCTTTTTGCTGGAAATGTACGGCAAGTTGCTGACTCCGACCGAGAGCTGAACCAGGCCGCCTGATCCCCTGCCCGGCCGGCCGTCAGGGGATGCGGGCGCGGTCGATGAACTTGCGCAGCGCAAACCGCGACCGCACCGCGCGGATACCGGAAATGCGCAGCAGCTTGGTTTGCAGGAAGGTCTCGAACTCCTCTAGGCTGCCGACCACGATCTCCAGCAGGAAATCCTGCGCACCCGTCATCAGGGTGCCGGTGATCACCTCGTCAAAGCGACTGACCTTTTTCTGGAAATCGGCGATCTCGTCCCCGTCCTGCCGCTCCAGCTCGACCGACACGAAAGCGGTGATACCAAAGCCCGCCGCCTTGCGGTCGATGCGCGCCATGTAGCCGGAAATCAACCCACTTTCTTCCAGTCGCTGCAGACGCCGCTTGCAGGGGGTTTGTGAAAGGCCGACCCGCGCCGCAAGCTGCACCAGCGGCATCCGCCCATCATCGCGCAGGGCGCGAAGTATCTCCCGGTCCACCTCATCCGTAGCTATTTCCGCCACCCATTTCGCCTTTCGTGGTGATTTTCACTCTATTTTTGCTTTCCTACCCCCGGATTCGAGATTTTTCAACCAGCCGGGTTTGCTAATCTGGAGGGAACGGCGCAGGTGCGCGCGGCCTATCGCGCGCCCGCCCCGGATGCATCCAGACCTAAGAGGATCCGCATGAGTGATGATTTTCCGCCGCTTTCGCTGAATGTGCCCGAGCCGGGCTGCCGTCCGGGCGACACGCCTGATTTCTCCGATTTCGAAATCCCGCGCGCTGGGGCTGTAAAACGTCCGCCGGTCGATGTGGAACCGGATGAGATCCGAGACATGGCCTTTTCCATTGTGCGGGTGCTGAACAAGGACGGCGAAGCGGTGGGCGACTGGGCGGGCAGCCTCAGCCCTGAGGAGCTGCGCGACGGCCTGCGCCACATGCTGACCCTGCGCGCCTTTGATGCGCGGCTGCTGATCGCCCAGCGGCAGGGCAAGACCAGTTTCTACATGCAGCACTTGGGCGAAGAGGCGATCTCCTGTGCCTTTGCCACCGCGCTGCAACCGGGGGACATGAACTTCCCAACCTACCGGCAGGCGGGGCTGCTGATCGCCGGTGGCTATCCGATGCTGACGATGATGAACCAGATCTATTCCAACGCCGATGATCCGCTGCACGGCCGCCAGCTGCCGATCATGTATTCCTCGCGCGAGCATGGGTTCTTCTCGATCTCCGGCAACCTCGGCACCCAGTTCGTGCAGTCGGTGGGCTGGGCGATGGCCTCGGCGATTTCCGGCGACACCAAGATCGCCACCGGCTGGATCGGCGACGGCTCCACCGCCGAGAGCGATTTTCACTCGGCGATGGTTTTTGCCTCCACCTATGACGCGCCGGTGGTGCTGAACATCGTCAACAATCAATGGGCTATCTCGACCTTTCAGGGCATCGCCCGCGGCGAGGTGGGCACCTTTGCGGCGCGCGGCCACGGCTTTGGCATCGCCTCGATCCGGGTGGACGGCAACGACTACCTTGCGGTGCATGCGGTTGCGAAATGGGCGGCTGAGCGCGCGCGGCGCGGGCTGGGGCCGACGCTGATCGAGCATGTGACCTATCGCGCCGGTGGCCATTCCACCAGCGACGACCCCTCTGCCTACCGCGACAAGAACGAAGCCGCCGCCTGGCCGCTGGGCGACCCGATCACGCGGCTGAAAAAGCACCTCATCACCATCGGCGAGTGGAGCGAGGAGCGCCACAAGCAGGCCGAGGCCGAAGTGATGGATACGGTGATTGCCACCCAGAAGCAGGCCGAGGCCATCGGCACGTTGGGCGACGGCAGTGCCCCCAGCCCGCGCGACATGTTCGAGGGTGTGTACGAAACCATGCCGCCGCATCTGATCCGGCAGCGTCAGGAAGCGGGGTACTGAGATGGCCAGCATGACCATGATCGAAGCCATCCGCGAAGCCCATGACGTGGCCATGGCGGCCGACGACCGGGTTGTCGTCTTTGGCGAGGATGTCGGCTTTTTCGGCGGCGTGTTCCGCTGCACCGCAGGGCTGCAACAGAAATACGGGAAATCCCGCTGTTTCGATACGCCGATCAACGAGTCCGGCATCGTCGGCACCGCCATCGGCATGGCGGCCTACGGGCTGAAGCCGGTGATCGAAATCCAGTTCGCCGACTATGTCTATCCCGCCTATGACCAGATCGTCTCTGAGGCGGCGCGGTTGCGGCACCGCTCGAACGCCGATTTCACCTGCCCGATCGTGATCCGCATGCCCACCGGCGGCGGCATTTTCGGCGGTCAGACCCACAGCCAAAGCCCGGAGGCGCTGTTCACCCATGTTTCTGGCCTGAAGGTGGTGGTGCCCTCCAACCCGCGCGACGCCAAGGGGCTGCTGCTGTCGGCGATCGAAGACCCCGATCCGGTGATCTTCCTTGAGCCGAAGCGGCTCTACAACGGGCCGTTTGATGGCTATCACGACCGTCCCGTCACCAGCTGGAAGAAGCACCCCAAGGGCGAGGTGCCCGAGGGCCACGAGACCGTGCCGCTTGGCAAGGCCAGCATCACCCGCGAGGGCGCGGATGTAACGGTGCTGGCCTATGGCACCATGGTCTATGTGGCTGAAGCTGCCGCCGAGGCCACCGGCGTCGATGCCGAGGTGATCGACCTGCGCACGCTGCTGCCGCTGGATCTGGACACCATTGTTGCCTCGGTCGAGAAGACCGGCCGCTGCGTGATCGTGCATGAGGCGACGCGCACCTCCGGCTTCGGTGCGGAGCTGATGAGCCTGGTGCAGGAGAACTGCTTTTACCACCTGGAGGCGCCGATGATCCGCGTCACTGGCTGGGACACGCCCTATCCGCATGCCCAGGAGTGGGAGTATTTCCCCGGCCCGGACCGTGTGGGCGAGGCGTTGAAAAAAGTAATGGAGGGCTGAACCGATGGGTGTTTTTGCCATGCGCCTCCCCGATGTGGGGGAAGGCATTGCCGAGGCCGAGCTGACCGAATGGCACGTGAAGCCCGGCGACATCGTGCGCGAGGATGACATCCTGGCGGCGGTGATGACAGACAAGGCCGCGGTCGAGGTGCCTTCGTCGGTGGCGGGCAAGGTGCTGGAACTGGGCGGCGAGATCGGCGAGATGATGGCGATCGGCTCTGTGCTGGTCCGCATCGAGGTCGACGGCGCCGGGAACGAGAACGCCGATGCGGCAAAGGCGGCGGAAAAGCTCGCCGAACCCGCAGCCAAGCCTGACACCGCCAAACCGGCAGAACCGGAGGATGCGGCTGAAGCACCGGAGCCGGAGGCCAAGCCCGAACCCGCAGCCCCTGCCCCCGCGGCCAAGAAACCGGGCCACCGGCTGCCCGGTCCCGGCGGCAACAAACCGTTGGCCGCGCCCTCGGTGCGGGCGCGGGCGCGCTCCGAAGGGGTCGATCTGCGCCATGTGCCGGGCAGCGGCCCCGCCGGGCGCATCAGCCACGAGGATCTGGACAACTGGATTGCATCGGGCGGGATCCGGCAGGGCAGCGTGCAGCGCGGCCGCAATACCGGCGTCGAGGAAATCCGGGTCATCGGCATGCGCCGCAAGATTGCCGAGAAGATGGCGCTGTCGAAACGGCAGATCCCGCATATCACGATCGTCGAAGAGGTCGAGATGGGCGCGCTGGAGGACCTGCGCGCGGCGCTGAACAAGAAGCACGCGGGCGAACGCCCCAAGCTGACGCTGCTGCCGTTCCTGATGCGCGCGATTGTCGAGGCGGTGCGCGAGCAGCCCGGCCTGAACGCGCGTTTTGACGACGAGGCCGGGGTGATCCACCGCCACGGCGGCGTCCATATCGGCATTGCCACCCAGACGCCGCAGGGGCTGAACGTGCCGGTCGTGCACCACGCCGAGGCGGGCAGCCTGTGGGACAACGCCGGTGAGCTGGCCCGCCTGGCAGAAGCCGCGCGCGAAGGCTCGATCAAGCGCGAGGAGCTGTCGGGCGGCACCATCACCATCACCTCGCTCGGGGCCTTGGGGGCGATTGCCACCACGCCGATCATCAACCACCCGGAGGTGGCGATCGTCGGCGTCAACAAGATGCAGATCCGCCCCGTCTGGGACGGCCAGCAGTTCCAGCCGCGCAAGATGATGAACCTGTCGTGCTCCTTCGACCATCGCGTCGTCGATGGCTGGGATGCGGCGGTGTTCGTGCAGAAACTGAAAACCCTGCTGGAATCTCCGGCAATGCTGTTTGTCGAGGGCTGAATGACTGATCTGAAATGTAAACTGCTGATCATCGGTGCCGGGCCCGGCGGCTATGTCTGCGCCATCCGCGCAGGCCAGCTGGGCATCGACACCATCGTGGTGGACGCGGCCGCCCCCGGCGGCACCTGCCTGAACGTGGGCTGCATCCCCTCCAAGGCGCTGATCCACGCGGCGGATGAATTCCACAAGATCGCCCATGCGGACAGCGGCCCGCTGGGCATCACGGCCGGCACGCCGCAGATCGACCTTGCGAAAACCGTGGCCTGGAAAGACGGCATCGTCGACCGGCTGACCGGCGGCGTCGCCGGGCTGATGCGCAAGGCCGGGGCCAAGCTGGTCCAGGGCGAGGCGCGCTTTCTCGACGGCAAGACCGTGCAGGTGCGCAACGGCGAAACCGAGACCCGCATCCGGGCCGAGCGCATCGTGATTGCCTCCGGCTCGGCCCCGGTGGAGCTGCCGTTCCTTCCCTTTGGCGGCGACATCCTGTCCTCCACCGAGGCGCTGTCGCTGACGGAGGTGCCCGAGACCATGGCGGTGGTCGGCGCCGGCTATATCGGGCTGGAGCTGGGCACGGTCTTTGCCAAGCTGGGCACCAAGGTCACCATCGTCGAGGCCGAGGGCAGCATCCTGCCCGCCTACGACAAGGCGCTGACCCGGCCAGTCGCCAAGCGGCTCGAAGAGCTGGGCGTGACCGTGCTGACCGGCGCCAAGGCCAGCGGCCACGCGGACGGGGTGCTCGCGACCAGTGCGGGCGACGTCGCCGCGGAGAAGGTGCTGGCCACCGTCGGCCGTCGCCCCCGCACCGCCGGCATCGGCATCGATGAGCTGGCGCTGACCCTGAACGGCCCCTTCATCCGCATCGACAAGACCTGCCAGACCTCGATGCGCGGGATCTACGCCATCGGTGACGTGACCGGCGAGCCGATGCTGGCCCACCGCGCCATGGCGCAGGGCGAAATGGTCGCCGAACATGTCGCGGGCCATGCGGTCGACTGGGATAAACGCGCGATTCCGGCGGTCTGTTTCACCGATCCCGAGATCGTCACCTGTGGCGCCCTGCCGGGCGAGATTGAGGGCAGCAAGGCGACCGATTTCCCCTTTGCCGCCAATGGCCGCGCCATGACCACCGAGCGCGAAGACGGTTTCATCCGCGTCGTCTGGCGCGAGGCGGATCACGCGGTGCTGGGCATTCAGGCCGTCGGCGCAGGGATCTCGGAAATGTCGGCAGCGTTTTCGCTGGCTATTGAGATGGGCGCCTGTCTGCAAGACATCGGCGCGACGATCCACGCGCATCCGACCCAGTCCGAGGGCCTGCAAGAGGCCTGCCTGCGCGCCCTGGGACAGGCGCTGCATATCTGACCGCGGCGGCGCGCGCCACGCATAGATAAGGCCGGGACGCTGTGCAGCGCCCCGGCCTTTTTTGTTCGCATAGGCTTTGTTACTCGCCCGGAACCGCCTGCAGCTCCGGCTCGTCGTGATGGTGATGCGCCTTCACCGGCCGCATGAACAGGTTGGCGAAGAAGGCCACCACCAGCAGCGCCGCCATGCAGTACATCGTGGTGTTATACAGGCTCGGCGTCGGATCGACGGTGCCCGCGGGGGCGATCTCCATCAGCCTGGCGATGGTCACGGTCTTGGCCGCCACCAGCTGGTCCAGCTGCGCCACCGGCGCGCCGAACTTCTCGGCAAAGGCGGCGGGGTCAATCCGCGCGGCCAGATCCTGCACCGCGCTGTTCACCGACATCTGCCGCAGCGAGGTGATGGCCAGCGGTCCCAGCACGCCCGCGGTCGACCAGGCGGTTAGCAGTCGGCCGTGGATGCCGCCCACATGCATGGTGCCGAACATATCCGCCAGATAGGCCGGGATGGTGGCAAAGCCGCCGCCATACATCGAGAAGATCAGCATGGTCGCCAGGTAGAAGCCGCCAAGGTACAGCAGCGAGGGGTTGGCCGCCGCCGCCGAGGCGAAATAGGGGATCGACAGGTACAGCGCCGTGCCCAGCACGAAGAAGCACATGTAGGTCGCCTTGCGCCCGATGTAGTCGGAGGTCGAGGCCCAGAAGAACCGCCCGACCATGTTGAAGACCGAAATCATCAGCACGTAGGTCGAGGCAAAGGCCGCCGTGGCCACCAGCGGCATCACCGAGCCGAAGATCTCGGACATCATCGTCTTGGCGACGCCGATCACGCCGATGCCGACGGTCACGTTGAAGCACAGCATCACCCACAGCTGCCAGAACTGCGGCGTCTTCAGCGCCTGGTCGATATGCACGTTGTTCTGAGTCACCAGCCCCGAGGCTGCGGGCTTTGGCGCCCAGCCTTCAGGGGCCCAGTCCTTGGCCGGAACCCGGTACTGGAAGGCGGCCAGGATCATCACCACGAAATAGACGATGCCCAGCGTCAGGAAGGTCTGCGCCGCACCGGTGCTGCCGGTGCCGACCACATAGGCGCCCGCTTCGCCGCCGAAGGGGGCTGCCTGCGCGGCGCTGGCGATCACCACCTCGACCTTGCCTTGCGCAGTTTCGGCAAAGACCCGGCCACCTTCGACCACGGTCTGCACCGCATCCTGCGCGCCCAGATAGGTCGGCGCGGTGGAAAACAGCTCCAGCAGCCAGCCCTTGACCGGGGCCGCGATCATCGCGCCGCCGCCAAAGCCCATGATCGCCATGCCGGTGGCCATGCCGCGGCGGTCCGGGAACCAGCGGATCAGCGTCGACACTGGCGAGACATAGCCAAGGCCCAGCCCGCAGCCGCCCAGCACCCCGTAGCCGAGGTAGACCAGCCACAGCTGATGGCTGGAGATGCCGAAGGAGCCGACGATGAAACCGCCGCCCCAGAGGATCGCCGCCACGACGCCGACCATGCGGGGGCCGACTTCCTCGAGCCACTTGCCCGCAAAGGCAGCCGCGAGGCCGAGGCAGACGATGGCGACCGAGAAGATCCAGACCACCGAGCCGAGGCTCCAGTCATCGGCGCTGGAGGCGACAACGCCCAGCTCGCGGGTCAGCGGCGGGTTGAACACCGACCAGGCGTAGACCGAGCCGATGCACAGGTGGATGGCGATGGAAGCCGGCGGCACGCGCCAGCGGTTGAAGCCGGGTTCGGCGATGATGTGGCGTTTGTGCAGAATGCCCAGCCCGCCGGGTGATGGGTTGCTCATATAACTTCCTCCCTGGTGCTTGCAGCCGCCACTGCCGTGCCCCGCGCTCTCCCAAAGCGGCATTTCAGGGACGACATGCGACAGCGTGCTGACGCTTGACAAAGGCGGGGAAGGCCCCAACATGTCAATAATTAATTTAGTTATAACAATGGCTTATCGTAACAATCCGTCCAACAATGCGGACGCGGAATGGCCAGAACGGGACATTCTGTCCCGCCGCGGATCAGCCGCCACGCCGAATTTGCGTCAAAATGTCCGGATCAGCCCTGTTCGGGCTCTGGGAGAAAAATTTCGAAGCGACTGCCCTGCCCCGGCTCTGAGCGCACGGTGATCTGGCCGCCGGCCCGACTCAGCAATTGCTGGCTGATCGACAGGCCCAGCCCGGTGCCACGCGCCTGTTTGGTGGTGAAGAAGGGATCGAAAATCCGCCCCAGCACATCCTTGGGAATGCCGGTGCCGCTGTCCTCGACCGCCATCAGAACGCCGCCGCCTTCCGCGTCGCGGGCCTCCAGCCGCAGGGTGCCGCCGCCGGGCATCGCCTGCACCGCGTTGCGGATGAGGTTGACCAGGACCTGCTGCAGCTCGGTCCGCGACATCCGCACCTGCCGCTGGCTGTGCAGGTCGGCTTCCACCGCAACCGCCGCTTGATCGATCTGGTGGCGGGTCAGCACCAGGCAGTCGGCCAAGACCTCTGCCGGTGCGATCAGGCCGGAGGTACCGGAGTATTCCTCTGGCCGGGCAAATTGCAGCAGTTTCGACACGATCACCCCGATCCGGTAGACCTGATCGTCGATCAGGCGGAACTCCTCCTCGACCGGTTGCGCACAGTCGCCCAGCGTCATTCGCGCCACGTCCAGATTGCCCTGGATCACCGCCACGGGGTTGTTGATCTCATGCGCGACAGAGGCGGCGATTTCGCCGACCGCCGCCAGCTTTTCCGAGATCACCAGCCGCTCGGTGGTCTGCTCCAGCCGCCGGTTGGCCTCGCGCAGGTCGCGCGTGCGTTCCTCCACCTTGGCCTCCAGGCTTTCGCCCCAATGGCGCAGCTGCCGGTCGCGCTCTTGCAGCTGGTCCAGCAGGTCATCCAGATGCGCCGCCACCTGGGCGATCTCGCCGCCATCGCGGGGCTGGGCATTGCGGGCGGTCAGATCGCCCTGCTCCACCCGCGCGATGGTGCGCGTCATCGCCTCCAGCGGGCGGAAGATGCGGCCCGCCCAGCGCAGGAAGATCGGTACCGACAGCGCCGCGATCAGTAAAAACGCCCCGGTCAGCGTCAGCACCAGCTCTTGGCGCGCCTGGCGGAAGGGGGTTTCCAGAAACCCGACATAGAGCATGCCAACGCGCTCCCCCCGGCTGTCGAGGATCGGCTCATAGGCGGAGATGTACCAGTCGTTGACCACGAAGGCGCGGTCGAGCCAGATCTGCCCCTGCCCCAGCACCTGCGCGCGCACCGCGGCGGAAACCCGCGTGCCCAGCGCCCGGACGTTTTCGAACAGGCGCACATTGGTCGAGATCCGGACGTCCTCGAGGAACAGCGTGGCGGTGCCCTGGCTGCCCTCCGGCAGGCCCTGCTCGCGGTAGACCAGCGCGTTGATGGTGTCGATGAAATCGAGGTTGCGGTTCAGCAGCTTGCCGCCCGCCAGCAGCCGCAGCTGCCCGTCCGGCAGGGTCACCGGCGCGGCGGAGTGGATCACCATGCCGCGGGTCTCTGCCGTGCGGTCCGTCGGCACCGCGGCCTCGGTCGGCACCAGCGGGATGGCGGCGCGGGCGGCAAGGCCCGGCGCCAGCGCGTCGAGCTGGGGGGCGGCAAAGATGTCCACCGCGCTGTGCCGCTGCCCGTCCAAAGCGCGGCGCAGCACCGGCCAGTCCGCCGGATCAAAGCCCGCGCGGCCCTCCGGCCCGGCCAGATACAGGAAATCCAGCCCCAGCCGGATCCGCTCCTGCTCCAGAAAGTCCTGCGCCTACCCGGAGGCCAGCGCCGCGCGGAAACGTACCGACTGGGCGACCGCGTCCAGCTGCTCGCCCGAGGTGTCGACCAGCCGGGCCAGATACTGGTCGGCGATGGTCAGATCGCCGGTGACCTTGCTGATCAGCAGCCCGTCGACCTTGTCCGACCAGCGCCACATGGTGCCGCCCAGCAGCAAGGGCAGCAGCACCAGCATCGGCAGCAGCGCGATGACCAGCAGCCGCACCCGGACGGCTCGCAGCATCTGCACGGGCCTACAGCGCCCAGGCCGCGCATTTGCGGTCGATGGTCTTGCGCGAGACCCCCAGCTGCCGCGCCGCCGCGCTGCGATTGCCGCCCAGCGCCTCCAGCGCCTGCAGGATCTCGCGGCGCTCCACCTCCTCCAGCGGGGTGATGCCAGAGGGCGGCGGCGCGGGTGTCAACGTGTCCAGCGGGAAGGTGCCGAAGATCAGCGAGCGTTCGATGAAATTGCGCAGCTCGCGGATATTGCCCGGCCAGTCGTGGCGCAGCAGGGCCGATTTCACCGGCGCGGTCAGCGCAAGCGGCGGCAGCTGCATCTGCGCCGCCATCTCGCTCAGGAACAGCTCTGCCAATGCCAGCACGTCGGTGTCGCGCTCGGACAGTGGCGGCATATCGACTTCAACAACGTTGATGCGGAACAGCAGATCTTCACGGAAGCGCCCCTGCGCCACCGCCTCGGTCAGGGAACGGCTGGAGCTCATCGCGAAGCGCACGTCCAGCTGCACCAGCCGTTCGGTGCCAACAGGGCGAATGCGACCGTCCTCCAGTACCCGCAGCAGCGCGCTCTGGGCGGAGGGGCTGAGCTCACTGATCTCGTCAAAAAAGACGGTGCCACCCTGGGCCGAGGCCAGCAGCCCCTCGCGCCCGGCAGGGGCACCTGGCACCGCACCCGGCGCGTGGCCAAACAGTTCATATTCAATCATCTCGGCCGGGATGGCGCCGCATTGCACCGGCACAAACGGCCCGTCGGCGCGGGGGGAATGGGCGTGCAGATGCCGCGCTGCGACCTCCTTGCCGGTGCCGGACGCGCCGGTAATCAGCACCGGGGTCATCAGCCCCTGCACCCGCCCCAGCAGATCGCGCACGCGCGTGACAGCCGCGGACTGGCCGACCAGTTCGCGGCGGCGGCGGCGGCCAAGGCCGACGGTTTCCAGCTCGCGGCGCAGCAGCATGTTCTCCCGCTTCAGCCGGGCGGTTTCGATGCAGCGGCGCAGCGCGTTCAAGATCTGGTTGGAGCGAAACGGCTTGAGCACGAAATCCGATGCCCCGGCGCGCAAGGCATCAATCGCGGTTTGCAGATCGGCGTAGGCGGTGATCAGGATGGTATCGGTAAATCCACCGGCGCTGCGTTGATCGGCCAGCCAGTCCAGCCCCTTCTGCCCCGGCATGATGTTGTCGAGGATCATAACGTCATACTGCTGCGCATCCAGACAGGCGCGGGCGGCCTCGGTGTTGTCGGCCTCGTCGACCCGCTGGCACAGCGGGCGCAGGGTCTTGACCAGAAAGTTGCGCATGCCCGGCTCGTCATCGACGATCAGGATGCTGGCCTGCGCCAGCGGGTCGGTGAGCCGTGCCGTGTCTGTCTGGGTCATGCCTGTCGTTCTTTGATGGGACGACCGGGCCACACGCCCCGCCTGCTGCGCATTTTTATGAGAAGCCGAACCGGTTTCGTAAAGGTCGCGCGTGTCCGGTGCCCCGAATTGCGCGCCGCGTCTGAAACAGGTCGCTTTCGTTCAGGCGGTATTTACGGCCTCCTGCTATGGCAGGCGAACCGGGTGCGAACGGGTCCGGGCTCCGCAGCCGGTTTGAAGGTCGGCGATGGACGCTGAGGCATCTTGCCACTGCGGGATGGCTTGCAACCCGGTCCACCATGGTATACTGCCGCATACAATCAGCTTCCCGGACACGGCAGCCTGTCTGCGGTCCGGGGCTCAAGCTTCATCTAACGCTTACTCGCCGGGATAGCCATGAGCCTCTATACAGATTATTTGAACGAGATCGAAACGCGCAAAGAACAGGGCCTGAGCCCCAAGCCCATCGACGATGGCGCATTGCTGGAGGAACTGGTTGCCCAGATCAAGGATCAGGACAACGAGCACCGCGCGGACAGCCTGAAATTCTTTATCTACAACACTCTGCCCGGCACCACCGGCGCGGCTGGGGTCAAGGCTGCCTTCCTCAAGGAGATCATCCTGGGGCAAGCCGAGGTTGCGGAAATCTCTGTCGAATTTGCCTTTGAGCTGCTGTCTCACATGAAGGGCGGCCCCTCGGTTCGGGTGCTTCTGGATCTGGCGCTCGGCGACGATCAGGCGATTGCCAACCAGGCCGCCGAAGTTCTGAAGACCCAGGTTTTCCTGTATGAGGCCGACACCGACCGTCTGGAAGACGCCTTCAAGGCGGGCAACCCGATCGCCCGCGAGATCCTGGAAAGCTATGCCGACGCGGAATTCTTCACCAAGCTGCCCGACATCGATGAAGAGATCAAAGTGGTCACCTATATCGCCGGCGAAGGCGATATTTCCACCGACCTGCTGTCGCCCGGCAACCAGGCGCATTCGCGCTCTGACCGGGAATTGCACGGCAAGTGCATGATCTCGGAAAAGGCACAGCAGGAAATCGAAGCGCTGAAGCTGCAGCACCCCGACAAACGGGTTATGCTGATCGCGGAAAAAGGCACAATGGGTGTCGGCTCCTCGCGGATGTCCGGCGTCAACAACGTGGCGCTGTGGACCGGCAAGCAGGCCAGCCCCTATGTGCCCTTTGTGAACTTCGCGCCGATCGTCGCGGGCACCAACGGCATCTCGCCGATCTTCCTGACCACCGTGGGCGTGACCGGCGGCATCGGTCTGGACCTGAAAAACTGGGTCAAGAAAACCGGCGAGGACGGCGCGCCGATCCTGAACAACGATGGCAACCCCATTCTTGAACAGAAGTATTCGGTTGAAACCGGCACCGTGCTGACCATCAACAGCAAGACCAAGAAGCTGTACAACGAGGACGGCTCCAAGGAGCTGGTGGACGTCTCCGGCGCCTTTACCCCGCAGAAGATGGAATTCATGAAGGCGGGTGGCTCTTACGCCATCGTCTTTGGCAAGAAGTTGCAGACATTCGCCTGCGAGACCCTGGGCATTGAGCTGAAGTCGGCCTTTGCCCCCTCCAAGGAAGTCAGCCACGAGGGCCAGGGCCTGACCGCGGTTGAAAAGATCTTCAACAAAAACGCCCGCGGCTCCACGCCGGGCAAGGTGCTGCACGCCGGCTCCGACGTGCGTGTACAGGTCAACATCGTGGGTTCGCAGGACACCACCGGCCTGATGACCGCCCAGGAACTGGAAGCGATGGCGGCAACCGTCCTGTCGCCGTCCGTCGACGGCGCTTATCAGTCGGGCTGCCACACCGCCTCGGTCTGGGATCAGAAGGCACAGGCCAACACGCCGCGTCTGATGAAGTTCATGAACGACTTCGGCCTGGTGACCGCCCGTGACCCCAAGGGCAAATATCACGCGATGACCGACGTGATCCACAAGGTGCTGAACGACATCACCGTGGACGACTGGGCCATCATCATCGGCGGCGACAGCCACACCCGCATGTCCAAGGGCGTGGCCTTTGGGGCCGACTCCGGCACCGTGGCGCTGGCGCTGGCCACCGGCGAGGCGTCGATGCCGATTCCGGAATCGGTCAAGGTGACCTTCAAGGGCAAGATGGCGGACCACATGGACTTCCGCGACGTGGTGCATGCCACCCAGCTGCAAATGCTGGAACAGCACGGCGACAACGTCTTCCAGGGCCGCATCATCGAGGTGCATATCGGCACCCTGCTGGCCGACCAGGCCTTTACCTTCACCGACTGGACCGCAGAGATGAAGGCCAAGGCCTCGATCTGCATCTCCAACGACGACACCCTGATCGAAAGCCTGAAGCTGGCCAAGCACCGTATCCAGATCATGATCGACAAGGGCATGGAGCATGAAAACGGCATGCTGCACAAACTGGTCGGCCTAGCCGACAAGCGCATCGCCGAAATCCGCTCGGGTGAACAGCCCGCGCTGGCGCCCGACGACAACGCCAAGTATTTCGCCGAAGTGGTGGTCGACCTCGACAAGATCAACGAGCCGATGATCGCCGACCCGGACGTCAACAACGCCGATGTCTCCAAGCGCTATACCCACGACACCATCCGCCCGATTTCCTACTACAGGGCGGAAAAGAAGGTCGACCTGGGCTTTGTCGGCTCCTGCATGGTGCATAAGGGCGATATCAAGATCGTCGCCCAGATGCTGAAAAACATCGAAAAGGCCAACGGCAAGGTGGAGTTCAAGGCCCCGCTGGTGGTCGCCGCGCCGACCTACAACATCATCGACGAGATGAAGGAAGAAGGCGACTGGGAAATCCTCCAGCGCTACTCCGGCTTTGAGTTCGATGACTTCATGCCCAAGAGCAAGGCCCGCACCGAGTACGAGAATATCCTGTATCTCGAACGTCCGGGCTGCAACCTTTGCATGGGCAACCAGGAAAAGGCAGCCAAGGGCGATACGGTTCTGGCGACCTCGACCCGGCTGTTCCAGGGCCGCGTGGTGGAAGACAGCACCGAGAAGAAAGGCGAGAGCCTGCTGGCCTCGACCCCTGTGGTGGTGCTGTCGGCAATCCTCGGCCGCACCCCCACGGTCGAGGAATACAAGACTGCCGTCGACGGCATCGACCTGACCAAATTCGCGCCGCCGATGGAAACCCCGGCGGGCACCCGGTCGGTCCACTTCTGATCCAACGCGCGGCGGCGTCTCGTTGCGCCGCCCGCGAAGCTGACAAACGACCTCGCAAACGAAACCGGGCAGGTGCATCCACCTGCCCGGTTTTTTGTTGTCCGCATCACAGGGTCAGAGATGCAAGCGCCCCTCCCCCGCCTCAGGAATACTTCTTCTGCGACTTGCCCCGGTACGCCCGTGTGCCGGCCTTCCCCGCGGTGGAACGCCCGCGGGATTTGACCGCCGCGTCAGTCGCCGCGTCCACCGCCGATTGCCGCGCCAGCGGATCGTCGGAGATCGCCAGATCCACCGCCTCCAGCCGCTTGACCTCGTCGCGCAAGCGGGCGGCCTCTTCGAACTCCAGGTTTTCGGCCGCCTTGCGCATCTGCTCCCGCAGACCCGCCAGATGCGCCTCCAGGTTGGCGCCATGCATCGGCTTGTCCACCGTAGCGGTGACGCGGTTCATGTCCACATCCCCCTGGTAGAGACCAGCCAGCACATCTTCGACGTTTTTCTTGACCGTCGCCGGGGTGATGCCGTGTTCCGTGTTGTAGGCGATCTGTTTTTCACGGCGGCGGTTGGTCTCGCCAATCGCACGTTCCATCGACCCGGTGATGCGGTCGGCATACATGATAACCCGGCCGTCGGCGTTACGCGCGGCGCGGCCGATGGTCTGGATCAATGAGGTCTCCGAGCGCAGGAAGCCTTCCTTGTCGGCGTCCAGAATGGCGACCAGCCCGCATTCGGGAATATCCAGCCCCTCGCGCAAGAGGTTGATCCCGATCAGCACGTCAAAGGCCCCGAGGCGCAGATCGCGCAGGATCTCGATCCGCTCCAGCGTGTCGATGTCAGAGTGCATGTAACGCACCTTGATGCCCTGCTCGTGCAGGTATTCGGTCAGATCCTCAGCCATGCGTTTGGTCAGCGTGGTGACCAGCGTGCGATAGCCATTGGCAGAGACCTTGCGGATCTCGTCCAGCAGGTCATCCACCTGCATATCAACCGGGCGGATCTCCACCTCCGGGTCCAGCAGGCCGGTGGGGCGGATCACCTGTTCGGTAAAGACGCCGCCCGCCTGCTCCAGTTCCCAGTTGGACGGGGTCGCGGAGACAAAGACCGACTGCGGGCGCATGGCGTCCCATTCCTCGAATTTCAGCGGTCGGTTGTCCATGCAGCTGGGCAGACGAAAACCATGCTCAGCCAAGGTATACTTGCGCCGGTGGTCACCCTTGTACATGCCGCCAATCTGCGGAACGGAGACGTGGGATTCATCCGCAAAAACAATGGCATTGTCAGGGATAAACTCGAACAGCGTCGGCGGCGGCTCGCCCGGGGCACGCCCCGTCAGATAGCGCGAGTAGTTCTCGATTCCGTTGCAATGGCTGGTGGCCTCCAGCATCTCGATGTCGAAATTGCAGCGCTGTTCCAGCCGCTGCGCCTCCAGCAGCTTACCCTCGCCGGTCAGCTGCTCCAGCCGCTGTTTCAGCTCTTGTTTGATCGAGATGATCGCCTGCCGCAGCGTCGGCTTGGGGGTGACGTAGTGCGAATTCGCGTAGATCCGGATCTGGTCGAAACTGCCGGTTTTCTCCCCCGTCAGCGGGTCGAATTCGGTGATCGTTTCCAGCTCCTCGCCAAAGAAAGACAGCTTCCAGGCGCGGTCTTCCAAGTGGGCGGGAAAGATCTCCAGCGTGTCGCCGCGCACTCGGAAGGAGCCGCGCTGAAAGGCGTGGTCGTTGCGCTTGTACTGCTGGGCCACCAGATCCGCCATGATCTGGCGCTGGTCGTACATCTCGCCCGCCTTCAGGTCCTGGGTCATAGCAGAGTAGGTCTCAACCGAGCCGATGCCGTAGATGCAGGACACGGAGGCAATGATGATGACATCATCGCGCTCCAGCAGCGCGCGGGTGGCAGAGTGGCGCATCCGGTCGATCTGCTCGTTGATCTGGCTTTCCTTCTCGATGAAGGTGTCGGAGCGCGGCACATAGGCCTCGGGCTGGTAGTAGTCGTAGAACGACACAAAGTATTCCACCGCATTGTCTGGGAAGAAGCCTTTGAATTCGCCGTAGAGCTGCGCCGCCAGCGTCTTGTTAGGGGCGAGGATGATCGCCGGGCGCTGGGTCTCTTCGATCACCTTGGCCATGGTGAAGGTCTTGCCGGTGCCGGTGGCCCCCAGCAGCACCTGATCGCGCTCGCCCTCCAGCACGCCTTGCGACAGTTCGCGGATCGCTGTCGGCTGATCGCCCGCCGGGTCAAAGCTGGTGTGCATGACAAACCGCTTGCCGCCTTCCAGCTTGGGCCGCTGCTGCGGCGCGCGCTGGGTCATCATCGGCATCGACTTGTCGGAATGGGCATAAGGCATCGGGCGTCTCCAGTGGCGGCTGGCGCAGATCTTGGTCTGTTCTCGTTCCGTTTCAAGGGGGAACTGCACAAAAGCCGCGCAAACAGCTGTGGTATCGGCGCAAATCCGATGAAACCGCGGCATTTGCCACCTTGCCGCACGGCGGCTTCCGGCGCATAAATGCGCGAGCATCAGGATTCATCTTTCAGATCATCAGGAGATCGCCCATGCAAGCGCGGATTTACCGGCCAGCACGCAATGCCATGACCTCGGGCATGGCCAAGACGCGGAAATGGCTTCTGGATTTCGCCCCCACCACGGCGCGCGAAGTCGACCCGCTGATGGGCTGGACCTCCTCCTCCGACACCCAAAGCCAGGTGCGCCTGCGGTTTGAGACCAAGGAGGCGGCGCTGGAGTATGCCGCCGATCACGGCATCGACGCCCAGGTGATCGAGCCCAAAGCGCGCAAGGCGAACATCCGTCCCGGCGGCTATGGCGACAATTTCGCCACCTCGCGCCGCGGCCCCTGGACCCACTGAGCGTGTAAATCGGGGCAAAGTTGTCTCGGAATCGGGGCAAGGATGTCGCGACGTCGAGCTATAATCAACATGTAGGGAGCTCACGGGGCGCCCTGTCTACTTCTGGTGAGGCTGCGGCGGCAGTTGCAAATCGGGATCAAGTTGCAGCCGGATGGTCCACAAGACCCGGCAGGCGCAATTTTCTAAGGATTGAAACCGAGCCAGAGGGTGCCCTTTTGGGTTTAAAACTTGAGCAATTCCCAGGCGCGAACATCAATCAGAGTTCAGGGTTTACGCCAAATTTTCGGCAAGGCATCCGGTAAAGCGGCTCAGTAACACCCATGCCTCGCCAGCATCGGCGCCCTCTCTTGTGACGGACTACTCCTGAGCGGCGGCAATAGCGCGACCGGTCTTGCTGTCAGTTCCATTGTTCAGCTACTTCGGGTGACGGCGCCATACCCCTGGGGCTGATTTTACACGTTGCTGCCATCCGTGCTTTGCGAAGCTTCCGCCCGTAGCAGGCGCAACAAATCCCGGCAGCCCTCCATAGCTGCCGTCCAGAGAGACGTGGCAGCCTTGGCTGATGCCGGGGTCGGCACCAAGGGGACCGCGAAGCGCAGATAGAGATCTTTGCAAAGTCTTGGGTTCTGCCAGCCAGGCGGCCGCCCTACGCTGCATGAGCACCAAAAGATGCCGCCGTTCAACGAGACTGCCGCCGTCACATACCATCTATCGTCCGCTCAGCGCAGATAGCGACTTTTACAAAGTCTTGGTTTCGGCGAACTAGGCGGCGATTTCATGCTGCACGAGCATGAAAGGAGCAGACCTTCGCCGCAGGTGTAGCCACCAACCATCATCGAACGTAAGGGATGCGGGACAAAGTGAGCTTTCGCTGCGACTGATCCAATGACCGCTTGCGAATCTTAGAACTCAGCTTTCACCCAACTGTTCTTGAATCACATCCAATTCTATGAGGATGTATTCGAGGTTTCTATGGATCAATTCGAATTTCTCAGTTGGCATTTGTACCGTTTGCAAAGCTATGTGATTGGTCCTGTCATCGCGAGTGTGCCTCTTGATGAACTTACAGACTAATTGCCCCTCCTCAGTAACCCATAACCCATAACCCATAACCCATAACCCATGAGCAAACTGAACCGCGCCGGGTTTGCCGGAGGCTGATTTCAGTTAGTTACGCGGCTCGTGCCTCAGTTTCCAGAGCGGCGTAGAAATTGGCCTCTGCTTCTGCCGGCGGAATGTTCCCGATAGGCTCGAGCAGACGGCGGTTGTTGAACCAGTCCACCCATTCGAGTGTTGCGTATTCCACCGCTTCGAAGTTTCGCCAAGGACCGCGGCGGTGAATGACCTCGGCCTTGAAGAGACCGTTGATCGTTTCGGCCAGCGCGTTGTCATAGCTGTCCCCAACGCTGCCGACAGAGGGCTCGATACCAGCTTCTCCCAACCGCTCTGTGTACTTGATCGACAGGTATTGGCTGCCGCGGTCGGAGTGGTGAACAAGCCCCATCGCCTTTGTCGGCCGCCGCTCGTGAACAGCCTGCTCCAGCGCATCGAGAACGAACCCGGCATGCGCCGAGGTGCTGACACGCCAACCAACGATCTTGCGGGCATAGGCATCGACAACGAAGGCGACATAGGTGAACCCCTTCCAGGTGGCGACATAGGTGAAATCGCTCACCCGGAGCATATTTGGAGCAGGCACCCGGAATTGCCGGTTCACTTTATCCAGCGGGCATGGGGCCTTCTTGTCGGGCACAGTCGTCTTGTGCGGCTTGCCCCGGATGATACCTTGAATACCCATGCTCCTCATCAGCCGGGCGACCGTGCAGCGGGCGACGTCGAAACCTTCCCGTTGCAATTGCCGCCAGACCTTCCGCACGCCATAGACTCGCCAGTTCTCTTCGAAAACCCGCCGGATCTCGGGCCGCAATGCCGCGTCACGCCGGGCACGGTCCGACCACCGGGCCGGATCAGCCCGCTTCGCCAGGTGGTCGTAATACGTGGAAGGGGCAATCGGCAGGACAGTGCAGATCGGCTCGACCCCATACTCCGCGCGATGCATGTCGATAAATGACACCATCACTTCGACCGGCGGTCGAGCTCCGCCATCGCAAAATACGCTGATGCCTTGCGGAGGATCTCGTTCGCCTGGCGCAGCTCGCGGTTCTCCCGCTCCAGCGCCTTCAGTTTGTCGGCCACATCGGTTGGAACGCCCGCCCGCTTGCCGCTGTCGACCTCTGCCTTCTTCACCCACTCATTCAGAGTGTGCGCCGAACAGCCGATCTTCGCGGAGATCGACATGATCGCCTGCCAGCGGGAACTGTGCTGGCCCTGGTTGTCCAGCACCAGGCGCACCGCACGCTCGCGAACCTCAGAAGAATACTTGTTTGTTGTCTTGCTCA
>NZ_JBVYHB010000025.1:0-33309 GCF_056033425.1 Leisingera sp. SA32 | reverse complement strand
TGCCGTCGCTGATCGTGTAGCTGAAGCTGTCGGGGCCCTCATAGCCCGCATCCGGCGTGTAGGTCAGCGTGCCGTCGCCATTGTCGACGAGGGTGCCGTTGGCCGGGCTGGTGAAACTGTCGAAGGTGACCGGATCGCCGTCGGGATCGCTGTCATTACCCAGAAGATCGCCGGTATCGATCACCAGCGGCGTGTCGATGGCCGCCGCCAGCGCGTCATCGGCGGCCTGCGGCGCCTGGTTCACCGGGGTGATGCTGCCGTCCTCATCGGCGATCGGGTCGCTGGCCACCTCGAAGTAATCGACCTGCGCGGTATAGCCGGTGGCCTGCGCGGTATTGCCCGCAAACACACCGGCCGAGGTGGCGTTGAGCGCATGGCTAAAGCTCACCGCCGTGGTCCAACTGCTGCCGTCGGCGGAATACTCATAGCTCCAGGTGTCGCCAGAGCGGTCGACCCGCAGGTATTCGGCGGCCCCGGCCGGGATCGTTGCATTGACCCGCGACGACGAGTTGCCATTGACCGTCACCCCGGCAAAGACCCGCAGCACGTTGCCATCGGAATAGGTGTCAAAGCGCACCCAGTTGCCCGCATCCTGCTCCACCAGGATCCCCTGCAGCTGGAAGCGCTCGCTGGGCGTGGTCAGGAAGCGCGCCTCGACCTGGAAATCCTCGTCAGCGATGGCCTGCATCGCCCGGGCCGCATTGTTGGCGCCCCAGGCATCATAATTGCCATCCGGCGTCACCAGCTCCAGATAGGCGTCCGAGGCACTGGTCCCCAGCCCCGCCGCCACCCCGGTCGGGCCCTCAATGGTCCACACCGCAGGATCCAGCGCTCCACTGCTGAAATCATCCGACACCAGTCCGCTGCCGGAGGCGGGCGTGGCAACCGTCAGGGTCACGGTTGCGGTGTCGCTGAGGCTGCCGTCGCTGATCGTGTAGCTGAAGCTGTCGGGGCCCTCATAGCCCGCATCCGGCGTGTAGGTCAGCGTGCCGTCGCCATTGTCGACGAGGGTGCCGTTGGCCGGGCTGGTGAAACTGTCGAAGGTGACCGGATCGCCGTCGGGATCGCTGTCATTACCCAGAAGATCGCCGGTATCGATCACCAGCGGCGTGTCGATGGCCGCCGCCAGCGCGTCATCGGCGGCCTGCGGCGCCTGGTTCACCGGGGTGATGCTGCCGTCCTCATCGGCGATCGGGTCGCTGGCCACCTCGAAGTAATCGACCTGCGCGGTATAGCCGGTGGCCTGCGCGGTATTGCCCGCAAACACACCGGCCGAGGTGGCGTTGAGCGCATGGCTAAAGCTCACCGCCGTGGTCCAACTGCTGCCGTCGGCGGAATACTCATAGCTCCAGGTGTCGCCAGAGCGGTCGACCCGCAGGTATTCGGCGGCCCCGGCCGGGATCGTTGCATTGACCCGCGACGACGAGTTGCCATTGACCGTCACCCCGGCAAAGACCCGCAGCACGTTGCCATCGGAATAGGTGTCAAAGCGCACCCAGTTGCCCGCATCCTGCTCCACCAGGATCCCCTGCAGCTGGAAGCGCTCGCTGGGCGTGGTCAGGAAGCGCGCCTCGACCTGGAAATCCTCGTCAGCGATGGCCTGCATCGCCCGGGCCGCATTGTTGGCGCCCCAGGCATCATAATTGCCATCCGGCGTCACCAGCTCCAGATAGGCGTCCGAGGCACTGGTCCCCAGCCCCGCCGCCACCCCGGTCGGGCCCTCAATGGTCCACACCGCAGGATCCAGCGCTCCACTGCTGAAATCATCCGACACCAGTCCGCTGCCGGAAGCGGGAGAGCCGATTGTGAAATTGAAGAGGACGGGCGCCGGTGACGAAATCCCGTCGCTGAGCCCAAGTTCAAACCCGTCCAGCCCATCCGTGCCGGACGCGGTTGCAAAGGACACAAGGCCCTGATCGACATCCGCCTGGGTAAAGCTGCCGCCTGCGGCCAGATCCGCCCCGTTCAGCCGCAGCGTTCCCAAGCTTGGCGCCGACACCACAGTGTAGACCAGCTCGCTGGCGCTCTGTTCGCTGTCCGTTGCCGACAGCACAGACGGGTCGATCGCAAAGGTGTCGCCTGCATTCAAAAAGGCGGATTGCTCCCGCGATTGCAGCAGGACCGCCACTGTCGCATCGGTCTTGCTGGCGACGATAACATCCCCAAGGCCGTCCTGATTGATATCTTCCGGAATCGGCGTATAGGCACCAAGCGCATTGTTATCTATCGTCACGGCGCCAAAAACGCCGGAGCCGTTGTTCTCCAGGAAGCGCACCGAATTGTCGTTGACACTGGCCGCAAGCAGATCGATGTCGCCATCGTCATCCACATCATCAGCGGTCACGCTGCGCACCCCGCCCAGACCGCTTGCCAGAACCGACCTGGTGAAAGCCCCGCCGGTGTTGAAATAACCGATGACCTGGTTGTCGAGCTTTGCCGCCGCCGCGATATCGATACTGCCGTCACCGTTCAGATCGGCCGCTGTGACGTAATAGGCCCCGTTTGCCGCATTATCGATGATCTGCTTGGTGAACGTCTGGCTGCCATCATTGAGATAGAGCGCAACCGTGTTGTCCCCATAGCTCGCGGCCAGTATGTCAAGATCGCCGTCTGCGTCGATATCAATTGCGATCGCCGTCTTGGCCTCGATCGCATTGCTGTCGACCACCCGCTCCGTAAAGGTCTGGGCGCCGTCATTCTCGTACCAGGCAATGGTGTTTGAATCCTGACTTGCGGTGACCAGATCAAGGTCGCCGTCACCGTCCAGATCCGCCGCTTCGATGAAATGCGCCCCGTCCTTGGCGGCGATGGTGTGGCGCTGGAAGCTGCCGCCGCCGTCATTCTCGTACCAGACATACAGATCGTCACGGTACCCGCCCGCAAGGATGTCAGAGTCGCCGTCCTGGTCCAGATCGGCAACCGAGGCCGGATAAGAAGACTCCAGCGCAGTATCGATGACATGCGCGGTGAAATTCTCTGCCCCGTCGTTCTCGTACCAGACAACCGAGTCGTTCTGCTCGGAGGTGGCAGCCAGATCGATGTCGCCATCCCCGTCGAAATCCGCGCCCAGCCCGACATGGGTCAGCGGCATGGCAGTTGTCACGATAGCCTTGCTGAACACCGGCGTGCCGGTTGTCAGCACCGGGGCGTCCTGGACAATGGGGCCGCCGCCGGGCCCGGACGCCGCCAGCGTCACGGTGCCTGTCACGCTATCGGCGCCATCGCTGAGCGTGTAGCGGAAGCTGTCGGAGCCGGAGGCCCCAGCATCCGGCGTATATGAGAATGCCCCGTCTGCGTTGAGCGCTACGGTTCCGTTTGCCGCCTGCGTGTCGAGGGAAACGGTCAGGGGGTCGCCGTCGGGATCGCTGTCATTGTTCAGCACGCCGCTGGCGGCATCAACTGTCAGGCTGCCATCCGGCGCCAGAAGATAATTGTCATTTTGCGCAACAGGGGCCGTGTTCACCGGGGTGACGCTGCCGTCCTCATCTGTGATCGGGTCGCTGGCGACTTCGAAATAATCGACCTGCGCGGTATAGCCGGTGGCCTGCGCGGTATTGCCCGCAAACACACCGGCCGAGGTGGCGTTGAGCGCATGGCTAAAGCTCACCGCCGTGGTCCAGCTGCTGCCGTCGGCGGAATACTCATAGCTCCAGGTGTCACCGGAGCGGTCGACCCGCAGGTATTCGGCGGCCCCCGCCGGGATCACCGCATTGACCCGCGAGGAGGACGAACCATTCACCGTCACCCCGGCAAAGACCCGCAGCACGTTGCCATCGGAATAGGTGTCAAAGCGCACCCAGTTGCCCGCATCCTGCTCCACCAGAATCCCCTGCAGCTGGAAGCGCTCGCTGGGCGTGGTCAGGAAGCGTGTCTCGACCTGGAAATCCTCGTCGGCGATGGCCTGCATCGCCCGCGCGGCATTGTTGGTCTGCCAGGCATCATAATTGCCATTCGGGGTCTCCAGTTCCAGATAGGCGTCCGAGGCATTGACGTCCACATTCGCAGAGACCCCTCCCGGCCCTTCGATTGTCCAAACCGTAGGATCCAGCGAGCCCTCGCTGAAATCATCTGATGAAAACACCCGGCTTCCCCCCAAATGAACTCGTAACGCAGCGGCTTGCCAAACCGCTTACTCATTTAACTAACTAGTAACTAACTAGGCCCGAACTCCCCGTTTCCAGGCCACCGCAAAGGGAACAAGACGCTTTTGCGTACTTCACACAGAATACCACAGCCGCCTTACAAACTCCAACACTCGCGTGACCTGGGCGCGGGAGTGTTGGAGAATCCCGACACTGCACGACTGCACGCGCGCGCCCGGTGAGGCCGCACCGTTGACACGACTCCCTTCAAAGGTCACAGTAAACGTCAAGGTTCCGTGAGTTTTCGTCTGGTGGAGCGCTATGGAGCGGGGAAATTTGACAGTGTATAGCCAAATTCCCAGAATCTACCTTGCCGATTTGATTTTCGGGTCGGTCGACTTAGATGAGCTGAATTGACCAAAGTACGAGTGAAGTAGGGTACCATGTCAGACCACACAGATAAGCCTGAATCCCCTGAACGTAGGGAAGTCCTTCAAAAAGCTGGACGTTTCGCGGCGGTAACAACGCCCGCGGTTGCATTTCTTCTGTCCACAACCTTGTCATCCGAGGCTGTCGCAAAGTCCGGCGGCGGCGGCGGCGGCGGCGCGAGGAGAAGACTGAGAAGGAGACGGAGAATAATCCGGAGGAGGAGACGGCCCTAAAAGGACGTCGCTCGCCTGGCGGTCACTCGTTTCTACTGGTGGTCCCCGCGGGGGATTTTGCGACATCCTCGGATGTCGCAATCTTCAGTTTAATCTAGAGAGGGTTATTCTTGGACCTCGCTCAAATTATGGCCTTTCCCGATGTGCGCCTTGTCAATGTTGGGAACAGCCATTTTTTATTTCTGCCACATACACAAAAACTCTTCTATGCATCTGAAATCACAGTTGCATTATGGCCCCGGCTGGTTGACGGACTAACCATTTCCGAATTCGTTTCATCGGCATCAACCGACGGTGCCAATGGCCTGCAGAATTTAACCGAGTTGCTGAATTCAGGAGCCGTCCGCTATCTGGCTCCGTGCTCCGGACCCGTGGCGATCACATCCCGCCTGTGCCTGTCAATTGACGGGTTCACAATCGGAATTTCCTGCACCGGTGAAAAAACGGCAGAGATGGTGCGCAACCTGTTCGACCACCTCCTGGTGCCGACCGCCCCCACCCCAAATCAACTTGTCCTTGTCGAGGAGACAGCGCGGGTCGGGCTTGCCTGGGCCGGTGAAGACCCGGACTGGCACCGCTGGAACGAAATTGGTGCCGCGCTGAAGTTCCTGCTGACTACGCTGGTCCTGGATGCCGCGCAGGATCCGGTGCTGCACACGGCGACCGTTTCCGCCGATGGCCGGAACATGCTGCTGTGCGGGGCCCCCGGCCGCGGAAAATCGACCTTATCCGTTGCGCTGCAGGACGAAGGCTTCAGCCTCGAAGGGGACGATCTGGCGGTGCTGCGCAGCGGTGGCCAGGTGATGGCCCTGCCATTTCCAGCCACGTTAAAATGCGGCGCACTGCCCCTTCTTGCGTCCCGTCGGCCAGAGCTTGAAACCCGACCAAGCTATTTGCGGCCGGACGGCAAGGTGGTCCGCTACATTGCGCTGGCCGCGGGCCAATGTCCGCCGCGGCCTGTCCGCTGCGTGCTCTTTCTTCACAGACAGTCGGATGCAGCGGCCGGGCTGGAGCCTGTCACCGCTGAGGAGGAGATCATCCAGATGATGCTGGGATCCTGCTGGTCCCAGGACGACAGCCTGTCGGGCGATGGTTTTGAATCCCTGGCTGCCCTGGTCGGCACCGCGCGGTTCTTCCGGGTCGGCTTTGACGGTCTTGATCAGGCAGCCGCCTTGGCGCTAGAGGCCTGGCGCCGCGCAGGGAGGGGCTGATAGATGCCCGTATTTCCTCCAAATGCTCTGGTCGATTTTTCCGAATGCCTGCGGGGACGGGTGCCCCGGAACTCGGATTGGGAACGGATTATCGGTTGCGCCAATGAAAATCTTGTCGGCCCGCTGCTGTACAGAAGGCTGCTCCGGTCCGGTCAGGCCGCGCAGGTCGACCCTGAGGCGCTGAGTTACCTCGCCTCGGTCAATGCCGCCAACAACACCCGCAACAGCATGTTGAAAGCCCAGCTTGACGAGGTCCTGACAGCTCTGACCGCAGAGGGGCTGGAAGTCGGCCTGATGAAGGGGGCGGTCAATCTATTTCAGGCCGCGGATGCCGCCGACGTGTCGCGGATGTCCTTTGACCTCGATATCGTTACGAATCCGGATCAGGATGCCGCTGTCGAACGGATCCTGAGCAGCATCGGCTACGAAAAATTCCCGGACAGCCAAAACCAGTATTCGCTGGGAAGCTACTTCCGGGCGGATGCCGCCGGCGCATTGGACATACATCACAAGATCCCGGAGCGCTATTTCGGCGCGATCAGCGCGCGCGACATGGAAGAGCAAAGCCGTCTCGTTCCGTTTGGAGAGGGGGCCGTGCGGATCCCCAATGCGAATTTGCGCCTGATGACCAATTTGGCGCATGACATGCTGCATGACCGCGGTGTGTTCTCGGGGTTTGTTCACCTGCGGTACCTGAACGACCTGATTGAGCTGTGTTCAATTCCAGACGATCCCATCGACTGGCGACTGGTCGAGGAAAAATTCCCGACTTACCGTTTCAAACTCGGGCTGGAATTGCAGTGTCGCATAATCCGGCAGCTGTTTCCCGAAGCGGCTTTTCCCCAAGGGCCGCGCAGCCCGCTGGGCTGGGTGCTACACCAGCGCAGGTTGCTGAGATCCCGGCATCCGGTCCTTGCCGGGCTGGAATGGAAGATGATCCTGCGCCTGCGACAGACGCGCTTCTGGCTGTGGCTGCGCCAGTCAAAATAAGACCCCGAACAAGACCGCAGATTCGGCCGCGCGGGTGATCCGGCAGGGCGCCCTGGACCGGGCCCGCCTCTGCCGACTGGCAGAGGCTTGGCGTCGAGTTATTCGAATAGGCGCCGCTGCGGAACCACGATCACATCCCCAGGCGAAAGCACCGTGCTGCCGGAGATGCCGGAGCCACCATTTGTGCGGTAATTGTAGAGATAGATCTTGTCGCCCCGGCGCAGCTGAATGCGCTTCTCGGCAGCAAAACGGGTGAGGCCGCCAGCTTGGGCAAGGGCCTGAAGCAGGGTTGTGCTGCGGTTTGCCTCCAGCATGCCCGGGGCGGTGATTTCTCCCATCACATAGACGGGGCGGCTTCTGCGGATGGCGGTTCCCCGCGCCACCGGTTCAGCCAGCGTGTCTACCGACACAAAAACCCGCGGCTGGGCGGCAAAGTTGGGCGTCAGGGCATTTGTCAGATCACTCCTGATCTGCTCGACCGTCCGCCCGGCTGCGGCCACGCCGCCAGCCATCGGAAAATTGATGGACCCATCCGGCAGAACAAGAGCGCTGCGGTTCAGGTTCTCATCCTCCAGCACCTCGATGCTCAGCGTGTCGCCGGGTTTGATCTTGTAACCGGCTTGCGCCTGGACTGCTGCAGTCACCAGCAGCGCCGTGAAAAAACTGAACATAAACTTGAACATAGCAGACCTCCCTGAGGGCAAAGAAAGTGATAACAGATATCTGCGGCCTCCCCGGCCTGTTGCACCGGATCCGGTTCCGCACAGCCCCCGGGAAATCAGGGCGGCACTTTGATCCTGTTGATCCTCATGCATGCTCTCCATGGTAGCATTATCATACTTTAGATTGTTAAGGCATCGATGCGAAAAAACCGCCCCTTCCCCTACCCGGCGATGATTGCGAATTCCGGCCACAAGCTTGCGGCCTGAACCTGGGCGATGATTTCGTCCTCATACAAAGCGTTCGAGATCAGCACCATAGAGGGCCGGAGACTGACGAGCTGCTCCGGCGCGATCACCGGCAAGGCGACACCCGGAACCATCCTCTGATGCTTGCGGGTGTTCAAATCAACAAACGCCCTCAGGGACTTCGCCGCCTCCCCCAGGGCATTGGCGAAGGTGATCCCTTTTGAGCCGGCGCCCCAGATCACGATGTCACCGTCATAGTCCTGCAACCTGTCGCGCCACCGCTGCAGTTCCGCACGCGCCGCCTGTCCAAAGGCTTTGGCGGATGCGCAGATCTCTGCGGCGCCCGGATCCAGATAGCCCGGCTCCGGTTCGACCGGGACCGCTTCGACCATCAGGAACTGGTTGCCATAGCCGGTGCGCACGGACACCGGATCGAAGCCGGTCCGCCGGAACAGGGCGGTTATGGCGGGTGCGCTCCAATAGCCCACATGTTCGTAGATGACATCCCACATCGACACCGCATCCAGCATCCAGCCGGCATTCGGCACTTCGAAATACACTGGCACATCCCGGCCCCCGATGGCCCGACGGATATCGTGCAGCAGGGCAACCGGATCCTCCAGATGCTCCAGGACATGGCGGCAGAGGATCGCGTCAAACGGCCGGTCCAACTGATCGGAGCAGAAGTATTCGCCGACAATCTCCACAGTGTCGCGGGCGGTGAAGGGCGTGGCTACCCCCGCCATGGAGGGATCAAAGCCGGTGGCCGATGCCACGCCATTCTGCGCCATCAGGTCCAGCATATGGCCGTCGCCGCAGCCGACCTCGATCACATGTTTTCCTTCCAGCCCGTGGTGCGCCACCAGCCCGGCTGCCAGCTCCTCGGCGAAGGTTTGAAACCTGGGTGAGAAATGCAGCGCGTTCTCGTAGCCGGGCGCATAGATCATGCGCTCAGGCTCAAAGGCGCAGTTCCAGATGAACCCGCAATCGGAGCAAAGCTGCAGATCTACGGTTCCGGCAGGCGCCGCCCGCGCCGCCGCCCGGTCCGGCCACAGTTGGTTGCAGATCACCGGAACGCTTTCCAGCTTAAAGATGGCTTGGGCCTTCTGCGCGGCGCACAGCGGGCAAGCTATGGTGCTCCCGGATGTCATACCGCAACCAGCTCTGGCGTCAGGCCCATTGCGGATAATTGCGCCCCGATTTCGGCCAGGTAGACCGGGTTCATGACAATCACCGTGTCGGGTGGCGTCTCCCGCAGCTGCTCTGGGGCGCTGACGCGGTGGCCGGTGACGGGCAGGTATTTGCCCTGTTTGAACGGGTTGATGTCGACGACCTGCGCCACCTCCGCCCCAAGATCGTTTGTGGTCAGGAAGGACACGCATTTCGACCCCCCTCCCCAGATCGCCACCCGCTTGCCGGCGCCATGCCGAGCCCGCACGAAGTCGGTCCAGTGGCGCCGGACCTCGGCCACCTTCTGCGGAAAGGCCGCGGCAAGGGCGCGCACCGTGTCCAGGTCGTCCTCTTGCGGCAAGGCCGGGCGTCCTGCCGCGGGGGCTGCGTATTGAATGATGTATTGCCCCTCATAGGCCAGATACAGCCGGGTCGCATCCAGGCCCGCGCGCCGGAACAACCGCGCGTGGCTGCCTTGGGTGAAATAGGAGCAATGCTCGAAATAGATGTCCCAGAAGGCGCCCTCCTGCAGCACCCGCTGAACATCCGGGGTTTCGAAAAAGACACCGGCACAGGCTTGGTCGCCGATGACTTGCACAATGTCCTTCAGGAACCGGCCCACATCGGGAATGTGCTCCAGGGTGTGGCGGCAGACGACAAAATCCGGCGGCGCGGCGATGGTGCCCGGATCAAAGAATTCACGCTGAAACGTGATCTCCTGCCCTGTTGCTCCGGGCAGCCGTTCCGGGATGAAACCGGGATCAACCCCCAGCCCGATGGTGCCGGACTGGCGGGCGAGCTCCTGCAGGAACTCGCCCTTGCCGCAACCGATTTCCAGCGTGCGCTTGCCCTTCAGGTCGTAGAGGGAGGCCACCTCCGCCGCGAGTTCCCGAGCAAACCGGTTGAAGGTGCCGGAGAAGTGCTGGCTCTCCTCGGTGGTGGAGGCATAGTCGACACGCGACAGCTCGAACACGGAGTTGAAGACGAAACCGCAGCTTTCGCAGAACATCAGCACCAGCGGATGGCGCGGAAACCGCCGGGCCTTCTCGGCAGTCTCCAGCAGGATGCAGCTTTGCACCGGGATCGCCTCAAGCCGGTAAATCTCGGTGAGGTCCCGGCCGCTGCAGGCCGGACAGGCGCTCTTGCCGCTCATCTGCTGCTGTCCTGTTCCGGCGCACTGACAATTTCGAGATTGGGGATCGGAACCACGAACTTCCCTCCCGTCTCAAGAAAGGTCTGCTGCTGGCGGATGATTTCATCGCGGAAATTCCACGGCAGGATCATCACGTAATCCGGCCTGTCCTCCATCAGCTTCTCCGGCTCGTCGATCCGGATCCGCACGCCGGGCATGTATTTGCCCTGCTTGTGGATGTTCTTGTCGACGGCATAGTCGATGGCGCGATCATTCAGGTTCAGGAAGTTCAGCATGATCGTGCCCTTGGCAGCGGCGCCATAGGCGGCGATGCGTTTGCCGTCAGCCTTCAGCGTGCCCACCAGCTTGCGGGCTTGGTCGCGAAAGGCGCGCACCCGCGCGCCGAAGGTCTTGTAGTAATCGTAGCGATCCAGCCCGAGGTCATGCTCTTCGGCCAAAATACCCTGCACCGCATCCGTAACAGCCTTGTATTTGTTGAAATAGAGCCGCAGCGAGCCGCCGTGGATCGGCAGGCGGCGGACATCGTTCAGGTACAAACCGTGCCGCTCGAACAGCGCCTTGGCGGAGCCGACCGAGAAGTAGCACAGGTGCTCGTGGTAGATAGTGTCGAATTCGATGAAATCGATCATGTCGCGGACATAGGGGAATTCGACAACAATGGTGCCGTTGTCCGCCATCAGATCCGCCATCCCCGCCACCAGGTCGTTCTGATCCGCGACATGGGCGACCACGTTGTTAGCGATGATCACATCCGCCCGCTTGCCCTGGGCGCGCAGATTGGCAGCCACGCGGGTACCAAAGAAGTCGACGACCGTCTCGATCCCCTTTTCGCGGGCCGCCGTGGCGGGTCGGCTGGCGGGGTCGATCCCCAGGACCTGGATGTCCTGCGCCTTGAAATTCTGCAGCATATAGCCGTCATTCGATGCAATCTCGACCACTAGGCTGTGCGGCCCCAGATCGTGCGTGCTGATCAGCTCCTGCGCATTCTCCCTGGAATGCTTCAGCAGATCCTCGGAGTAGGATGAGAAATAGACGTAATCGTCGCCGAACATTTCCTCGGCCGGGCGGGTTTCCAGCAGCTGCACCAGCGTGCAGCCCGGACAATAGCCCAGCCGCAGCGGCACCAGGGTGTCCTTCTGCGACAGGCCCGCCGCCTCCAGCAAGCCGTCCGACCGCGGCATCCGCCCCAGATCGAGGATCGGTTCCAGCCCCTTGTGACCGCAGGAGATGCACTGCGCCCTGGTGCTGTCGGACGAAAACACCGATTGCTCTGTGCCCTGGGCCTCCTGGCTGCGGGCGGCTTCGCCTGCGGGGGTATGTGTCAAGGTGACATCGATGATCCCCTCGGAAATCAGCTTCTTGATGTGGCCGATGCGCTGATAGCGCGGCCCCTCAAACGCCTCCAGCGTCAGTTTCTGCGCCTGGTAGGCTTCATAAAGCGACCGCGCGCCGCGGCGCGCATCCCATTGCGGCTTGAACTGCGGCATGACGCGCCGGATCTTGTCGCAGTTCACCCGGTAGGAGCGCTTGTCCGGCCCGGCGCCCTCGGCAAAGGTAACCTCGCAGCCCGGAACCACATCGGCCACAATCTCGGCCAGCTCGCGGATCTGGTAATTGTGCTCCGTCACCCCGACATTGAACGCCTCGTTGCGGATCTCTTCGACCGGCGCCTCAAGCGTTGCCAGGAAGGCGCAGCTGATATCCTCGATATGGGTGATCGGCCGCCAGGGCGTGCCATCCGATTTCATGTGGATATTGCCGGTTGTCACCGCCCAGGCGACGAGATTGTTCAGCACCAGATCGAACCGGATGCGCGGGCTGACGCCATAGGCCGTGGCAGAGCGCAAAAAGGTCGGGCAAAAGCCGTCATCGGCCAGCTCTGCCAGCGCCAGTTCTGATTTCACCTTGCTTTCCCCGTAGGGGGTGACCGGGTTGAACGCACCGGTTTCGTCAATGAAATCGGCGCCCGACGCGCCATAGTTCGAGCAGGAGGACGAAAACACAAACCGCTGCACCCCGGCGGCCTTGGCAGCGCGGGCCACCTTCATGGTGCCTTCGAAATTTATGTCATAGGTGGTTTGCGGGCGGAAATCGCCCAGCGGATCATTTGACAGCGCGGCCAGATGCAGAACCGCATCGAACCCCAGCAGGTCCGCAGTCTCTATAGCCCGGATATCCTTGAGGATCATCGGCACATGCGGCATCTCACCGCCCGGAGCAAAGGTACAGCGTTCGTAGAGATCGCTGTCAATGCCCGCCACTTCATGCCCCGCCGCCATCAGCATCGGGGTCAGAACGGTTCCGATATACCCCCGATGACCAGTCACCAATACACGCATGCTCACTTCTCCCAAACCGCCCAGGGGCGTTCACCGGAATCCCACAGCTTCTGCAGAATGTGCTTGTCGCGCAGCGTGTCCATCGCCGCCCAGAAACCATCGTGGCGATAGGCCATGAGCTGGCCGTCCTTGGCCAGATTTTCCAAGGGCGCGTGTTCGAACATCACCATGTCGCCTTCGATGTAGTCGAAAACCTGCGGCTCCAGCACAAAGAAGGCGCCGTTGATCCAGCCCTCGGCTGTCTGCGGCTTTTCCTCAAAGGCCGTGACCTGGTCGCCGTCAAACCGCATATGCCCGTAGCGAGCGGGCGGGCGCACCGCTGTGACGGTTGCCAGCTTTCCGTGATAGCGGTGAAAGGCCAGCAGCTTGTCGAGGTCCACATCGGAAACCCCGTCCCCCCAGGTCAGCATGAAGGTTTCCTTGCCGAGATGCGGCTGCAACCGCTTGACCCGGCCGCCGGTCAGCGTTTCGTTGCCGGTTTCAATCAGGTCGACAGTCCAGGGAGCATGCTCCTGGTCATGGCGCACCACCGGATCGGGGCGGCCCATGTTGACAGTGATACTGCCGGCCAAGGTTCCGTATTCGGCAAAGTACCGTTTGATATAATCTCCCTTGTAACCAAGAGCGACGGCGAAATCGTCATACCCGTAACGGGAGTATAACATCATAATATGCCAGAGAATGGGCATCCCGCCGATCTCCACCATCGGCTTGGGCCTGACTGAAGTTTCCTCAGCCAGACGGGTCCCCTTGCCCCCGGCAAGAATAGCCACTTTCATAAAACTTCTCCTTTGATGGAGTTACTGGAAACACTGGTACTGTGGTCGGGCATGGCGCGCAGGGGTGCTGCCGAAAACCGCCGTGCGGCTGCACCGACACGCCGACAGGGCGCGCGCTTTTCTGTTTTTGGAGCGGTGAACAGACCGCAATACTGGCAGCGGGCTGAACCGGAGCAATGTCTTCCGGCATGTCGCAAGACAGCATACGGATCAATCTCGACCTTGGCAGAACCACTTAACCCCCCGGGAGGGGCAGAATATTTGCCCCCTTGGTCGGAACGGTAATCCGAAACCTTCACAAGTAAAGGCCGACACTGGCCGCTGCGCATTTCAGCCTCAGCCTGGCGCGACCGCCGCGCAAGACCTCCGCACCGCAGCGCCAGAACCGCTGACCTTTTGCCGTATCGCCCGGCTGCGCTATTTTTAACCAGTTGAACATGGCCTGACCGCAGCGGAGCAGGCAATCGCGCCCCGCTGCGGTCAGGCCTGCGTGTCGGCGATCTGCAACGCTGCATCCGCTGCCGGAAGGAAAGGAATTTCGATGCCCTATTTTTCAACCCGCATCGGCATCGCCATCATCGGCACCTTGCTGGCTGGCGACATTCTGGCCGCGGGTTCTGACGCAAAGGACGTCCGCGCTCTGCCCTTCTATTCGTCTGATTTCGGCTGGTCCGCGGGTCAGGATGTCTCCAGCGCGTTTGCGTCCCTGTTGTCGAACAAAACGTTCAAGGCCGGGGACACGCTTGTTCTTGAAGATACCTACAAGATCTCGGGGTCGAACCTGCGGCTACCGGAAAACTTCACCCTGACCGCAACCAAAGGCGCAGGCCTGGATGTGCGCACCACCTCGGCCGCCGACACCTCGGCGCTGTTCAACCTGTCCAGCGGCGTGACCGTCAGCAATGTCACCTTCGACGTGGTGAACGCGCCCAGCACCGGCTACAGCGCCGCCAACCCGGTGCCGGGCAAGGATTACCACACCAAGCGCGTGCTGGTCGTCGACGGCGATGGGGTCACCGTCGAGAACAGCGCTTTTTCCGGCAATGTCTCGATGCATATCGACGTACAGAACGGCGACCGCTTCAGCCTGGACCAGAGCTCCTTCGATGGCGGCTTCTACCAAGTCCGCATCGTCGGCGGCGATGACGCCACGGTGACCGGCAGCCATTTCCGCAATTCTCTGGGCGACGGCATCAAGACCACCGCCACCCCCAGTGGCGACGGCCCCGAGCGGATGACGGTCGAAGGCAGCCTCTTTGAGGGCAACAACCGCGACGGGATCGATACTGCCGGCGGTTTCAAGGACGGCAAGGTGCTGAACTCGGTGTTCTACGACAACGGCGTCAGCGGCATCGACATCAAGAGCCTGTACAAAACCAGCACCGATTTCGACCCCAGCAAGCAGAACCACAATATCCGTATTTCCGGCAGCGAGTTCATCGACAGCCCCAATGGGGTTGTTGTCACCGTGCTCAACCGCAGCGGCCTGCTGGACGCGCACAACGCGCATCTGATGCCGCATGACATCACGGTCAGCGCCTCGGTCTTTGAGAACACCACGCCCGCCAGCACTCGCGCCTTCCTGATCAAGGATGGCTATGACATCCGCTGGGAGGGGATCAGCCTGCTCGGCAATGTCAGCGAGATGCGCTTCCTCGGCGCCGAGGCGCCCAGCCCGTCGGGCAGCAATCTCGGCGGTGATGTTGCCGAAACCGGGAGGCCCAGGCACCGGACCGACGCGGCGACGTTTCAGCCGGGTACGGGTCCCCTGCCCTGATCACCAAAGCCGACTTCCCCCGAATCGCGCCTCCTCAAGTTGCAGTCCTGCGCAGCTTCACCGGGGGTTCGGCTCGTGATGGCCATGCAGACGCCCGCCAAGCCGACGCAACTGGTTTGGACCACACGTCAGACAATCACGGCCCCGGCGCGCATAACTGTCTGGAGGCAGCCCGGCCACGCTGGTATTATTCCGGTGCGATCCGAGCCGGCCTGCGGATCCAATAGGGCTCGATAACACAGAAACCGGGCACTTTTCCGTATTATCGAGGCGGGTCAACTTGCAAAACCCCGATCCTGGAAGTTTCCGGGGCGAACGCGGCCCCTGTCCCCCAAACGCAAGAAAGCGGACCTGCGCAGGCCCGCTTTCCGCAATCTCACACGCTGAGCCGGTGCAACCGGCCCGCCGCCGATCAGTTGGTGGTGGTGGTGGTGGTGGTGGTGCCAACTTCGTCGTCGTCGTTGGTCACAACGCCCAGCACAACCAGGCCGGCCAGCGCACCTGCGATAGCACCGGCGCTCAACCCGCCAAGACCGCCAAGGCCAGTAGTAGTGGTGGTGGTGCTGGTGGTCGCGGTGGTTGCTGTCTGAGCGGAAACGGCGGTGGCCGAGGTCAGGGCTGCCAGCGTCAGGGCAGTCAGTAGATGTTTCATTGTCATACTCCTCTGGAGAACTTGGAAAAGGGCCCGTTTAAAGGCGACCTTAGGGGAGGCCTGCGTTCATTTCAACGCAGGGATTAGCTGCAAAACTGTTGAAATCCCCTTGCCGCGGCTGTTTTTCTTCAGCCGTTGCCGCAATACCGCGGAGTTTCAACATAAAACCGCTGCCTGCTCATCGCCACAGCTGGCGGATTCGGATGTAGCCGATCTCCGGCCCGGCCCATTGCCGCGACTGCCAGACCTGACTTTGGCCTGGACGATAATCGACCCAGTAGTCATTGACCACCGTGCCACCGCCGCCCTCGCAGCGTTCCTGCAGGTGGCGGGCGGGATGCGTCACCCCGACAATTTCCACCGGCTCCGCCCCCAGATCATGCAGGCTGCAGGCCAGGGACAGCCGGGTCTTGCCGTTGCCCTTGGTGCGCAGCACATAGCTGCGCGCGCCGCCACGGACGGGGCCGGCCCGGCCGTCCGCCGCAGGCACCGCGGCGGACAAAAGCCCGTTGCCCAGGCCGCGGGTGGCGATCAACAGCCCTTCCCGCAGCGCCAGCGAGACATTGTCCTGGGTGCGCCAGACCGTGATCCGGCCGGGATGGCCGTCGTCGCGGATCAGGCTGCGGGTCAGATAGGCTTTGGCGTCGCGGTTTTCGATGGTGACTTCGATATAGGCTTCGGTCTGCTGGTCCAGCAGCGCCCGGCTCAGCTCTGCCGCGGGCGGCACCGGGTTGCGGCGGCGCAGGATGTACTGGCCCACGGCCTTCACCACCTCCAGCTCGGCGGGGGATTTTTCCGGGCCGCGGGCGCAGCCCCCCAGCACCAGCGCCAGGGCCAGCAGCGCCGCGGGGACAAGACGGGTCATGTTCATTCCCAGAACCTCGCACGCTGGTCTTCCAGGCTCTTGCGGTGGGCCTCGCGCACCTGGCCATAGAGCCGATCCGGCACGGCCACCCGCTGACCGCCATCCCGCTGGGTCGGACGGATGGTCAGGCCAAAGCCCGAGCGCGACGGCTTGCCCAGGAACCAGTCGATGGGGATGGTGAAACGGAAGCCCTTGTCAAAGGAGCCTTCGCCGAAATCCGCGGCCGAGACATTGGTGAGGGTGAAGAAGCCGCCAACCGAGAAGCCGTTGTTGAACGCGCGGTCGATGCTGACGGTGCCGCCATAGTCGCCGGCCAGGTAGCGGCCCGCGTCCAGTTGCAGCTGATAGCCCTTGCCCAGCTCGACATAGGCCGAGGCATGGCCGGTGAAGGTCTTGTAATCGCGGAAGGAAAACCGCTGGTCGTAATCGCGCTGGATGACGTAGTTCGCCTCCACCCCGAGACCGAGGCGACTGTCCACCGGTTTCCACAGCAGCTCGCCCGAGACGCCGCCGTACATGCTCTCGAACAGGCCCGCGGTGGCGCGGGCATAAAGGTTGCCGCGCGGCTTCCAGATCCGGCTGACATAGAGGTTCTCCAGGGTGGTGCCGTATTGGGAATATTCCACCTGGTCGGTGCGCACATGCGGCAGCACCGAGTTGGAGGCGCGGCCGTTCTGCACGTTGCCCCAGATGCGTTGGCGGATGGCGCCGGCGATGCGCCAGCCGGGCGCGGGCGCATAAGACGCCTTCAGATCCAGCCCCAGATCCAGCCGGAATGGCTTTTCGGGGTCAAAATAGGCCGGCGCGGTATAGGGGCTGATGGAGCTCGCAAAGGCCGGGTACAGCTCGCTTGAAAAAATCGCGTGCTCTGGCCGCGGTCCGGCATCCTGCACCCCGGCGGCGGCGATGAGCGCCTCTGTCGCTTCCGGATCGAACTCCAGCGCCTCCAGATCGGAACGGCGCATCTCGATGGTAGAGAGACCGACGCCACGGCGCACCGGCACCAGGCGGAAGGTCTCCACCGAGGGCGGCAGGGTGCGCGCCAGGGCGCGCGCCGCCCGTCCGGCGGCCTGGGTGGCGGAGCGGTAACGCGGGTTGCGATAGCGCAGCTCGGCGCTGGTGGCGTTCAGGGTGATGGATTCCAGCACCAGCCCGTCGGCCTTCAGCGCCTCGGCGGCGAGGTCGCGGATCTTCTGCGTCTTGGCGGTGCTGGCGGCCCAGTCCTGACGCCAGTGGTCGTCCTCGGTGGCCCATTGGCTGCGCGGCACGATGGGCTGCGGCGCGGGCACCGCCATCGGGGTCGGCGGCTGGTGCGGGTTCAGCTGGATCTGCGCGGTGAAGCCCACTTCGGAGCCATAGAGATAGTAGGCCCCCAGCCGCACCCGGTCGGAATACTGGTACTCCACCCCGTAGTTGAGCGAGGACGTGCGCTCGAAGACGTTGGAGACTTGGGTCTCGGTCTCATAGGCATCGGTGGAATATTCCGCCTTCAGGCTCCAGCGCTCATCCGGCTGCCATTCGAGACCACCAAAGGGCGCGAAATCGCCCCGGAACCACTGGTCGGTCGACAGGGTGCCGCCTGTGGTGCCGCCGACAAAGGACGGCCGCTTGCCGCCGATGTTGCCGATCGCGCCGTGGCTGCCCAGCCGTCCCCAGCCCAGGCCTGCGGTCAGCTTCAGCCGGCCCGGGCTGCGGCCCCAGCCCAGGGCGGCGGCCTCGAACCGCTTGGTGGCGGTGAAATATTCCGCCGCATAGACGCCGGTGCCGGCAAAATCCTGCAGCCCCATGGTGACTTCGGGCAGCCAGCGGCGCTCGCGCCACAGCCGGGCGCGCACGTCAAAGCCGCGGTCGTAATAAGTGTCAAAGCCGAACAGGTTCAGGTTGCGGATGCCGTTGTAGCGAAAGCTGGCCGACAGCCAGGGCAGCGCCTGGAAGGTGATGTTGTAGCGGCTCTGCCCGCCGAACCAGGAATAGCTCACCGCATATTGCCCGTCCGGCAGCATCTCCGCGGAGGGCATGTCGATGAGGCCGGGGCTGCCATAGAAGTTGAGACTGGGCGGCGGCAGCGGTTTCAGCCGCGGCGCGGCCTCGGCAGTGCCCGGTGCCGCGTTGGGGTCGGCGCGGGTGATGTCGGGGGTCTGGATCTGCGCCGTGGCGGTCGCGGCGGACAGGGTCACAAGCGCGGCCGCAACGGCCTGAATCCGGGTGGAGCGCTGAAGGGGCTTGGAACGGATCACGGGAACGCAAACTGCCTGTTGGAACTGCCGACTGGAGGGCCGGTTCTGGTTTCTGCCTCGGGTCTTCTGCGGCCACGCGGGCCTGCTGTCAGCGGTTAGAACACGGAAGGCCCAGCGGGATCAATTGCGCCGCCGCCGCGAGGGACGGTTTTTGCAGCAGTGCAGCGCCTCTGCCGCACTTGCCCCGCCCGGCCTGTCCCTCTTGTCCTGCCGGTCCGGCGTCAGGAGGCGGCCTCGGGGGCGGCCAGTTCCGGCGGCTGGCCATAGCCCTCGACCCAGTTGCGGATCACCTGCAGCGCGGCGGCCTCGTCGCCGGCCGCGATGGCGCGGCGCAGGCTGCGCAGGCAGCCGGCCACTTCGATCTCCGACAGCACGGTTTCGCGGGCGCAGAAGATCTTCTGGTGGCGGGTGCGGATCAGCTCCTCGCTCAGCGTCAGCTCTTCTTCCATCTTCTCGCCGGGGCGCAGGCCGATGATCTGGATCTCGATGTCGCCTTCGGGGCTCTCGGCATCGCGCACCGTGTGGCCGGCACTCTCGATCACCTGGCGCGCCAGCTCCAGGATCGGCACCGGCTCGCCCATGTCGAGCACGAAGACCTCGCCGCCCTGGGCCATGTCGCCCGCCTGCAGCACCAGTTGCACCGCCTCGCTGATGGTCATGAAGAACCGGCGCACATTGGGGTCGGTGACGGTGACCGGGCCGCCGCGGCTGACCTGCTCCTGAAACAAGGGCACCACCGAGCCGGAGGAGCCCAGCACATTGCCAAAGCGCACCATGGTGAACACCGTCTTGCCGCCAAACCGGGTGGACAGATCCTGCACGATCAGCTCCGCCAGCCGTTTCGAGGCGCCCATGACATTGGCCGGGTTCACCGCCTTGTCCGAGGAGATCAGGATGAAGCGTTCGACCCCGACGCGGGCGGCGGCGCGGGCCAGGGTCTGGGTGCCAAAGACATTGTTGGCGAGGCCGGGCAGCGGGTTCGCCTCGACCAGAGGCACGTGTTTGTAGGCGGCGGCATGCAGCACCACCTGGACCTGGTGCTGGTGCAGCACCATGCGCACCTGGCGCGGATCGGTGACCGAGCCCAGCACCGGCACCAGTTCGATGGTGCTGCCGCTGCCCTCGATCAGCTGGCTCAGCTCCTGGTGGATGGTGTAGAGCGCCAGTTCGCTGAGTTCGAACAGCACCAGTTTCGCAGGGCGGCAGGTCAGCACCTGGCGGCACAGCTCCGAGCCGATCGAGCCGCCGGCCCCGGAGACCAGCACCGTCTTGCCCTTGTAGGCGCCGGCCGCCTCCTTCAGCGGCACATTGCGCGCCGCGCGGCCCAGAAAGGCCTGCGGCGCCACCGGCGTCAGCTTGTCGACCAACGCCTCCTCGCCGACCAGCTGGGCGAAAGAGGGCAGCGCCTGCACCTCCAGCCCCAGTTTCTGCAGCCGCTGGATGATCTGCGCCTGGCGCGGCTGGCTCTGCGAGGGCATCGCCAGGAGCACCCGGCGGATCTGGCGCGTCTGCACGATGTCCGCGATCCGCGCCGGGGCATAGACCGGCAGCCCCACCAGGGTCAGCCCCTGCAGTGAGGTGTTGTCATCGGCAAAGGCGACCGGATCGATGCCGTCATGCGCCTTCAGCGCCTGGGCCAGCTGGGTTCCGGTGTTGCCGGCCCCATAGATCAGCACCCGGCAGCGCGGCTGGGCGCGGCGGTAGATCGCCAGCACCAGCTGCAGCATCACCGCGCGGGCCACCACCATGAACAGGAAATAGCAGATCGCGAACACCACAAAGGTGCCCGGCCCCAGCACCGGCCCGAAGGCGGCGGCCAGGAGCCCCAGCACCAGCGCGCTGGTCCCGGCCAGCAAGGCGCTTTGGGCCGCGGCATGGCGTTCATAGGCATTGAGCTGCACCCGCGGCAGCCCCAGCCACAGCGCCAGCGCTGCGGTGGCAGCCAGCGCATAGGGCAGCACCGGCAACAGCTGGCCCAGGGTGACCAGCGCCGGGTCGGGCAGCGGCTGCACGCCGAAGGTGAACAGCAGCGCCAACGGCAGCAGCCCCAGATCAACGCCGAGGAAGGCATAGGATTTCTGCCTGCGCGACAGCCTGCTGATCAGATTAAAGATGCCTGCTTTCAGTTCCCGCATAATTCCCGCACATTATTTTCCTGGTTGGAACCCGTTCGCCTGCCCGGCCAGCCCCTGCTGGCGGATAGCAGAAAAAAGTAGAAACAAACATGCCGCATTGCGCTGAAGTTCGTGGCGCGGCTCTTAAATCACAGATTCCAGCATACTCCGCTTTGCTGGTTCCACAAAACAGGCAAAGCGGAAAACCGCCGCCCGTCACCCCCGGCGCAGGAACAGGTTGCCGATGGTCTGGAACACGATGGCGAAATCCAGGCAGATGGACTGGTGGCGCTGATAGATCAGGTCCAGCCGCGCCTTCATCGGCACGCAGATGCGCGAATAGACCGCATCGGTCTCCGCCGCACTGTTGCAGCGCGCCAGCAGCGCCGCCTCGTGGCGATGATAGGTGATCGAGGCGAGGCCCGTGACGCCGGGACGCGATTTCAGCACCTCTGCATAAAGCTCCGGATGCGCCTCGACATATTGGCGCAGGGGCGGGCGCGGGCCGACAAAGGACAGATCCCCCTTCAGGATGTTCCACAGCTGCGGAAACTCATCCAGCCGTTTGGAGCGCAGCCAGGCGCCGGTGCGGGTGATGCGCGCGGTCTTGTCACCGCCGGAGACACCGGTGTCGGTCTCCACCACCGTCATGGTGCGCAGCTTCCACAGGGCAAAGGGCTGGTCCGGAGTCTTCATCCGCTCGGCCACGTAAAACAGCGGGCGGCCCTCCTTGAGCAGCAGCCAGCCCAGAAGCAACAGCAGCACCGGGCCGAGAAAGACAATCAGCAGACTGGCAAAGAACAGGTCGAAAATACGTTTGCGCCAGGTCATCAGCGGCGGCTCTCCTTCGTGAAATGCGGCTCTAATGCGGCCCATTCGGCAGCCATCTGCGCCGGATCCGCCGCGGCCAGCGCAAAGGGCAGATACGCCTGAAGCCGGCGGCAGTCCAGCGCCACCTCCTCGATGGCATCGGCGGGGGCCTGCTGCCAGACAAAGGGTCGCCCGGCGGCGCGCAGCAGGGCGGCCATGTCCACCGGTCCGGGCTGTGCCACATTCAGCACCGGCGGCAGCTCCGGTGCTGCCAGCAGCGCCGCCAGAACCCGCGCCAGGCTGCGCGGGCCGATATAACTGCGCCGCGGGCTGCGGCCATCGGCCAAGCGGTCCAGCGCAAAGCCCGGCCGCCAACCGCCCAGGATGGCGTCGAACCCGGCGATATTGCCGATCCGCAGCGCGGTGACCGCCACCCCCAGCGCGCCTCCCAGCGCCGCGGCGCGCGTCTCCATCTCTGCCTTGGCCTGGCCATAAGGATTGGCAGGACGCAGTGGCGCCGCCTCTGCCAACAGCCCGGCCTGGGCGCCGTAAACCGCCGCCGAAGAGGCCAGCAGCACCCGGGCGCCCGTCGCCGCGCCGGCGCGCACCGCCGCTTCCGCCAGGGCCACATGGTCCTGCATCTCGCCGCGCCCGCGCCCCGGCACCGGCCCGGCCAGGCACAGGATCGCCGTCGCCCCGCGGGCCGCATCGGTCAGGGCCGCGGGCTCTGCCAGCGGGTCCAGCACCTGCAAGGTGCCGCCCTGCCCGTGTTGCGCGGCCTGCCCCTCCTGCGGGTGCCGCGCCTGCAGGCGCAGGTGCAGGTCTTCGGGCGGGTACAGCTGCAGCAGCTGCCCGATCCGCCCTGTTGCACCCAGAACTAAAACCCCGGGTTTTGTCATCTTGCGCTGCCCGTTCCTGTTGACCCTCTGCTCCAGCCCAGTATCCTTTGCGGCAACAAAAATCAAAGCGCTTCCCGAGGCACGCCAGCACCCGCCCCGGACCGCGCCGGGCTTTTCAATGACAGGCACCTCATGCTGAAATTCCTTTCCTGGCTTGCCGTTGCTGCCAGTTTGACCCTTTTGCCCACTGCCTGTTCGCGCCTGCCAGGCGGCGCCCCCGCCAGCGAGGAGATCCTGCGCGAATCCAGCGCCGCGGATGCCGATTTTGCCTTTTACCGGGTGAACCGGGCGCTGTTGCCGGTGGTGGCAGCCTGGCCCGGCACCGGCAAGGAGGAACGGCTGCGCTGGCTGCCCGGTCACCAAGGCGCCAAGACCCAGATCATCCAGCCCGGCGACCGGCTGAGCTTGAGCATCTGGGACAGCAACGACAATTCGCTGCTGACCGCCGCCGAGCAGAAGATGGTGCAGCTGCAGGATATGAAAGTGGCCGCCAATGGCACCATCTTCATGCCCTATGTGGGTGATGTGAACGTCCGCGGGCTGACCCCGGACCTGGCCCGACGCAAGCTGCAGGAGGCGCTGGAACCGGTGGTGCCCTCGGCGCAGGTACAGCTGGCGATGGCCGAGGGGCGCGGCAATTCGGTGGATCTGGTCTCCGGTGTTGCCAACCCCGGCACCTATCCGATGCCCGATCGCAACTACACGGTGATGGGGCTGATCTCGGCAGGCGGCGGCATCAGCGCCAGCCTCAACAACCCGCAGATCCGGTTGGTGCGGGGCCGCAACATCTATGGCACCTCGGTCGACAAGCTGCTGGACAACCCGCGTCTCGACACGCTGCTGCGCGGCGGCGACCGGGTCTTCGTCGAGGAGGACGCGCGGTATTTCCTGTCCTTCGGCGCCACCGGCGAGGAAGACCTGCATATCTTCACCAAGGACGAGATGTCGGCGATGGACGCGATGTCGGTGGCGGGCGGTTTCCAAGACGGCAAGGCCGACCCCAAGGGGCTGTTGGTGCTGCGCGAATATCCGGCCGCGGCGGTTGCACCAGGCCAGCGGGGCCCGCGCCAGCAGCGGGTGGTGTTCTCGCTCGATCTCACCTCCGCCGACGGGCTGTTCTCGGCGCGCCAGTTCCAGATCAACCCCGGCGACCTGGTCATGGCCACAGAATCCCCGATCAACGACGTGCTGACGATCTCCAACATCTTCGGCAACTTCTTCGGCGTCTTCAGCCGGGCTGGCAATCTGTAACCGGGTGGGGCGATGATATCCGATTTTCTCTCCCGCTGGCGGGCCCGCACAGCTCCCGTCTGCGAAGCCCAGATCGGGCGCTGTGTGCTGATCCTTGGCATGCACCGCAGCGGCACCAGTGCGTTGGCGGGCAGTTTTCGCGAAGCGGGTCTCTATATGGGACGGGTTCTTGACCATGGATTTGGATTAAATCCCAAGGGCTTACAGGAGCCCTCGGCCCTTGTGTACATGCATGAGAACCTGCTGGAAGCCAACGGAGGGGCCTGGCACGAACCGCCAGACCAGATCAGCTGGCAGCCGTTGCACACATCGGTGCGCGACCTGTTCATCGACTCCCGCCGCGGCCAGGGAGCCTGGGGCTTCAAGGAACCGCGCACGCTGCTGGTGGCGCAGGAATGGATCGAAGCGCTGCCCGATTGGACGGGGGTGGGCATCTTTCGAGACCCCCGCGAGGTGGCGCTTTCAATTCAGGACCGGAACGGCTTCGAGCTGGAAAAGGGCTTTCGGATCTGGAACGCCTACAACCGCCGCCTGCTGGAGCTGCACCGTGACCACGGCGTGCCGGTGATGGAATTCGTCCCGGACCCGGAGGCGATGCGATCAGGCATTTCCCGCCTGATTTCCCATGCAGGTCTTACACCGCCAGCGGCACCTGCCTTCTTCGATGCGCGTATTCCGCGTAACAGCGGCAAGGCGCCGGAACTGGCGCTGCCCGCAGAGGTCGACCGGACCCTCGCCGCCCTGCGCGAGGCCGCCCGCGCGGATTAGCGGCGCCATGACATCCGCACCGGTTCTCTCCACCCGCCTGTTTCCCAGGGGCCTGGGGGCAGATTCCTGCCGGATCTCCGGACTGGCGGCACGCTGCGATCATGTGATCCTGTCGGACTGGCACAAACCGCAGATCCGCGAGGTCGCGCAGCGGTCGGGCCCGCCGCGTCATATTTTCCTGTCGCTGCGTGCCCCCTTCCCGGCGCTTTTGCATTTCGCCCAAGAAGTACTGCCACGGATGGCAGCGCCGTTTGTGCTGATCAGCGGCTCCGAGGACATCACCCTGCCCCGGCAGACGGATCACCGCTGGCGCAAGTTCAACACGGCAGAGCGCGCCGCGATCCAGGCCATCCTGGACAGCCCGCTGCTGATCCGCTGGTTTGCCGAAAACCTCGACGATGCCAGCCATCCGAAGATGGCGCCCTTGCCATTGGGGCTGGTCTTTCCCGATGGCGACGCCGCGCAGCCATTGGTTCTGCCCGAGGTTCCGCCGATGGCCAGCCGCCCGTTGCGCGTGCTGTGCGCCCACCGGGTGCGCGAGGGGGCACAGTGGGAGCTCCGCCGCCGGGTCAGCGCGCTGGCCCGCGGCCCCTGGCGCAGCTGGACGACGGTGGTGGAGGATGAAATTTCGGAAGCAGAGTTCGAACATCTGCTGCGCACCCATGCCTTTGTGATCTGCGCGCAGGGCGGCGGGCTGGACCCCTCGCCCAAGGCCTGGGCGGCGCTGATCCAGGGGGCGGTGCCACTCATCCACGCGCCCAGCTTGGCGCAGGCCTATGGGCAGTTGCCGGTCATTCAGGTGCCGGGATGGCTGCCGGGCAGCATCAACCCGGGCCAGTTGCAGCGCTGGCACGCCTGGGCCTGCCCGCGGATGGACGGGGCGGCGCGCGCGGCGCTGCGCCAACGCCTGACACTGGATCACTGGTGGCACCGCATTTCGGTGACAGCCGCAGAGGGCGGCGCCCGCTGACGCCCCCCGGCCGCTCGCCTGCACAATCTGATCAAGGCTCGCTGTCGCCTCTCGCCCCATACAAAAAGGGCCCCCGAAGGGGCCCTTTCCGCTAGCTCTCTCAAATCCTGTCTGGATTACAGGATCAGCCAGTCTGCCGGGTCTGCGGACTGCAGGTCGGTCAGGGCAACGCCGGTGAACTCAATGGTCTGACCAGCAGTGACGAACAGGGTGGAGGTGCCACCGTTGTCGGTGATGCTGTCCAGAACATCGTCTGCATCGGCAAAGCCCAGGGCAGACAGGTCGACCACGGTACCGCCGTCAACGCGGAAGCCCGCGATTGCATCTGCACCGCTGCCGTCTTCCACGATGATGGTGCCAACACCGGAGGTGTTGAAGTTGAAGGTGTCGTCGCCAGCACCCGCGTACAGCACGTTGGCGCCGACTGCGGTGTCTGCGATCACCACAGCATCGTCGCCGCCACCGTTGTAGATGGTGTTGGCACCGGTGCCATTGACGGTGATCTGGTTGTCAGTGCCTGCACCGCCACCTGCAGTGGTACCGCCACCGTACACGGTGTTGTTGCCATTGCCGTTCAGGGCGATGACATCTGCATCATCGTCGTTGCCGCCGAAGATGGTGTTGGCGCCGTCGCCAGTGATGGTGATGGTGTCCGCACCATCGGAACCGCCGATGGTGTTTGCGCCAGCACCGGTCACGTCGATGGTGTCGTCGTCTGCACCACCCCACGCCCGGTTTGCACCAGAACCTGCAACGGTCAGAGTATCGCCACCTGCACCACCACCGATGATGTTGTTGCCTTCTGCGGTTGCCGCAACTTCGATATCGTCAGCGTCTGCACCGCCCCAGGCCTGGTTTGCACCGTCGCCGTCGATGTCGATGTCATCGCCACCGACGCCGCCAGCCACGATGTTGTCGCCGTCGCCGGTCACAACGATGGTATCAGCAGCATTGTCATCCGCACCGGCCCAAACGCGGTTGTCGCCTTGGTTCAGGGTGATGGTGTCGCCACCGGCACCGCCAAAGATAGTGTCGTTGCCGTCACCGCTTTCCAGAAGGTTCACAGCCGCGCTGCCGTTCACGGTGAAGTCACCGGTTTCACCCGACAGATCGACGTTTGCACCGATGGTGCTGGTCAGGGCAACCTGAACGTCGACAGTGGTGTCGGTGGTATCTTCGGTCATCTGAACCGACAGGACTTCGTCATCCACGGTGCTGCCCGCCGCGATGGTGGACTGCTGCGCTGCGGTGTAGGTGAAGGTCCATTCGCCGGCTGCGAAGCCGATCAGCACGGTGCCGCCAGACGCGGTGGTGTAGGTCTCACCGGTTGCATAGGCGGTGCCGTTGATGACGATGCCGGAAGCTTCGTCAAAGGCCGTGCTGCCATCGGTGATGCTGTCGTCGCTGCTGTCGTAGGTCGCACCCTCGATTGCAGTTGCGGCGGAGGCTGCGTAGTCAGCGCTGTCCAGCGACTGGTCGAAGGCAAAGAACTGGTCTGCGCCGCTGGTCAGGTCGACCACGAAATCGCCTGCGTTGGACACCTGCACCTGCTCCAGGCCGGAGATGGTTCCGGTGATGGCAGTGGTGTTCAGGGTGGCGGAGTTGGTGCCCTGGGTCAGGTCGTCGCCGCCAGCCAGATCGGTGATCAGGGTATCGACGTCGTCGGCGCCAGTGCCAGTGTCGGTGATGCTGTCACCAGCTTCGCTGGGAGCAGCATAGGTGTCGCTGCCACCTTCGCCGTCAACGTTATCCGCGCCTGCGCCGCCGTCGATGGTGTCGTTGCCTTCACCGCCGACGATCACGTCTGCTTCGCTGCCACCATTGATGTCGTCGTTGCCGCCTGCGCCGTTGATGTCGTCTGCGCCGCCGATACCGGTGATGACATCATCATCATTGGTGCCTGCAATCTGGTCGTCGCCAGGTGTGCCGTTGAAAGTTGCCATACTCTTTAGTCTCCTGCTTGAGAGCTATATTTATTCATCCAGAAAGCGCATTACCCCAAAAGGGCGCTTTGCACATCCGCTATCAGGCGCGCTGCTTGCGTGTCAAGCATTGCGCCCACAGACGCGCGCACCCGCATAGGGACTGTCACCAAAACTGCTCAGTTGCTGCCCCCGGCAGACGGCATTGAGGTCGCGGCGCCAGTGCGCGCGGCCAATAGAACCGCTTTTCCAACTGCCTTCAAGGGATTCGGAGCCCGAGCCGCGGTCTCCGCGCCAAGGACAAAAACTGCGGCTCCGGCGCAACAGGCCGCCGTGAGAAGTCAAACAGGTCGCCGATCCGCGGATATCTTTTCAACCGGAATGACCTTTTCTCAATCATTTATTAACCTTTTTCACGGCCCCGTCCCGCGGCGGCCCGTCTACCCCTTTGGATGTAGCAGGGCGCCCGCACAGGATGAGCGGGCTGATGCCGGTTCGCGCAAAGGCCGCAACCTCAGCCTGCACATTCCCGGTGCCTGTCCCGGTGCCGGCCGGAGGTCCCGGGCCCATTCCGGGCTTGGGTTTTGCCGCGCCAGCGCCTAGGAACGCAGAAGGCAGACGATTGCCCCCAACAAGGTCCAGACGCAGAGCGCGCGAAGGAGGCGGCAGATGGCGCAAGAGCAATGCGGGCAGGTCGGCAAGACCGTGTTCATCATCACCTACGGGCGCTCCGGCTCGACGCTTTTGCAGAATATGCTGAACGCGCTGCCGGGCTATGTCTTGCGCGGCGAGAATGCCAATCTGCTGGCGCCTCTGGTGCGCGCCTGGCATGATCTGCGTCAGTCGGAGCAGGCGGCATCCATGCGCGCGCGCGGCACGGCGTCGGGCCCGCATCAGCCCTGGTATGGCTATGAGGCCATCGACGCGGACGGCCTGGGCCGAGATCTGGCCGCAACCTTTCTGCGCCAGGTGCTGCGGCCTGGACCGGACACGCGGGTTGCCGGTTTCAAGGAGATCCGCTGGCATGAGGATCCCGCCCTGTTTCAGCCGATGCTGGAGTTCCTGGCCCGCTACATGCCGGATGCACATTTCATCTTCAACACGCGCGACCACGAGGCGGTGCGCAACTCCGGCTGGTGGCGCCGCATGAAACGTGCGGTGGTGCTTGAACAGCTGGAGACTGCGGAGGCCCTGTATCGCGGCTGGCAGACGGCGCATCCAGACCGCGGCCTGGCGATGCACTATGACGATTACGTGCAGACACCCGAGGCCTGGAAGCCCCTGTTTGCCTTTCTGGACGAACCCTTTGATCCGGCGCTGGTGGCGCAGGTTCTGGACCGCAAACTGCTGCACATGAAATGGCAGAAGCCACCCGCCCGCTCCTGAGCGTCAATCCGGCCCTGCACCGCCGTCGGCCGCCTCCCAGTCCGCGCCCAGGCGCTGCCGCTCCTTGGTGGTCAGCCCCGGCATCGCCAGCAGGCCGTACCCCTGGGAAATATCCATCAACTCCAGCCGCTGGGCATAGATCGCATGGCCCACGCAGGCATCTTCCAGCCCGACTGCGGGCATTGCGAAAAACTCTTTCATCGCCTGATACATGTAGCTGCACGCCGCCAGCCCTTCTGGGCCTAACACATAGCCGTAGCCGCCCGCGGCATAATCCCGTGGCAGCGGGTACTGGTACCCACGCGTCTCCATCACTGGATCGGCGCATTTGTCCAGATGCCAGCCATGCCACTGATCCTGATGGCACCGGGTGCCGACCCGTCGCCCGGCATAGGCGGCTCCCTTGTTCTCCACACGCGCCAGGCACGCGGCAAAACGATCGGCGTCCTGTAACAGGATATTGTCGTCAATTTTCACCACCAGCGCCGGAGCAGTCAGCAGATCCAGGAGCATGTAGGCATAAAACAATTTCCGGTGCAGCCCTTCGTAGGTGTCCGGGGTCGGCAGCTGTAACACCTGTCCGTCATAGCTAAAAGCCAGTCCCGTGTCCTGCTCGGGGCGCGGATCCTGGGCGCCCAGCAGGATGATATGGTGATAGCCCGCCTGTCCAAGGTCAGCGAAAGATGCCACGCTCTGCTGCGTGTCATGCAACCGCGGATGGCAGCTGGTATGCAGGACGACCCGCTTCCCCGCACAATCGGCGCGCAGCCGTTGCACCGCTTCCGGTTCGGTCATTTCCAGCAGGCGCGCCAGAAAGCCGGTCAGGTGCCTGTTGCGGGGAAACAGCGAGAAGACATCGCGCAACGCCCCGAACCGGGTGCAAAGTGTCGCCGCATCCGCCCCGTTTGTGAGTGCCTCCAGCTGCGCCACATGCGCCTCGGCACTGCGCACCGCAAAGCGCAGGTTATAGTACATGGGGCGTTCCCAGCGCTGCTGGCGCGGCACCCTCGCAATTAACTCGGCCTGGGACTTTGAGAACTCCGTCACCACGGCTCGTGTCTGCGTCAACAGTTCCTGCCGTGCTCCCAGCAGGGCCTGCTGCGCCGCAGACTGCGCCTGCGCAGCAAAAAACTCCACCACCCGGTTGTCATGAATCAGATCCCCGGCCAGCAGCCCGATCTCCTGCTCCTCCCGCGCCACCGCCAAGCTGTGCCAAAAACGTTCCACGGCCCCCTGCTCCAACCCCTGATACTGCTGGCGCCAGGTGGCGCCGGCCCCCGGCGGCAGGGTGGTGTTGCGGCTGTATGCTGCGCCCCCGAGGCGGATCTTTTCCTTATACTGCGCCAGCGACCGACACGGGTAATGCAGGATGCGAACCCGCCCCTGCGCCGCACTGGTATGGCCTGGCACATTGCTGACACTGTGGTTGCCCTGAGCCACCTCGGCGACAGCCGATGCTCGGTGCAGCACCTTGCCCGGCAGCGGCTTGCCTTCGCCATTGCGGCTTTCGCGTTCGAACACCGTCGACATCCGGGGACCGCAGCGCCCGCCCAGAACATCGCCCGGCAGCGCCGGTACAACCGCATTGTGACGCGACACAATCACCGTTCCTGTCTGGTCCGGAAGGGACGCACAAAAGCGGCATAGATCACCACTGGTCGGCATCCAGAATTCATCTGCATCATTGTTGATGACCCAATCGGCCTGATGATCTGTCGCCGCTCTGCGCGCCATCGCCGTGACCCATTCGCGCTGATTGTAGTCATCGGCAGGCTGATGTAGATATTCGATCTCGATTTCCCGCGACAGGGTCTCGATGATTTGCGGCGTCGCATCGGTGGAGAGATTGTCCATCACGATAAAGCTGCTAACCCCCATGGCGTGGTGAAACCGGATGTTGTCGGCCAAGATGTCCGCCTCATTGCGCACCAGGAGCGTCATTGTGAGCTTAGGATCTGTCAACGGTTCAGCCTCCGATCTACTGCGCATCAGACCGTCCCCGGTCCCGCGTTAGGGGCCCCCCCCCCATAGCGGTTCAATGCCGCGTTTTTCCCGAGAATGCCAGCCCCGCTACCGTGACGAAGGACACACCAGTAAAAACCAGTTTGCATAGCCCCCGGATTACCGCATAGATGCAGCCGTCCTGTAGCCGTACCGGAGTGCGAATTCCGGCATCCGCCCCTGACACCCACAGACGCAAGCCTGGCGCTCAAGACCATGATTAAAAGCATTTATAAGAACGGCTATGACGAGCTGCGAAGCGTGCGGCGGCAGAGCCGCGGGCTCTATTGGTCTGTCGGGATGTTCAGCTTCTTCGTGAACTTGCTGATGCTGACCGGCCCCTTGTACATGATGCAGGTCTATGACCGGGTGCTGGGCAGCCGCTCGGAGGCGACGCTGCTGGCGCTGTCGCTGCTGGTGGTGTTTCTCTACGGCATGATGGGTCTGCTGGACTACGCCCGTGGCCGGATCATGGCGCGGGTCGGGGCGCGGTTTCAGGCGGCGCTGGACCGGCGGGTGTTCGATGCGATGATCCGCCGCTCTGCGGTGGCGCAGGACCAGACCGCGCAGACTGGCCTCAGCGATCTGGAATCGGTGCAACGGCTGATATCCTCGCCGGTGCTGGCCGCGGCGTTCGACCTGCCCTGGACGCCGGTCTTCCTGGCGGGCATTGCGCTGTTCCATCCCTGGCTGGGAGTGCTGGCGGTGGCGGGCGGCGCGGTGCTGGTGCTGATTGCGGTGATGAACCAGATGTTCACGCGTTTGCCGATGCAGAAGGCCAACATGACCGGCCACAAGGCCAACCTCATGTCCGAAGAAATTCGCACCGAGGCGGAGATGATCCAGTCGATGGGCATGCGTGGCGCCTCCTTTGCGCGCTGGAAGCAGGCCCGCGATGCGGCGCTGGCGGACAGCGTGACCGCCAATGACACCGGCGGCGGTTTCACCACGCTGACCAAGACGCTGCGGCTGTTCCTGCAGTCGGCGATGCTGGGGCTGGGGGCCTATCTGGTGCTGCAGGGCGAGGTGACGCCCGGTGCGATGATCGCAGGCTCCATCCTGATGGGCCGTGCCCTGGCGCCGATCGAGCTGGGCCTGGGCCAGTGGGGGATGGTGCAGCGGGCGCTGAAGGGCTGGCACAGCCTGGCCGAGCTCTTGGACAAGGTGCCGGAAGAGGCCGCGCGCACGGCGCTGCCCAAGCCCAAGGCGCTTCTGGAGGTTCAGGGCATGGCGGTGGTGCCGCCGGGGGGCAAGACACCCCTCTTGCGCAACGTGAATTTCCGGGTCCAGCCGGGCCAGGCGATCGGCGTGATCGGGCCCTCGGGCGCGGGCAAGTCGACCCTGGCGCGGGCGCTGACGGGCGTCTGGCGGCCGGCGGCGGGCTCGGTGCGGCTCGACGGGGCGGCGCTGGACCAATATGCGCCGGATGTGCTGGGCGGCCACATCGGCTATCTGCCGCAGCGCATTCAGGTGTTCGACGGTACCATCGCCCAGAACATCGCCCGCCTGCAACAGGACCCCGATCCCGAAAAGGTGGTCGCCGCCGCGCGCAAGGCCGCCGCGCATGAGATGATCCTGAAACTGCCCGAGGGCTATGACACCCGCGTCACCGCTTCCGGGGGGCGGCTGTCGGGCGGGCAGATGCAGCGGGTGGGCCTGGCGCGGGCGCTCTACGACGATCCGGTGATCGTGATCCTGGACGAACCCAACTCGAACCTCGACAACGAAGGCTCGATCGCGCTGAACCAAGCGATCAAGCAGATCAAGGCCGAGGGGCGCTCGGTACTGATCATGGCGCACCGTCCGGCGGCAATTCAGGAATGCGACATGCTGCTGGTGGTCGATCAGGGCACCCAGACGGCCTTTGGCCCCAAAGACAAGGTGTTGCAGGAAATGGTCGCCAACCATCAGAACATCCGCCAGTCCACCGGCACCGGAGGTGTGCGATGACCCCCGCAAACCAATGGTCCGCGCGGCGGCCGCTGATCTTGGGGCTGCTGACCCTGCTGGTGCTGGTCGGCGGCTTTGGCACCTGGTCCGTGATGTCGTCGATTTCCGGCGCGGTGGTGGCCTCGGGGCGCATCGAGGTCGACCGCAACCGTCAGGTGGTGCAGCATCTGGACGGCGGCATCGTGGCCGAGATTCTGGTCGACGAGGGCGACACCGTGGCCGAGGGCGACACGCTGATCCGGCTCGACGCGACCGGGCTCGCCTCGCAGCTGGTCATCGTCGAAGGCCAGTTGTTCGAATTGATGGCACGCCGCGGGCGGCTGGAGGCAGAGCGCGACGAGGCGGCGCAGATCACCTTTGAGCCGGAGCTGCTGGCAGCGGCGGAGACCCAGCCGGACGTCATGGATCTGGTC
>NZ_JBVYHB010000024.1:0-39124 GCF_056033425.1 Leisingera sp. SA32 | reverse complement strand
TGGTGCAACGGTGCGGCGTGGTCCGTCGTCGGCCCGCGTTGGAAATCCTCCCAAGGTGGAAGCCGCGGTTGCCAGGCGCTGTCTATGGGGAAAGTGAGCTGAGGTTTCCAGAGACGGTTGAGCGTGACTGACGGCTCGAAGGATGTCGACGGCCTCCAAGGGAGCCCGGATCTGCGTTGGTGATCATATTCGGTCTCGGGCGCCGCATTTCACCGGCGGTTCGCGGGCGCTGGACCGCGTGAGGCAAGCCAGGGGCAGTCCGGAACGGGCGTGAGAACCGGAGTGTTGTTCGTGGTAGTGACGGGCGGTTCGTCATGCGGCCTGCTCCCGCGGTGGTGCGCGCGACATCGGTTTCTGGCCGCGACGGAAGACCTCGACGATGCGCATCGGGCCACCGCAGCACGGGCACGGCTCGCGCAGGGTGAGCGGCTCAGGCTCCGCTGGTTCCTGTGCTTCCAGTTCGGGCGGCCGCTGCCGGAGGAGATCGCGGATGCGGGCGATGGTGGCCTTGCGTGTCGCGCCAGCCAGCAGGCCGTAGTGCCGGATGCGGTGAAAGCCCCCGGGCAGGACGTGCATCAGGAAACGGCGGATGAACTCGGGCGTGGCCAGGCGCATGACCCTTTGTCGATCGCCGGATTTGACGCGGTAGTCCTTCCAGCGGAACGCCACAGTCTCGGCGTCGGCGCTGATCAGGCGATGGTTGGAGATGGCCACTCGGTGGGTGTAGCGGCTCAGGTAGGCGAGCACGGCCTCGGGGCCGCCGAAGGGCGGTTTGGCGTAGACGACCCATTCGGATTTGCGGAATGGCGCGAGCCAGGCGGTAAAGGCATCCAGGTCCTCGAGGCGTTCGAGATCACCGTAGAAGTCCAGCTCCTTGGCGCGATGCAGGGCCAGCAGCCCATCGAGAAACAGGCGCCGGAAGAGGCGCGACAGAACTCGCACGTGCAGGAAGAACCCGGGCTTGCAGGCGACCCACCGGGTGCCATCCGGTGACAGGCCTCCGCCCGGCACGATCATGTGGATGTGGGGGTGATGCGTCAGTGCTGACCCCCAGGTGTGCAGGACACTGGTCATGCCGATCCTGGCGCCGAGGCGCTTGGGATCGGCGGCGATTGTCATCACCGTTTCCGCGGACGCCCGGAATAGCAGGCCATAGACGGCCCTCGTGTTCCAGTAGGCGATCTGCGCGATCTCCGCCGGGAGGGTGAAGACCACGTGGAAATACTCCACGGGCAGCAGGTCCTCGGCGCGCGCGGCCATCCAGTCGCGCGCCGCCGGCCCCTGGCACTTCGGGCAGTGCCGGTTCTTGCAGGAATTGTAGGCGATGTGGTGGTGGCCGCACTTGGCGCACCCGGCCACATGCCCGCCGAGCGCCTCGGTCCGGCAGGCTTCTATCGCCGACATCACCTTGAGCTGTGTCAGGCTGACATGCCCGGCATTGACCTGTCGCCACGCAGGACCATGGGCGCGAAAGATGTCAGCGATCTCCAGCTTGGGCCGGGGCACCCCGGCGCCCGGTCACTCCAGACTTCGCTTCACGGTCTGGTCCTGCAGCTTGGCCAGCATCTCGTAGGGGCTGACGGTGTCGCGGATCGTCTTGGTCGCGACATGCGTGTATTGCGCCGTCGTCGTGAGCTTGGCGTGGCCCAGCAGGACCTGGATCACGCGGACGTCCGTGTTAGCCTCGAGCAGATGCGTCGCAAAGCTGTGCCTGAGCGTGTGCAGCGTCGCCGGCTTGCTGATCCCGGCCATGTGCTTGGCCGAGGTAAAGGCCCGGTTCAATTGCCGAGGCGAGATCGGATTGATCTTCGGCTTGCCCGGGAACAGCCAGCCTTCTGGACGCGCCTCACGCCACCAGTCACGCAACAGGTTCAGCAAGCCCGGGGACAGCATGACCTTGCGATCCTTCCGCCCCTTGCCCTGCTCGACATGGATCAGCATGCGATCGCTGTCGATGTCACCGATCTTGAGATTGCAGACCTCGGCAGCCCGGAGCCCCGCACCATAGGAGATGCTGAGCGCCGCGCGATACTTCAGACCGGGCCCGGGTGCCGCCATCAGGATGTCGGACACCTCCTCGACGCTGAACACCACGGGCAACTTCCGCGGCTGGGTGCGGAACTGCATGTAGCGCTTCATGTTCTCGCGCCCGCAGGTCATCCCGAAGAAGAACCGCAGCGCCACGATCCGCACGTTGAACGTGCTGGCCGTGACCCCGGTGTCGGTCATGTGCAGCTGGTAGGCGCGCAACTCCTCCGGGGTGGCGGTATCCGGCGAATGCCCAAGGAATTGGGCGAAATCCTTTATGGCTCTGATATGGGACTTCTGGGCCTTCTCGCCCATCCCCCGGATGCGCATGTCCTCGATCATCCGCGCCCGCAGCGGCGAAATCCTCTCCTCGGTCATGGGAACCTCCTGTCTGTCGATTGAGAGGCCTCAATCGTCAGGCAGCTGCCCACATTCCCAAATGCACAGGATGGCGATCAGTCCCGAACGCCAGCCACGGGCGCCATTGCCGCGCGAGCGGCTTCGTCCTTGGGCCGCAAGGGCCGCCAAGACAATTTTCCGACACGCCCAGATTTTTTGAAATGAGCAGTCTGGCCCCATCTCCCGTTAGTCAAACGCGTTAGACTAACGGAGACCCAACCATGACCGCGCAAATCTTCAACATTGACCCAGAAATCGAAGCCGCGATTCACGCTGGCAGGCTGACCAAGATCGAAATAACCGAAGCCCGTATGAAGCTGTCGGGCGGGGTGTTCACGTTGAACGCCAAGGATCTGCTGCCGCCGAAGGTCAGTAACGATACCGACGAGGACCAACCCAAAACCAGCAAGGAGCGGCAGCGTGCTTATACTCAGCGGAAGAAAGAGGCAGGCTACAAGAAAGATTGGCTGCACCGGAGTGTTGCCATTTTGGCGGACGAAATCGGCGGACAGGAGAATATTGCTGCCGAGATCGAGGCCCTTCGCCTCCGCGCAGAGGAGGCCGAGCAAATGGCCGCGTTCGAGAGATCAAGGGCAGAGGCAGCAGAGGCGGAAGTCCGGCGCCTGAGGGCGCGGTCCTGGTGGCGGTTTTGGCGGTGATCGCTTGCGCCTTGGGCTATCCTCCCAGGGCGTAATCGTCCCCAGGTTTCTGCCGCTGAGGGTGAGCGCCCGTATGTCCGTCATCATCAACCCTGCCGCGTCTGCGCAGGGAGATTCCACGCCTCGCTGCGGCCTCGATCAATGCAACTTCGATGTCAGTCAAAAGGTTGTAGAAGTCCACCGGCGACATGCCGTGCCCGCGCAATGTGGTGAGATTAGCCGGGGTATATCTTCGGCCCTCCACTTCAACCGGCAAATCCCATGGCTCCTGATAGAAGAACGGGCGAAGCTGCAGGGAATAGTAGGCCAGGCGATCTCGCCATTTGACAAAATGGACAAGGTGCTCCGGGACCTCCAAGTCGCTATAGTCCCGGTCTTCCAGTTCCTTCATGAATTTCTTCGTGACGTTCATCTCTCCTCCTGGCTTTCAAATGCCCCGTCCAAAATGCGGTTGAGGGAACGGGATACCCCTTGAACGCTCAGGATGCGCACGTTGCGCACCGTCTTCGCATCACGCCTGACCGCCGCTTCTCTCTGATCCAAAGCTGATGAGCGCTTCGCTGAAGCCTCCTCGTATGCCGATCGTTCAGCCGCCAGCTTCTTCTGCCCGGATGTGAGGGCCGCCTCCTTCATTGCTATTCGACGCGCCTTGGCCTCGATCTCCGCCTTCTGGTCCTTGATGCGCTGCCGTGCCACCCGGTCCGCCTTCACCAGCCTCCGAGAGGTTTCATGCAGCTCTTGGCGGTCCTTCCGAAGTCCGAAAACTTCCGGTTCCACACGGTCTTTCGTGGTCGATTTCTTGCGCTCGGGAGGCATGACGCCTTGGAGGCGCATGTCGTCTCTCAAATGCTCAAAGAAGGCATCTTGGAGCGCCGATCCTTGCGAACGGCGGTCATCGCGCCCAAATCGCCGCATGGCATGCGCTTTCGAGAACTTGCTAACGCTGGCCTTTTTTACCCTGCGCCCGTCCTTGTAATGAAAATCGTAGCGGGGGAGGAGAAAGGCATCGACGGTGTGCCTGCCTCTTTCGTCACGGTCGAGGCGGGCAGCGAAGACCGCGTCGCCCCCATGGTAGCGGTTCAAGAATTCAACAGCGTTGTGAAGCATAACCCGCTGATGCGCTTCGTCAGAGCCGTCCAGGAGGCCCGTAGGAAATTGCACGAGCGCATGAATACATGCACACCGCCCAGATTGCTTGACCCCCTCCATGTGCTCTCTCCGCGCCTCGGTGAGGTCCAGGGTGCCATAAACGAGAGGGTCTACGTTCCGGACGCGTCTTTGCTGCCCGCTTGCATCTTCACGCTTCCCGTGTCGCTCCATGTTCGCCAGATCCGGGAACCCAATTGCCTTCTGCCGAACAGCGCCTACGCGCCCGGCTTTTTCGTCGCTCTTGCTCATGTCAGGGAGGTAGGGAATAGTTACCCCTTTCAAAAAAAAGGGGTTAACCCGCTAACCCTTTTTCCTGAGGAAAAAGGCGGGCCTGCCGGGGGCTAAGCTTCGCTATTTTCAGGCGGGGCAATCGCTGTAGGAGATACTGTCCAAATCCGCGCAGACGGCGACCGCTTTATGAAGCGGCCTTCAGGCCACTCGGTTTCTTTGTGGCGCATCCTGATCACAACATCGGTGTAGCCCGGGAGCGAGCCTTCTTGGACAAGCAGCACGGCGAAGGTGATCTTGCCTACATCGGCCCATTTTTGCAGTTGGGGGAGCAGGCGACGTTTTAACTGGCTGGGGACCAGGTTTGGCAGTAAATCGCTCGGTTTGAGGTCAAAGCTCGCTTGGGGATCGATCAAGCGAAATTGTGGCATCCGCTTCTTCCGGTGCAGCGGAATCTGCGCGAGGAGTGCACCACCAAATTTTCCTTGGCACAAACCGATCTCGCTGGCGTCAATCAGACCGTAGACCTCCATATCTGCCATCATCGCGAAGAAGCACGCCGAGAACCGCCAGGTCAAATACCGACCGGTTGGCCCGATTTCGATGTGGTCGAAGACGACTGGATTAGCTGCAAGTTCTGCAACTGGTTTGCGCAGAAAGAGACTTGATCGAGTTTTGGACGGCAATCCAAGTTCGCGGAGTTGCGTTACGAGGGCAAAGTGAACCTCCTGGTCGTGCTGCTCATCGATCCCAGGCCACCCATCTTCGGTCTGATTTTGCAAGAAGATCAGCGCAAAGAGGAGCTTGGCGGTGTTTGCCGAAAATCCGGCCAGTTTGATGAACTCTGCGACGTCGGCAGAGATCCGAAATTTAGTGTGCGTGTAGTGCAATTTGTTCTCCTTTCGTGACGGAAAGAAGATGGGGTCATCGCGGCGCAAACGGAAAACGTCGGCAGCAAAATTTCCGCGTATGCGCAAAGTTACCCGTGCTCCCGAGAAACTCTCCCGCAGCTGTGTCGCGATTTCCCGTCAAATGACAACGAATGCCCGCACATATGTCAGGTGCGGCGTTTTAAGCTCCTGAAATAAATAGAAGATTTGGTGTGGAACCTTTTGAACTCTGAAATCGAGAAATCGAGAAATGACAGTTCTTTAGGTGTGTTTTTGGCCAAACAGGTTCCCCTGCTCGCACCAATTTTGCCATCGTTTTGCATGTGGCTACCGCAGACATTTCCTGTGCAAAGAATATCTTAAAGCTCAAATTACATGCAGGCGTTGGCGCATGGCCTGCAAGTCAGACACATTCACCGTCTGTCCTCCAGCAAACGGGCTCTGGATCATCGAAACGTCGATCTCTACGCGCTGGATGACCTCCTGCAGGTATGCCAGATCATGGCCATCGCCGCCGTAGTGTTTGAGATTAACAGTTTCCATCTCATGGCCCATCAAGATGTGCCGCAGTTCGCTATCGGTGCGGGCCTTGATCAGCTCCACGTTGAATTGCGTGCGGAAACTGTGGAAGTCGATCCGCTTGTCGTAGACGCCGTGCGCTTTGCGGTAGCGGGTGAAGTCCTTGGTGAAGTTCTCTGAGAGCGTCTGCCGGTTTTTGCCGCGCGTGAGATGCGGGAACAAGCGATCTTCACCCTCACGACGGCGCATCGCGACAAAATCCAAGAAACCGAGAGCAATCAAGTTGGGGTGGATGGGAATGCGACGCGTCGCAGCCTTCGACTTCAGTCGCTGCCATGGTGCGCCGACTTTGATGTCAAAGAAGTGGATACCGTTCTCACATGCAACGTCTTTATCCCGCAGCTGCAACGCCTCTTCTTCTCGCAACGAATGATGGACCGAAATGAGCGGCGCCCAGAACATTGGATCACCGATATCTGCGGTTTGACCTTGGAAGACCGGTGTCCGGAACAGCTTCGGCAGCTCATCGCCCCAGATTTTGCGGCTATTGTCCTCTTGGAGAATTTCGAGACGTTCAAGCTCACTTTTGGGCCAGATCACACCCTTCATGAAGTTTTCAGTCAAGTAGCCATGGGCAATCAGATACCGAAGAACGCGCTGAGTGTCCTGCATGTGCCGATAGATGGTGTTGACGCGCAGCCTTGCGATGCTCTCCTGATGCTCCGCAGCTTCGATGTTGCCCTTACTCGCCCCCGCTTTTTCCAGTTCTGCGCGAACGCGGGCTTTGTTTGCCTGCTCTTTTAGGTCGGTTTCCTGGACAATTTTAAGGATCGAGCGGGTCTCAGTCGATGATTTTCCGTGATTTACGGGCACTCTTTGGAGGATCGAAAATGCCTCCGTGAAGTCTGCCTTCTTCAATTCCGAAACCGGCTTGTCTCCGAGGATAGCGACAAGCAGCTTTGCGGTGGACCGCAAGTTCGCCAGTGAATTGCGCTTGTAGGACAAGGCTTTTTTCGGGATCGAGATTTCTTCGATCTCTTTACCAGCTTTGCCCTGGGACCGGACCGCCCCATATTCTTCGAACGCCTCAGAAAGTGTGATGGCTACCTTCTTCGCGGGTTTCGCCGCTGGCGGGGCAGCAATTGCTGTTGCAGGGGGCTGCACTTCTGAGGGTCTGGGAACCTCAATCGGGGCAGGGACGGTCATAGCAGGTGCCGGGGTCACCGGTGTGGCAGGGGCCATCGGCAGGGCATGATGCGCCACGGGTGCGGACGTGGTTTCACTTGCCATGGCGGCCTGAAAGAACGGGCTGGGTGCGGAATAGAAGCCCTGTTCACGGCGCGCGCGCTCCATGCTGAGATCCAGCAACACGCGCGTGGCCTCATAGGCCAGAGCCATCCAGTCGTTGGTGTGTTCTTCGATCTGGACCCCCAGGCGCTCGGCGGCCGCACGCAGAGGCGCGCGTGCGACCTCTCGATTGCCCAGGAACAGCGCATCGCGCAGGGTCTCCTGCAAAGCCTGCTCACGCTGGAGGGCCAATTGTGCTTCTACGCGGGTCCGTTCCGGCGCTACGGCACGCGCATGACCGGAGGCCGCGATCTCAAATCGCACCATTTCGGACAGCAGCCGTTGCATCAACCCAGTTTCCATGTTCGTCGCACCCTTCGCGTAGTCGAAGGCACAGGTGCTGAGCCACGTTAGGCGACGGGCCAGCACCTCGGCCTCGCGAAGCACGTGAGTCCGGAGCGAGAAAGCCAGGAACGGGTTTGATTGGTGCTTAGAAAAGGCTTGGGGGAGGCGGCGCCGCCAGTAGAACGACGAAGGACGGCGCTCCAGATGCAGGCAGGTTGGTGGTCTTCTCAAGGCTCCGACTCCCGCGAGGGGTTTGTGTAATCGGATGTGACAGAGAATGTGCCCAGAACGACAAAAGCGCCCCGAGTGGAGCGCTTTATCGTTTATTTCCAATCCCTTATTTGGGAGTTGGCTCCGGCGGTAGGGATCGAACCTACGACCAATTGATTAACAGTCAACTGCTCTACCGCTGAGCTACGCCGGAATGTGAGGCGTGATATAGGAGTATCATTCTCTGACGTCCAGAGGAAAATTCAGCTCGTACCAAGATTTTTTTCGCGGAGCCGCCGCGGGTGCGAGCCGGGAGGTCAGCGTCAGAAATCAGCAGGTTTTCGACACGGCAACTCCAGAAGAAACGCAGATGGCAGGGCGTCCCGGCGATGACGGAAAGGGGATGGTTTCGGTCTGCCCTGGCTGCGGTGCCAGAGGCGGACAGACAGGGGGTGGCACGCAATCCCAGAGATCCGGTGCGAGGAGGCCACGCAAAGGCTATTCGCCTGATGTGAGGTGATAAAATTGGCTCCGGCGGTAGGGATCGAACCTACGACCAATTGATTAACAGTCAACTGCTCTACCGCTGAGCTACGCCGGAACGGTCTGTGCCGTATAGCGGTCTCGCGCTGGGGCGTCCAGAGGGGGTGGGCAAGTTTTTTCAGAAAAAATCAGTCGCCCTTGCGCTGAAAAACTGCGGTGGCTGTCAGGGCGCCCTGAGGGGCTGTCAGCATGCGGCCAGTAAGGTCGACGAGATGCGCAAAAACATTGCGTTCTGCGGCTTTCAACAGCGCCGCTGGCGTGTCAGTGTAGATCTGGCGGGCCAGCTCCGCGGCGCTGGCCGGCGCCTTTGAGAGAGCAGACATAATCGCGGCCTCGCGGGCCAAGCGGTGCTGAATCAGCCAGTCGAGGCGGGCAGCGGGATCGCGAACCGGGGCGCCGTGGCCGGGGTGGAACACGCGCCACGCACCCGCGCGAAGGCGACGGCAGGAGGTCATGAAGTCCGTCAGATCCCCATCCGGTGGCGACACCAGCGAACTGGCCCAGCCCATCACGTGATCGGCGGTGAAACAGGCATCCTTCCAACCCAGAGCGATGTGATTGCCCAGATGGCCGGGGGTGTGAATCACTTCGAGCGTCCAGTCGGCCCCCTGGATGAGCGCCCCGTCCGCCACCGTGATGTCCGGGCGAAAGGCCGTGTCGATGCCTTCACCGCCGCCGGCCAGACCTGCGGCGGCCAGCTGGGCCATCGCGGCACTGCGCCCAGCGTCGGGGCCACCAAACCCCAACACCGGTGCGCCGCAGTGCTGCGACAGCGGCGCGGCAAGGGGGGAGTGATCGAGGTGGCTGTGGGTGACGATGATATGGCTGATCCTCTGCCCGGGTTGCACGGCGGTCAGGATCGCTTCCAGGTGGCTGTCTGACAGGGGCCCCGGATCGATCACGGCCAGGTCGGTGGTGCCGAGCAAGTAGGTGTTGGTGCCGCGATAGGTCATCGGCGAGGGGTTCGGCGCGAGAATGCGGCGCAGGCCGGGTTCCAGTGTTTCAGCCTTGCCCGCGGGCGGGTTGAAATCGTCTGCTGCCTGCATCGTTCTGGTCCTGCTGCTGGTGATCTTGGGGAAGTGCTGCCGGATCGGCTTTTCTATTTTTCCGGCACCCTATAGGCTCCGACCATGTTTTTCCAATGGCTCAAACGATATGTGCCGCGCAGTCTCTATGCTCGTGCGGCGTTGATCCTGGTGGTGCCGGTTGTGGCGCTTCAGATCGTGGTCTCGGTGGTGTTCATCAAACGCGACCTTGAGGATGTGACTGTGCAGATGACGGCCACCGTACTGCGCGAGATGCGGCTGTTGCAGCAGATCATCGATGCCGCGCCGGACCGCGCTACCGCTCTGGCGAATGCCTCACCGGTGCTTCATCCACTGAATATGCAGTTGCAGTTCCTCTCCCCCGCGGCGCCGCCGCCCGAAGATGTCTTCAGTCTGACGGAGTTTTCCGGTCGGGTGGTGCGCGACGAGATGAGCAAGGCCTATCCCGCCTTTCTGGCAGCGCATTTCCTGCCCGGGCATCGGGTGCGGGTCTATTTCAGAACCGCACATGGTCCGGTCGAACTCGGGCTTGACCGACGCCGCCTGACAGCCGCCGCGCCGCATCAGCTGATCGTGACGATGCTGCTGTTTGGCTTGGTGATGATGCTGATCTCCTTTCTCTACATGCGAAATCAGCTGCGCCCGATCAAGCGGCTGGCCAATGCGGCCGAAGCCTTTGGCCGGGGGAGGGCGGTGCCGTATGCCCCCGCGGGCGCGCTCGAGGTCCGCGCCGCCGGTAGCGCGTTTCTGGATATGCGGGCGCGGATCGAACGCCAGATCGAACAGCGCACGCTGATGCTGTCGGGGGTCAGCCATGATCTGCGCACACCCCTGACCCGGATGAAGCTGGAACTGGCCCTGCTGGAGCCGGAAGACGCCGCCCCGATGCTGCGGGACGTGGCGGAAATGCAGGCGCTGCTGGATGCGTTTCTGGACTTCTCGCGTGGCGCCGCTGTCAGCGAGCCGGAGACGGTGGATCCGCGCACGTTCGTCGAGGAAATTGTGGCAGATTGGCAGCGTCAGGAGAAGCAGGTGGTTCTGGCGCAGGTCTCGGGCGAGGGCGACGTCATGCTGCGCCGCCAGCCGATGCGCCGCGCGGTGGAGAACCTGATTTCCAACGCGGTGCGCTATGGCTCGCAGGCCAGGGTGTCGCTGGCGCTGACCGAACGGTCGATGCGTATCCGGGTGGAGGACGACGGCCCCGGCATCCCGGCAGAGCAGCGCGGTGATGCGATGCGTCCCTTCACCCGTTTGGATCCGGCCCGCAATCAGGATCTTGGGTCCGGGGTGGGGCTGGGGCTGGCGATTGTCGCCGACACCGCCCGCGCCCACGGCGGCACCCTGCGGCTGGGCGAAAGCATGGATCTGGGTGGATTGCAGGCCGACATCGTGATCGCCCGGTAACGGTCCTGCGCGCAAGTTTGCGCGTCAGCCGGGCTGTGCTGGCGGGGTGGCAGCAGGGGCGAGTGGGTGCGGGAGGGGGGCTAGGGATATGGTAGGCCCGGCAGGGCTTCAACTTTTGGGTTAGTGTGTTGAAAAGTAAAGAAAAAAATGAGTGTGGGGTAATCTGAAATCTGACGTGGGGTGGAATGTGTTCACCATTTGACCTGCTGCAGCTTAGCGCCGAGGCTCAGTGCCAGCGCTTTACGCTCTGCTTCGGCAACGTAAACCTTGGTTTCATCGCTGCCCATTTCGTGCCCCAGAAGCACGTCGATTTCATAGCTGGTTGCGCCGAGGTGAGGCAGGATGGAGGACAGGCCCTTGCGGACGCCGTGCAGCGAACCTTGAACGCCTGCGTCGTCAAACCAGCGGCGTACATAGTTGCCAAGTGAGCCGTGGGTATAGGGGGTTCCCTTCGCGGTCCTGATGTAGACGCCGTCCTTCACGTCCTTCACCTCTTCCTGGAGCATCGGCATCATGGGGATTTCAACCGTGCGATTTGGCTTCTTTGATTGTGTCCAGCGCAGCCAGCGCTGACCTTCCAGTTTGAACTCATTGAAAGGGCCAAGAAGGCGCAGATCCTCGCGCCTAGCGGCAGTGCAGAGTTCGACAATCATAACCCGCCGCGCCATTGTTCCGGAGGCATGGTGCTTCATGTAGGCGCGCACATCCTCGATCGTGCAGGTGTAGAACCCTTTGGTTTTGGTGTTGATGCGCTTGATTGTCTTCGCGGGGTTTTGGTAGCCGTTCGGGTTTAGGTGTTCCCGGTCCAATGCCCATTCATACATCGCAGAGATGGACTTGCGCAGGTTGTCCCGAGCGCCTGGTGTGGCCGAGAATTGGTCCAGAAACTGCACCAGCTTCCCGCGCGGCATGTATGCGTCTTTGCGGCCGTAGGCTTCAACCAGGCGCCCCAAGTGGTGCTTGTGCCCCTTGAGGGTGAGGGGGCTGACCAGTTTGGCCTCAACCCGCATTTCCATGTCTTTTAGGAACAGGCCGGTCAGCCATGCAACAGACCCTTTCAAGGCCGGAGCTTGGGTGGGTTCCTCGATGCCGTCGCGGATGGCCTCGTAGTTTGCCATGAACTCAGCAGAGCCAGGTTTGCCTTTGATGGTTTTCTTGATGCCGTTTCGCTGAAAGCGGTAACGCGTGTTGCCGCTCGGCAAGCGCTCGACGCTGACATAAGGCAGCTTGATATCCATGGCTCAATCGTCCCAACTTTCCGGCTTGGCATCGTCGCCGCATCGCGAAGTCCTGTCAAATTGCGGAATGATGCGGATGGCGCCGGTCTTTGAAATTTCTACGACACCGATAGGCAGGCCAGCGGCCTGCGCGCCTTTGATTGCGCGGCGTACTTGAGCTTCTGTGAAGGTGGTTGCTGCCATGTTTGCCTCCTGGTTTCCGCCATTGCGCCTCGATTGCGGCGCAAAGAGAGAAATCAGTTCTTCCCCTGTGCTCGGCGCATCCGTCGGGTGCAGCGGCGCATGATTTGGCGGCGCTCTTCGTTCAGGTCGCGCAAGGCGCGCTGCCTTTGCTGTATGCGTATGTGCAGTTTCGCGAGGCGGCGTAATTCGAGCTCGTCCGCGAAATGGAGCCACAGCGCCGTTAACCCAAAAAGCTCAACCTTGTTAGTAGGGTTGCGGGGCGTTCTGCATGTCGTTTGTGTAACTGTAGGCGGTACACGGACGTGGGTTTCAACGGGCAAAGGCATGGGTGTTCCGTCTATTGGCGTGGGGTGGAGATTTTGCCGGTGTAGGCGTCGAACTCGGTCCGCAGTGCTGCAAAGCGCTCCGCTGCGGCCGGGTTGGTATTCAGCGCGCCCCGGCTGTTCGCGCCGCAGATCAGGCGCACGTACTCGGCCGTCGCGCTGGCGATGAACTGACCGCCGGGATAGCCGCTTCGCACCGCGGCAAATGTTTGGAACCGTGGGTCGTTGCACAGAATGCCAGCCTGCGTGGAGGGCGGCATGTCTTCAAAGCGGGGCTTTGCTGCGGCGATCATCAGTCTGCCTTTCTTCGGATCATGGGGCGCGGCGCGGTAGTGTGAGTGTTGGCCTGTATGCCGCGCCCCGGCGGAGCGGGCGGCAAAGCCCGCGTGTTCGAAATGGCCGGTAGGTCGAGATGTCGGTTTCAACTGACCTTGGGATGGTGGCTGGTTAATGGCGGCAGCGGCGGCGCGCCATTGTACGGGCAGTCCGGCCGACCGTCGGTTGCGCGGCGAGTGCCGTCGAGGGTGTGGCGGATCTGCGCAGCACAGAGCCAAGCATCCAGTGCCGTTGGCATGTCGCTGCCACAGGCTGAGAGTCCCAGAAGCGAGATGCGCCAGCGTGTCTCCATGAAGTCGAACCGGTCACTCGGATCGGTGCTTTCCGGCGTGAACTTACCGCCCAATTTTTGCAGCAGCATCGCCTGGCCAAACCGGCAGCGGGCGCGCAGAGCGCGGGCAGCGGCGTAGATTTCCTGTGGCGTCGACGGCATCGGTGTCCTGTCCTTGGTTGGTCGCGGGCGACGGATGGAATGGAGGATTGCGCCGCCCGCGCTGATCCGCGCCGCAAGACCGGCGCGAAACCTCAAAGAAAAGCGGCGCGTCAATCCTCCATCACGCGCCGCTACTCGGCTATTTCAGCTGGGGTGGGGCCCGCGGGTGCGTCCGGACACTGCGGCTTGGCGTTGCGCAGGTGGTCGGACAGGCGCGAGCCGGTGTGCGGTCAGGCTGCATCGCGGTGCGGCACCGGGATGTTCTTCTCCGCGATGAGCGCGCGCACCTTGGCTCCGACGCGCGCAAGGGTCTGCTCGGTGGGTTCCGGAGCGGGTTCGGGCCGGTCGATCAGATGAGCTGCGCGCAGGCGGGCCGGGTCGAACCCTTGGCCGCGTGCAGCCTTCATCGTGGCCCATGCCTGGGTGAACAGGCGGGTATCGTCCAGATAGTCTTCCGGCGAGCCGACGATCTGGCGTGCAGTGTTTGTCATGTCTTGCATTCAATCCTCCATCGGTTGATGGAGTACTGATAATGGGGTAAATTAACCCCTGTCAATACGTTTGGGGTAAATAAACCCTATTTTCTTTGCGCCGAGGTTCAAGGGAGGGACCAGAGCTTTGCTGCTTAGTGGAATGAAAAACCCGGCACGAGGCCGGGTTTCACTGGTGAGACAGTTCTTATGCGCTAGGCCTTGATACATCCTCGCCGGATTTGTGTCTGCTGAATCACATCCTTCCGGCCTTTAAGGTCGGCGATCTGAGGTGCGACGTTGCTACCCGATAGTGAGGAAACAGGCAGGCCTAGGAAGATAACACCCACAGTGTCGTTTTGGCGCGCTTTCGTTTGTTGCTCGGAAGCTGTTTTGAGCGCGCTGTCGATACGGGTGGCCTCTGCTGAAAGTTGCGAACAATTCCAGCTTTGATAGGTAGTTGGTGAAATGTAGGAGGCTTGGATTGCCTCCGGTTTCTGTGCGCAAGCTGAGAGAGTGACAATCGTAAATATGGTCGTCATGACCGCTGTAACTTTTTTCATTACTTTTCCGTTAATCGTCTTATGGTTGATGCGTGTCGTTCCTAACGCATTCAGCGGTCGGTGTCTCTCGGTTTTTGTCTCTGGGGGCAATAATGCTGTATACGAGTTGTGGAGATTTTAGGCTCGATACGGAGTGGAGAATGAAGTCTTGGAAGAGCACTTGAAGACGTCAGTGGTAGAAATACGCCAACTGTACTGGGCCGAGAGAGAACCTACCGCTAAATCATCTCTTTATGGAGAGTTCCGCAGGCCAATGTAGTCTAACCCGGGCAGCCCACTTTAGGCGAATGTTCCAAATGTTGTTTGCGCCAGGGTTCAGGCTGATTAGGTGGAAAAGGCCGGGTTCGTCTCCAGCCTTAACTTGTTTGACCCAGCCCATACCGTTTTCGTCTTCGCACACGCACCGATGGCCGATGTCTTCAAATGCCACCGCATCATGACCGTTGCGCGTGTAGAACAGAAGATCCCCTGCTGAGTAGACAGGTTCCATGCTGTTGCCTTCAACCTCAACTGCGACGATGCCGTGCGGGGATAGGCCTGGCGGGCATTCAACTTGAGGACCTCCACCTTTCTCGTAGGCATCAAATACAGGGACCTGTGCGCCGGCACCGACTTTGCCGGCTATGGCTATGGTGGGAACTGGTACTGGCTCTGTTTGACCTTCCAGAAAGCCTTCGAGTGTCGTTCCGAAAGAGGCGGCTATGCGGACTGCGTCATCAACATTGGTCGATTTAGCTTTTCCCTGGGCGAGGTTTTTCAGCTGTTCATAGGACACACCCGCGTCGCGGGCGACCTGACGCATTGACTTGCCTGTTGTTTGTATCGCCGCAATGAATGCGTCTCTGAACGTCTGTTGCATGTGGGGTAAATTACCCCAATTATGGTTAGAGCGCATGGCGTAAAAATACCCTTGACTAATGGGGTAAATAAACCCCAGAAGGGGGCATGAAACAGTTTCTTGATGAGATGGCGGCTTATGCCGAAGCTGTTGGGCGGAGCCCGCAGTATGTCCTGAGACAATCAATCGGCGCAAATTGGAGCCAGTGGCAGGCATGGAACGATGGGCAATCTAGTCCGACGCTCCATACTGTCGACAAGATCCGCCGCTATATGTCCGCCAATCCCCCTCCAGCGAATGGCGAGGTTGCCGCATGACGCGCCCCAGCCTGACCCTGATCGTAAACAATGATGTCTCATGCCAGCAGTATGCCGCGGACGCGGGGGCAAAGTCTTGGTCAAATCAGTTTGACCCCTACGCGCTGAAAGCCCAGGCGCCCGAACTATGGTCAGCCTATTTCCGCGCCCGGTTCCGCAGCCCGCGTGAGGTTGCGCTATTCTGCGATGTCAGTTTCCAGACCGCACTTAACTGGTGGGGCGCGGTGACCGCTCCTGCAAGCCATATCGCGCTGCTGGTGATGCTGACCGATCCCGGCGCGGCCGTGTTCTTCGGCAAGGAGTTGGGGGAGGCGGCATGATCGTTACCAGGACTATCTTGAAGAACACCGCAGGCGGGGCCGCCATGTCCCTTTGCCTGAGCGCCGACAGGGGGCAGGCGCGCCTGCGAGTGGCCCCCAAACACCTCCCTGTGGACCTTGGGCGCACGGTGGCCTCCCTGCTGTGCGCCCCCTTTCTGGCGGGGGTGGTGCATGCTTGATTTCTCGGGCCCGCACAACTGGCAGCGCCTGCGCGAACGCGCTGAGGGCGCTGCCTTGCTGCATGAGGGTGCTTTACTGGCGGATGTGGCTTCGAGAGCGGCGGGCAAGCTCGCCTGCCTCGCCACGCCCTATGCGGGGTTCGATGGAGGGCCGGTGTTGGCCGCAGATCTCGCCGTTGCCTGGATGGTGATGTTGGCGCGGGTCGGCGTGCTGCCGCTGTCTCCGGCCTTCATGGCGTCGGAAGCCGGTCTGGCGGTCGAGGAACCCACAGGCGCGGTGCGCCATGCCGACCTGGTCATCGTGCCGATGCTACCGGGCTGGCAGCAGTCTGCTGGAGTTTGGCAGGCGGCGTTCCTGGCGTTGGAAATGAACAAGCCGGTCTTCGTCCTGGACGGAGGCGGGCCGAGTGATCTGGAGGTAGGGCTGTGAAAGACGTGGTTGACGGTCTGGACGGGCGGACGCCTGATACCTGGCCATTGCAGCGCGGGGAAACCTTGTCCTCGCACGACTGGTTTCCCTTCTACGGGCACAAGTTCCTGTCGTCGCGATTCCTGAGCAAATGCGTCATGACCGGCAGGCGGGCGGACATCGGAACCGCGTTGATCCTGTGGTCGGAGGCGATGCGGCAGGATCCGGCGGGCACGCTGCCGACGGATGACCTCGAGCTGGCCGACATGGCCCGGTTCCGATCTGTCAGCGAATGGCAGGAGGTCCGCGAGACGGTGCTGCATGGCTGGGTGACTGTGCTCGTCGAGGATCCGCGCTCGGGTGAGGCGGAGGTGCGCCTCGGTCATCCTGGTCTGATCGAGGAGATCGCCCAGGACATGTACAAGCGCAAGCGAGGGCGGGATGCCGCGCGCGAGGCGGGGCGGCTGGCGCTCAAGAAGCACAAGATCCGCAAGAAGATGGCGGAGATGGGCGTGCCTGATCACATCATCAAGGATGATCGCGCGATCACGGCGCTGGCGGAGCACTTCGAGCACTCCGAGTTGTACATCACGCCGGACAACGTGCGGGCGGCGATGGTCGAGGTGCTGGGCTACACCGGGGATGTGACGCCGATCAGTGCCGCGCGGAAGTGGAATCCATCTGAAATGAAGTGAAATGATTTCACCTGATTTCAGTACGATTTCAGGTCTTTTGGTGAAATTGCCCTACAGGACAGGACAATAAAAAACAGAAGAATACAGAACACCTTACTGGGGGTGCCGCGAGGTGGGGGTTTGAGGAAAACGTGTCGTTGCTGAGAAAGAAGGGGAAATGGGCGATGAGCAGTAAAGAGCAGGCGGACGCAGAGCGCCGGGTCAGGCAGCGTCTGGTCGAGCCGCTGCAGCGGTTGGGGCTGGCGCGGCCCACTGGCGTAACTGCGGCGCAGTTTGAAGCGATGATTGATGATCTGTGCGGACGGCTCTCCTACATGAGCGAGATGAACCTGGATGCGCTGGCCGAACAGGCGGCCGCTCGCCCGGGCGGTCGTGATGGCACCCGTTTTCCGATCGCGGCGAAACTCTTGACCTGGGCGGCGGAGATCCAGCCGCCCGCAGACAGCGCGTCGCCGTTGATGCGGGCCGTTTTCGCCAGCGCGATCGGGCGGGCAGCTATGGCGGAGGATTGGGGGCCGGAGCTGCTGTCCTTTTTGCGCAAGAACCGCTGCTGGCCGAAGGAATATGACCTGCGCGGAATTCGCGAGCGGGCGGTTGAGGCTCGGCAACGGCTGCAGAAGCAAGACGAACAGGCCGCCCGTGGCTCTATCGTTGCGGATACTGAACGGGAGTTTCGTGCGAGGCGAAACGCGGCGCTTGACCGCTGCAAACGGATAGTGGAGGCGGTGGCTGCGCATGACTGAACACGTCGTAATCGTCGCGCCGGATGGTGGCGCAGATCTGAAACCGGTGGCGGCGTACCTGGCCGCGCGTGCAGCGCGGGCCGAGGAAGAGGCGGCACGTATCGAGGCGGTGAAAGCACGTGGCCAAGTGCCGAGCGTCTGCGGGGATGAAATCCCTGAGGCTCCGGCCCGCGGCCCGTTTCAAGTGTTCCAGCCGGTGAGCCTCTATCCGGCAGGGGAAAATGAGTTCCAAGCGGCGCCATCGGGGTATCGCGGCAGGTCAGCCATGCGTTGCGCTGACACGTTTGACGTGATGGCGGCTAGCGCTGCCCGTCGCAAGCGGCCAGCGCCATTCACACCGGGGCAGGTGGCTATGGGCCGTCACTACCGCGATCTGGTTGAGCGTCATGCTTGCGCAGGTCTGCAATGCTCCTCGATCGAAGCGGTGCGGTCGGGCGGCAGCGGGCAGGGCGGCGCATTCATGGACGCGGTTCTGCGCGACCGGGAAGAGATTGGCCGCTTGCGTCGTCAGATTGGAGACGGGGCGGCTATGCTAATTCGACGGGTACGCCCATCTAAGCGAGGGGCACGCACGACAATCATGACGCGACGGCTAGTGGATATGATTTGCCTAGAGGATAAAACAGCCACTGATGTGCTTCGAAGCCATGGTTGGTCCGTCTGTGGTGCAAACGTATCAACTGTGCAGAGAGTGTTGGCGGAGGGGCTAGACAGGATGCAGTTCTCGCGATCCTAGCAAAGTGTAGTGGGGTATGCTTGGGAAAATACCGGTACCAGATTGTGTCGTGGGCGGGATCAGATCTACTCCGCACTATTCGGTTGCGGCGCCTCAACCAAAACCCTAACCTTGCAACGCCAGAGCGAATCTTTGCCCCGGCATGTTCTCATAAGTTTTAATTTTTAGATGGATCGGGCCTACCATGCCAACTTTTGACTATGTCGGGACGGAAAAAGACAATCGTATCGAGATGAGCAACGAGCTCCCTTATTCAAGGACGCTTTACGTGAAGGGCTTGGGTGGCAATGATGAGCTCAATGGCGCGGTTTTACACCCCAATGTAATTTACGGAGGTTCAGGCAACGATACTCTTAATGGTGGGTTCGATTCGAACACACTCATTGGTGGCAGCGGTAACGATGAACTGGACACTTGGAGCTCTAACGACTTCAACTTTCTTTCTGGTGGTAGAGGGAATGACTATCTGGAGGGCGGATCTGGTGGAAATTCGCTAAATGGTGGGACAGGTCGAGACACGATGGTTGGGGGTGATGGCCAGGATACCTATTTCGTCGATAATGTGGGCGATGTAGTAAGGGAGAGCTATGTACCCTACTGGGATAATGATCCTAACCCATCAGACAAGGTCATCAGCACGATCTCTTGGACGCTCGGCAACAACCTCGAAGACCTACAGCTTTCCGGCTCTACACGGATTAATGGCAGCGGTAACGAGTTGGACAATGTAATCGGTGGGAATGATGCTCGAAATGTACTGAAAGGTTGGGGCGGTACTGACACGCTGAACGGTGGCAAAGGAAGAGATGTACTCCTTGGCGGCAAGGGAAGCGACATGTTGAAAGGCGGTGCAGGGGGCGACAAGATTGCAGGCCAAAAGGGTAATGACCTGTTGTTTGGTGGGCGCGGCGCCGACACGTTTGTTTTTAACAAAGGAGACGGGGCAGACACTGTTTCGGATTTCGAGATAGGTGTCGACCGTTTAAAAATCGGTCGGGGCGCAAGCGGAATTGAAGATTTGGAGCTCTCACAGATTGGCTCTGATGTCTTGGTTGCGTTCCGTAACGTCGAGATCTTGGTCGAAGACGTGAATATTGATGAACTTCAAACCGCTGACAGCTTCATTTTCTAGGTATTGCCAAGCGCCTTGGGGAAGACCGCTTCTCTAAATCTGTGGCGTGGATTGAGATCTGGCTTGACGTCTAACTCATCTGCGTGCCACTAAATATGCATCATCACAGATTGCGCCCGCAGGAAACTGTCGGGCGATTTTGCTTTGGGGGTTCGCGTATGACGGCCCGGAGTGAGTATCACCACCTCTACAACCTCTCGGCTTGGCGGCGGCGGTTGCGCCCGCAGCATCTTGAGCGGGAACCGCTGTGCCGGGCGTGTCTCCGGCGCGGCATTGTGAATGATGGCTCGCTGACCTCGGCGGGCGATCAGCAGGCCAATCCGCGGCGGCGCTTCCTGGTGGTGGATCACCTGGTGCCGCATCGCGGGGACAAGGCGCTGTTTCTGGATCCGGATAATCTGCAGACGCTCTGCCCGGATGACCACGATCAGAACAAGCAGCGGCTGGAGACGCGGGGTTATTCGGAAGAGCGTGGCGAGGACGGTTGGCCACTGGATCCGATGCATCCGGCCAATGAGTAGGGTTGCCGACCCGTTCCGAACGGGAGGGGGAGGGGCGCAAGAAAATCCGCTTCGGGTGGAAACCGGAGGGGGAACCTTTCTGTGCGCAAAGTGGAAATTGGATAGAAAAAGCCACACTGGAGAAGGAGTTAGGTAGGGTCATGCGGGGGCGGAAACCAGCGGAAGAAAAGGTTGTGCCGCTAACCGAAGACGGGGGGCAGCTGCACAATCTGGATGAGCGCGCCCGGCTCCGATTGGAGGAGCTGCGGCCAGAAGGGCTGACGGGTGAGCTGCGCTGGACCTTCGATCGACTTGCGCTGCCGCTGTGCCACCCAACCGTCGATCGGCTGAAGCCGCACAACGTGTTCATGTTCCGCCAGCTCTGCGCCGCGGTGGTTCGGCATGAGCGGTTGACCCTGGAGCTGGAAGAAACCGGCGAGACCTACGAGAGCGAGACCCGTAACGGCAAGCAGCTGAAGGCGCGCCCGGAGGTTGCCCAACTCAACGAGACCTTCCGGCAGATCCGGGCGCTGGCCAATGACTTTGGCATGACGCCTGCGGCGGAGCGGGGGCTGTCCGGCGGCGGGCAGATGGGGTTCAACTTCCCAGACCCGAACGGGCCGGAGAGCTATCTGACGTGACCGATGCGGGTGAACCGGTCGCCTACGAGGATGATCCGGTGACAGCCTGGGCGCAGGACGTAGTGGCTGGGGAGATCGTGGCGGGGCCCTATGTCCGAGCGGCGGCGGCGCGGCATCTGCGCGATCTGGTTGAGGGGCCGAAGCGCGGCCTGAAATGGGATCTGGCGGCCGCGAAGCGGGCGATCAACTTCTTTCCCGAGGTGCTGCGGCTGAACGGCGGGCAGTTCGAGGGCAAACCGTTTCACCTGCACCCGAGCCAGGCGTTTCGCATCGGCTCGCTGTTCGGGTGGAAGAAGTACAGCACCACGCACCGTGCCTGGCTGCGCAGGTTCAAGCGCTTCTATGACGAAGAGGGCAAGGGCAACGGCAAATCGCCGATGCTCGGCGGCATCGGTCTTTACATGCTGGTGGCGGACGGGGAGCCTCGGGCTGAGGTCTATGCGGCGGCGGCGAAGAAGGATCAGGCGGGCATCCTGTTTCAGGACGCGGTGGCGATGGTCGACCAGTCGCCGACCCTGAAGCGCCGGGTCGGACAGCAGGGCGAAAACCCGGTGTGGCAGATGACCTATGTGGGCCGGAGCGGAGACAAGCGGAAGTTCAAGCCGCTGTCGGCGGAAAAGGCGCAGTCGGGCCCGCGTCCGCATTGCGCGCTGACGGACGAGGTGCATGAGCACCCGAACCGGGACGTGATCGACATGCTGGAACGGGGCTTCAAGTTCCGCAAGCAGCCGCTGTTGTGCATGGCGACGAACTCCGGCACCGACAAGAAGTCGATCTGCTGGGAAGAGCATCAGCACGGCGTGAACGTGGTGACCGGCGTGCAGGAAGATGACAGCACCTTTGCCTTCATCTGCTCGCTGGACGAGGGCGACGATTGGGAAAATGACCCGAGCTGCTGGCCAAAGGTGAACCCGCTTCTGGGGGAGACGATCGAGGAAGACTACCTGCGGGAGGTGGTGAAGCAGGCAAAGATGATGCCGGGCAAACGCAACGGCATCGCGCGGCTGCATTTCTGCCAGTGGACGCAATCGGTGAAGGCGGCGATCAAGCGGGAAGCCTGGACGGCCTGCCATGGCGACGTGGACCCGGTGGCGCTGACCAAGGCGGGCTATCCCTGTTTCGGCGGGCTCGACCTCAGCCAGGTGCGGGATTTCTCGGCGCTGACGCTGACCTGGGTGCTGGACGCCACAAAGGACGCGGAAAAGCTGGTTTCGAAAACATGGTTCTGGACGCCGAAGGATACGCTGCTGGACCGATCGGCGCGGGATCAGGCGCCTTATGAGCTCTGGGCGGACAGGACGTTTATCGAAGCAGTGCCGGGTGAGCGGCTGAAATACCCATGGCTGGCGGATGCGCTGGCGGATCTGAACTCGCGCTATCAGCCGGAGGTGATCGCCTGTGACCAGTACGGGCTGGAGCGGCTGAAGGACAGCCTGACGGAAAAGGGGTTGGTTCTGCCGACCGAGATCCATCCGCAGGGGTTTCAGAAGCGGGTGCTGGAAAAGGTGCCGGATCCGACCAGCCCGGGGCAGGAGGTCGAGATTTACCTGTGGATGCCAGACTCGATCAACAAGCTGGAGAACGCGATCTATGACGGCCGCCTGACCGTCGCGAAGAACCCGCTGCTGGACAGTATGGCGGCCTCGGTCACCTACGCCGAGAACCGGACGGGGCACCGGATGTTTGACAAGGAAAAGGCGCACGGGCGGATCGACGGCATGGTGTCGCTCGGCATGTCCGTCGGCATGGCGCTGTGCCGGGAACGTGGCCAGCAGGAACAATCGCCCTGGGCGGATGATGATTACTCGCTGGAGGACACACTTTGGGACTGACGGGAATTTTCCGGCGCGGCACGGCGGCGCAGGCAGCGGCACCCGTGGAAGACCGGGCGCAGGTGGTCGTGGACAGCGGCGAGGCCACGATCGCGGAAGTGCTGAGCGGAGAGGTGACCGAAGGTGTCACCATGAAAGAGGCGCTGTCGCTGCCCGGCGTTTGGGCTGCGATCAACTTCCTGTCGGCGGCCATGGCGGGATTGCCGGTCGAGGTGTTCGAGAAGACCGGCGAGCCGGGCGGCGACAAGAAGGTGAGCGGTGGCGTGGCCGATGTGCTGGGCGCGGCAGTCAATGACAGCACAACCAGCTTTGCCTGGCGGGAGACTTTCTTTGCGGAAGTGTTCGGGCCCGGGCGGGCTTACACCTATGTCGAGCGGCGGGGCGGCAAGGCGGTGAACCTGTTTCCGATGGAATACGACCGCACCACCGTGCGGAAGGTGAAGGGGCGGCTGTTCTACGACTACCGGGAGCCTTCGGGGAAGGTAAAGACCTACGCGGGAAAGGACGTGATTGACATCGCGTTTCTGCTGAATCCGGACCACGTGGGCCACCACAATCCGGTGATGACCTGCGCCAGCGCGATCCGGCAGGGGCTGAACGCCAACCGCTACGCGCTGACGGTGTTCGGCAAGAACGGTGTGCCGCCCTACGTGCTGAAAGGCCCCTTCACGGCGGCCAAGGAAATGATGCGGGCGGCGGCGGACCTAATGAAGGTAACTCGCCGGTCGGCCGAGGAGGGCAAGCCGGTGCTGCCGATCCCGAGCGGCCATGATCTGGTGCGCCTTGGCGATGATCCGGAGAAGATGCAGCTGACGCCAGTGCAGGTGTTTGCGGTTGGGCAGGTGGCGCGGATCTACCAGCTGCCTCCGGTGTTTCTGCAGGAGCTGAGCAAGGGCAATTACAACAACATCGAGCATCAGGATTTGCACCTGGTGAAGCACACGCTGCGGCGCTGGGTGAAGAAGTTCGAGCAGGAGCTGACGCTGAAGATCTTCGGGCGCGGGGCCAAGCGCTACGTCAAGCTGAATCTCGACGGCATCATGCGCGGCGACTTCAAGACCCGGATCGAGGCGATCGTAAAGGCGATCCAGAACGGCCTGATGACCCCGAACGAAGGCCGCGCGCTGGAGAACCGGGCGCCGCTGCCGGGCGGTGATACGCTGCTGGTGCAGGGTGCCACGGTCCCGATCGAACTGGCGGGCAAGGCCTTTGCCAAGGGGGCGGCAGAGCCTGCTCCTGACGATGACGCCGAACCCGATGAGGGCGCGGCGGAACAGGAAACCGACACAGACTGAGAGGAGGCCGCCATGAGCGACCCGCAACGCGAGGTGCGTTTCTGCGCCTTCGCGCCCATCGAGTTGCGTGACGCCGACGATGGGGGCGACCTGATCAATGTCACCGGCTACGCCGCCATCTTCGGTGAGCGGGCGGAGATCGGCCCGCTGGACCGCTGGGGCTGGGCTGAGGTGATCGAGCGCGGCGCCTTTTCCGAGGCGTTGACCCGCGGTGATGACGTGACCTTTCTGGTGGATCACGTGGGCTTGCCGCTGGCGCGCACCTCGTCCGGCACGCTGACGCTGGCGGAGGATCAGCGCGGCCTGCGGGTGGATACCGCGCTCGACCCGTCCGATCCGGACGTGCAGCGGATCCTGCCGAAGATGAAGCGGGGCGACATGTCCAAGATGAGCTTTGCCTTCATCGCCGAGAAAGAGACCTGGGACGAGACCGGCGATCATGCCCTGCGCACGATCCATTCCGTTCAGTTGTTCGACGTCTCGATCGTGACGGACCCTGCCTATGACGGCACCGAAATCGGGCTGCGGTCAAAGACCGCGGCCTTGGGTGGCGACAGTGATTTCTATCGCCGCCAGATGCAGATGCGCGCGCGTCTGTCCGGCCTGGCCTGACCGGCCCCGCCCAGCAACTCCGCGCCTTGGGCAAGCGCAGTTTCCAGACAACCGAAAGGGTTTGACATGTCGAAGATCAAGGAGCTGCGCGATAAGGCGCAGAAACTGCTGACCGAGGCCACCGGCATCCGGGACGGCATCACCGATAAGACGCCGACGGACGAGGCGCGCGCGGCGAACGAAAAGTTCGATGCGATGATGGACCAGTATGACGACCTGGTGAAAGAGGCCGACCGCGAAGAGCGCGCCTATAAGGCTGCGCAGGAAGAAGAGCAGCGTCGCGAGCAGCGCGAGCGTGAAGAGCGCGAGGAGCGCCGCCCCGGCCAGGAAGACCGCACCCATGCACCCGGCGATAATGTCAGCGACGAATACCGCGAGGCGTTCCGTCAGTATCTGGCTTCCGGGGCGGATCTGTCTGAACTTGGCAAAGAGGCCCGCGACGCGCTGCGTTCCGGTTTCCGCGAGATCCGGACCCAGACCACCGGCACCGGCGCCAACGGCGGCATCCTCGTGCCGACCACGCTGGCCAATTCGATCAACATCGCCGCCGCGGCGCATGGCCCGATGATGGACAGCAATATCGCCACTGAAATCAATCTGTCCAACGGTGCGCCCTTCGATCTTCCGAAAGTCGATGACACCGCCGAGGAAGCGAACCCGCATACCGAGGGCGATGAGGGTGTGGATGACGACTCCGGCGATATCGTCCTGGCGAAGACCTCGCTGCTGGCCTATGCGCTGGTGACGCCCTGGATCAAATGGTCCTTTGAGCTGGCGCAGGATTCCTCCTTTGGTTTTGAGGCGCTGCTGGCCAAGCTGATCGGGGAACGCATCGGCCGCAAGGGCAACAAATGGCTGACGGTTGGTTCCGGCACAAATGAGCCGCTGGGATTTGTAACTGGTGCGCCGGTGGGGCACTCTGCCGCCGCGGCGTCAGCGCTGACCTTTGATGAAATCATGGACCTGGAGCATTCGGTGGATCCGGCTTACCGCGGCGGCCCGAAGGTGCGTTTCCAGATGCATGACCAGACCGTGAAGGCGCTGCGCAAGCTGAAGGACACGAACGGGCGCTACATCTGGTCCGATGGCGACGTGACCAAAGGTGTGCCGGCCACGCTGAACAACAAGCCGGTATCCTTCAACCAGGCGATGGCGCAGATCGGGGCAAACGCCAAGCCGATCGCTTATGGCGACTTCTCGGAATACTACGTCCGCAAGGTCGGCAACCCGCTGATCGGCGTGGCGCGCGAGAAGTTCTTTCCGAACCTCGGCATCATGGGCGTTCATCGCGTTGATGGTGCCCCGGCGCAGACCAAGGCCATCAAGACGCTGCAGATGGCAGCGGCCTGAACCGGCTTTGACGCGGCGGTCCCGCTCGGGGCCGCCACCCCCTTCCTTTTCCCGAGGGCTTCCCCATGAAGATCAAGATCACCACCAATTGCGCCGGTCCATTCGGCAGCTTCACCGTCGGCCAAACCCCCACTGTCGCCGATGAGCTGGGCCGCGACCTGATCCGCGCGCAGTATGCCGAGCTGGTTGACGCGGAGGCGCAGTCGCCTGCACCTCGTTCCGAGGCCACCGAGGCCACCGAGGCCACCGAGGCCACCGAGGCCACCGAGGCCACCGAGGCCACCGAGGCCACCGAGGCCACCGAGGCCACCGAGGCCACCGAGGCCACAGCCAAGCCTGCACGCAAATCGAAAGCCTGAACCAAGCCGCGGCAGCTGAGCGCTGCTGCGGTGCAGACCTCCGGAGGATCGCCCCATGGCCCTGACCCTTATCAGCCCGCCTGCGGTTGCGCCGGTGGAGCTTGCCGAATTCCGGGCGCATATGCGCCGTGAGCCGGGTGATGATGATGAGTATCTGCAGCATTGCCTCGATACGGCGGTTGCGCAGTTCGACGGCGCCGATGGCGAGCTGGGGCGGGCGCTGATCAGCCAGACCTGGCGCGAGACATTTGCGGCAGTGCCGGCGCAGGGGCGGGCGGTGGAGCTGTTCCTGTCTCCGGTGTCCAGCGTGGCCGGTGTCGAAGTGTTCACGTCGGCTGGAGGTTGGGAGGCGGTGCCCGCAGCCTCGATCGAGCTGTTCGAGGAAGAGGGCAGGTTTCGCGTCGCGCCGTCCGCGCCCTGGCCGCGGCCTGGCCTGCTCCGCGCGCCGTTGCGGGTCGAATATGTGGCTGGCTATGGCGCCTCGGCGGGTGACGTGCCCAAGCCGATCTGCCACGCCGTGCTGCTGTTCGCCGCGCATCTCTATAAGGCGCGCGAGCCGGTTGTGTTTGAGGGGGCGCCGGTCGAGGTGCCGCTGTCAATCGGGCGGCTTGTCGCGAATTTCAAAGCCTGGTGGCGGTGATGCGTATCGCGCAGCGTGATCGGCGCATTGTCATTCTGGAGGCGGCTTTTGAGGAAAACGACGCAGGCGAACAGCTCGCGGCCGGGTGGTCGGCATATGCAAATCCCTGGGCATCCTATCAGCCGGTCAGCGATGGCGAGCGGCTGCGCGCGGCTGCAGTCGAGCAGAAAACCGATGCGCGGTTTCAGGTGCTTTGGACCGCGAAGCTTGCGGCCATCACCGGGGCGTTCCGGCTGCGGTTTCAGGGTGATGACTGGCGGATCACCGGGGTGAAGGAAATCGGATACCGCGACCGGCTGGAAATCACGGCCTGGCGGATCTCTCAGCCGGAGGTGTGATGTGTCGATGAAGCTGAAGATTGAAGGTGCGGGCGATATCGAGCGCGCGCTGGCGCAGTTTGCGCGGGGCACCTCCAAGGGGATCGGGCGGCGGGCCATGAAGAAGTCCCTGCAGCCGGTAAAGCGCAGTGCAGAAGGGTCGGCCTTCAACATCGCCATCACCAGCAAGCTGTCGCCCCGCCAAAAGGGGCGCGCACGGGGGGATCAGACGCGCAGCAAGGTCTCGCTCTATGTCGGGCCGGTACAACAGGATGGCTCCCACGCGCCGCACGCGCATCTGATTGAGTTCGGCACCGGCGAGCGTTTTCACAAGTCCGGCAAATTCGTCGGCGCCGGTATGGCGGAGCCGTTCATGCGCCCGGCCTGGGACGCGAACCGGGCGCTGATGCTCCAGATACTGCGGCAGGAGATCTGGGCGGAGATCGAGAAGGCCGTCGAGCGCGCCGCCCGCAGGGCAGCGAAAGCGGGTGACGCATGATGGAGCGCGAACTGAAAGACGTGCTGAAGACGCTGGGACATCCTGTTGTCTGGGGTTTCTTCAGCCAAAACGTCGGCTTTCCCCGTATCACGCTGCAGCGGATCAGCAACGTCACCAGCTACACGCTCAAGAGCAGATCGGGAAATGAAACGGCGCGGGTTCAGGTCAATATCTCCGCCGACAGCTATGGCGCGATCATCCCGCTGGCCCGCCAAGTTACTGACCTTCTGACAGGGTTTCGCGGGCAATCCGTGATCCGCTGCAGAGAAATTTCCCGCCGGGACGGTTCAACCGGTTCCGGCGACGATGTTGTCCGGCTGCAAATGCTGGATTTCCAGGTGCGCTACCGCGCCTGATCCCTGGCCGGTTCCCGGCCTTTCATCCAAAACTGAAAGGATTGTCTGATGACTGGAATGGTTGTCGGTATCGATGAAGTCACGCTGGAGTATTCTCTGGACGGTGGCACCAGCTGGCAGGAAGTGCCGGAGGCAAAGAATGTCGTCATTCCGGACGAAACTCCGGAATGGCGCAAGCGCACCACCCTGAACGTCACTGATCGCCGCCACCGCTACGGGCGCGGTATGATCGACGTTTCGGAGGCGGCAATCAATTGCCTCTACACCACTGAGGCGTACAAGGCGGCCAAAGCAATGGAAGCCCGTCCGGATACCTCGCCGGTGCTGTTCCGTGTCACTTTTCCCGTGAACACCGAAACCCAATCCACCGGCGATGTGTTCGAATGGGGCGCGCTGTGCCAGGTCGGCGGCGGCGGCGAGCAGGATGTTGAGGGGGACATGGAATTCCCGATCAACATGCGCACGCAGGGCGCTGTGACCTGGACAGAAGGGACGGCACTGCCATGATCAGTACCGTCTCTCACAAGGTGGGCAAGAAAACCTACAAGCTCAAATTCAGCACCCGCGCCCTGCTGCGCCTAGAGGAAGAGCGGGGCGGATGCGCTTTCAATGACATCCTGGAGGATGTGCTGGTGGGCGCTGGCGGCGTCACGCTGGTTGCTGGCGTGCTTGCTGCAGTCTTGGATGACGGCAAGGGCGTTGACCATGACGCAGCGCTGGATTTGATCGATGAGGCCGGTGGCTACCGCAAACTGATGCCGCCCCTTTCCGAGGCGATCAACGCGGCCTTCCCGGAGGTCAAGAAGGCCGTTGAGGCGGCGGCCGCCGCCGCGAACGCGGCTGCCGCTGATCCGGAGGGCGCCGGGCCGGGAAAGGCGGAGCCGCCCGCGAGCGCCTAGACTGGGCGTCCCTCCTGTCGTCGTGGTGCGAGCTGGGTTTGCACCACGGCGACTTCTGGGACGCCTCCTTGCGGGAATACGACCTGATCACCCGCGCTCGCCTCAAGGCCAAGAGTGAGGAGTTCAAGGCGCAGCGGGTGCTTAATCAAGAACTGGGCATCCTGTTCAAATTCGCCTTTCACAGCCCGAACAAGATGCCGGATTTGACCGAATCCAAGGGTGACAAGAAGACCGGCGCCCTGAGCGGAAAAGCGGCTACGGCCCGGCTGCATCAGTTCCTTCTGGGGCAAGCCCTCAATAGCAAAAAAGGTTGAGCAGATGAGTGCAATCATCGGCGCTCTGCGGGGGCTTTTGTCCCTCGACACAGCGGCATTCGACAGCGGCGCAAAGCGCGGCATCGCGACCATGGGCAAGGTCCAGCGCGGCATGGTGCGTATGGGCGACGTGGCGGAGCGGCAGGGGCGCCGTCTGACCTTGGGCCTGTCTCTGCCGATCGCCGGGGCTGCGGGGGCCATGGTCAAATCCAGCCTGTCGATCATCGATTCACAGGCCAAAATGGCGCAGTCTCTGGATACCTCTGTGAAATCTGTGCAGGTGCTTCAGCGCGCGGCGGATTTGGCCGGCGTCTCGATGGGGGAGGCTGAGCAGGCCACCCTGCAGTTCACCAAGCGGCTGAGCCAGGCGTCGAGCGGGCAGGGGGCGGCTGCAAAGACCCTGGACCGGTTGAACCTGTCGGCGGGGGAGCTGCTGCGCCTGCCGCTGGATGAACGGCTGGAGCGCATTCAGGGCGCACTGGCGCGCTATGTGCCAGAGGCAGAACGCGCAGCCGCGGCCTCGGATCTGTTCGGCAGCCGGGCGGGCCTGGTGTTTTCGCGGATCGACGTATCTGCGCTGCGCGTGGCGGCGGACGATGTGGCGCGTTTCGGCGTTGCTGTTTCGGAGGTCGATGCGGATCAGATCGAGATCGCGAACGACGCGATTTCGCGCCTTGGCCTGGTGAGCCGCGGCATTGCCAATCAGCTGACCGTGGCGCTGGCGCCGACGCTGGAGGGTATCAGCGACAAGGCGGCGGGTATCGCCGAATGGTTCAATGACCTGAGCACTGACAGCAAAGAGCTGATTGCGTCCAGCGCCGCCCTGGCGGCAGGCCTCGGCCCGGTGGCGCTTGGGTTTGGGCTGGTGCTGAAACTCGGGGCGCCGCTGGTTGGGGTGCTTGCGGGGCTGGTCTCGCCCTTGGGGCTGGCGGTGGCTGGGTTGGCGGCGGTGGCGGCTGTCACCGCGACTGTGGCAACCGACTTTGCAGCAACGCGCAGGGCCGCGGCAGAGTTCGACACGGCTATTCGCGAGCTGTCCGGTGCCCATGAGATTCTGGAAAGCACGACAAATCGCTTTTATGCGAACATGACGGCGAAAAATGCCGAAGCAATGCGCCAAGCCGCTGAGCAGGCGCGTGATGCGGTTCGCGAGGCATTGGAGGCGGCGCAGGCGCAGCTGCACTCTTCAAAGTTCCTCGGCGTCATCGGTTCGGGCTTTTTTCAGTCCAGTGAAATCGTGGAGGCGCAGCAGGCGGTTGAGGCGCTTTCCGCGCAGCTTGCCTTGGCTGAGTCGCGGCTGGACGCCGCTTCCACCGCCGCGGGCCGGGCGGCGGCGGAACTGGGCGAGTCGTCGACAAATGCCGGTGATGCCTCGGATCAGAGTGACAACCTCGCCAGCTCGCTGAACGAAGCCGCGGCGCAAGCGGCAGCTGTAAAGGGCTTCCTGGCTGGGTTGCCGGGAGCGATTGCTGGCGCTGAGGTCAAAATCGCGGGTTTGAAAGCGGGCATTGCCGCGCTTTCGGGCGGCGGATCTGAACTGACTGCCAATGTCGCCAAGTACCGCGCAGAGTTGGAGGCCGCGCTGCCGCCGCTCAATGAGATGGCGGACGGCCAGCGCCGGGTGGTTGAGGAAGGTCTGAACCGTAAGGTCCAGCAATATGAGCAGGAGCAGCGGCTGACCGCCGAATATCAGGCCCGGTTGTCGACCCTGAACAAGGTCAGCGCCGCTGGAGGCGCGGCCTCGAAAAGCGCGCTGTCTCAACTGCAGAAGGAACTGCAGCGGCGCCGGTCCCTGATCGGTGTGACCGAAGATCAGCGCAAGAAGCTGCAGGCGGTGTTCCTTGTGCAGCAGCGGCTGGGCAAGGATGCCGAGGTGCTGACAGAAAAGCAGATCAGCCTGCTGGCCGATCAGGTGGTGGATCTGGAAGAGGCCGAAGATGCCATGGGTCGCGTGCAGGAAATGCAGCGGCGCTGGTCTGAGGAAATCACCCGCACGGCGTTTGAAGGCGGCAGCCTGACCGACACGATCCAAGGTATGCTGCGCGATATTGCGTACCAGTTTGCGCATTCGAAAATCGTGCTGCCGATCATCGGTTCAATCACCAGTGTGCTGGGTTTGGATCAGCTGTTGCTGGGCGGTGGCGCCGGTGGTGTCGCGCAGGTTGCAAGCGCGGCTGGCGGCGGTGGCGGCCTGCTGAACCTGCTGGGGGGCGGGGCAAACCTGCTGACCGGTGGCGGCGCGGTTTCTGGGATTGCTTCTGGCCTTGGCGGCATCCTGAGCGGCGGGGGCCTCGGCGCCAGCTTCGCCAACCTCGGTGGGTTGGTGACCGGTGCATCTGCGGGCTGGGGCGCGCTCGGCGCCGCGCTGCCCGCGCTTGGCATTATCGCGGGTGGCGTCGCGGTTTTGGCCAAAGGGTTTTCGCGCGAGTACCGCGGCAGCGGTATTGACGCGCACCTGTCGCACCGCGGCCTGGACGGCGGGCGCATGTTCGACTTCTACAAGGGCGGCGTGTTCCGTAGCGACAAGTGGGTGCATAAGTCGATCCCGGAGGAGATGGCCGAAGCTCTGGACAGCTCCATGAAGGCCGCGGCTCAGTCTGTCTTGGAACTCTCCGCCACGCTGAACCTCAGCACTGATGGTTTGGAGGAAATGGATCAGGTCGTATTCTCGCTGTGGACCAACGGTAAGAGCGAGGCAGAGATCCAGCAAGCGCTGGCTGAGCAGATCCAGAAAACCGCAGCCTCTATGGCAGATCTGATCCTTGGGGAGAATGAAGTCGCGCGGGCGGGTGAAGATGCCGTGGAGACGCTGACTCGTCTTGCGACCAGCCTGCAGTCAGCAAATGACGCATTCGGCCTGCTCGGACAGTCCGCCTTTGGCGCCTCGATCTTGGGCGGTGATGCGGCGTCTCACCTGATTGACCAATTCGGTGGATCGGACTCTTTCAGCACGGCGATCATGGGATATTGGGGTGCCTTCTATAGCGAGGCAGAACGCAATGCGGTCATTCTTGAGCGGCTGGAGGATCAGTTCGCCGATCTGGGCGTGGAGATGCCGAAGACGCGCGCTGAATTCCGGGCGATCGTCGATGCGCTGGATCTGAATTCTGAAGCGAGCCGTGAGCTTTATGCAGAGCTGATCCAGATGTGGGGCGCGTTGGATGGCGTTTTGCCGTCAGTCGAGAACCTCAGCACTGCGATGGTTGGCATGGTTGCCGGGGTCAGCGACGGCGTTGCGGCGATGCTGGCCAGCGCGCAGAGCGCCGTCAGCGAGGCGGCGCGGTCGGCGCAGGAGTGGGGCCGGGTGGGCGACAGCCTGCGGGGTCTGCAGGATGATTTGACCTTTGGTTCTGCATCGCTGCTGGATGCCGGCGATCAGATCGCGGCCGTGCGTGCCGAGATGGAGCGTCTGGCTGCCGCGGCGCAAGGCGGCGATCGGGATGCGGCAAAGGCTTATGGCGGCGTCGCCCGCCGCTATCTGGATCTCGCGGCTTCGCGGGCGGGTAGCCTGGTGGATGCGCAGCGGGAAGCCGCCAAGATCCGCATTGAGGCTGACCGGCTGGCGGGTGTGGCCGATGCTGAAGGGGCGGGGGATACCGTTCTGGAAAGCCTGGCGCGTGAACAGGTTTCCGTTCTGGAGGAGCTGTCGGACTACCTGCAGAACGCGGAGACGATAGATGATGCAGTCATGTCCGCATTTGAGCAGCGCTTGGGGTCTTTGCAAAACGCGATCGAGGGTGCTGAGCTGAGCCTTGATTTCCTGCGCCAGGGGGTCACGCTGTCGATCGATGAGCTGGACCTTTCGGGCCTGTCGCCGAGGCTTCAAAAGCTGGTCAGCGGCAGTCGGGATGCGCTTAAGGCTACAATCCAGTTTGTGCTGGGCAGCGATGATCTGCCCCCCGAAATGCGCTGGCTTGCGCTGCAGACGACAAGCCAGCACACGCGCACGATTGCCCTGGTGCCCGAATTGGAGGGGGTTTCTGACCGGAATTTGAAACTGGCCCTCGGCACCAGCTCGGACTTGGTGCGCAATGTCGAGCTGGCGGCGGCAGCGGGGCTGGATCCTGAACTGCTGTCGGCCGTCCTGGCCGAAAACAGCGACCTGACGCGCACCGTCAACCTGGTGCTTGGGTCTGATCTCGATGAAAAGTCAAAGCGCTTGGCGCTGCGCGGCCTCGATGACTTCGGAGATGCCATAACGGCGTCGTTGGACAGCGGAATTTCCGACGAGGTGCGCGCAATAATCGCGGGCGGCGCGGGCAGTTATTCCGCCTCGCTGGACCTGGCGCTGGATGGCGACCTAAAGCCGCGCGAGCTGCGCCAGCTGCTTGGGGCGCAGCAGGATCTTCAGGTCGGCCTTGATGCGGTGCTGGCGCCGGATATGCCAGAGGGCACGCAAAAGCTGCTGGCGAACACCGTCACAAACGGCACCCGCGCCCTGGCGCTGGAGGCGCATTTTGGCGATCAGCTCACTGCAAATCAGCGCCAGCTGCTGGCGGATGCGGTGACCAGCGCGGAGCGCGTCATTGCGATCAGCACTGATGGCAAGCTGTCGAAAGATGAGCGTTCAGCCCTGCGCGGTGTCAACAAGCGCTTTGACCGGGTTATGGAGGGCAAGGTTGACCTCAGCGGCCTTGATGCTGCGCAAGCAGGCTTTTTCGCCGCAATCTCAGGGGCGACGGTCGGCAATCTCACCTTGGGCGGATCCATTGAGTTCGACCCGCATGGCACTTTTGCGAGCAGCATGGAGGCCGCAGTGGGTGATCCGATCAAGGGTCTTTCTGAAGAAATCGCGGACATGAGCGCGGGTATGGCGGGCCTGGTCGCCTCGCTTGGCGGGCTGCGGGCTGAGATTGCGGCAGAGCGGAACCGTGCTGAGCAGGCGGCAAAGAACGCGGCCACCATCTCCAAAGTCGAGGCAAAGGTGGAAAAGTTTGACGCCAATTGGGGCGCAAGCTCTCTGGAGCGGACGCAAGCCCTGAAAGGCGAGCTGGAAAAGCTGGTTGCTTCCACCGGCGTCTCGCTGGCGGGCATCCAGCTCCGCAGCGATGGGACGCTGGCCTATAGCTCCAGCGGCATCGGCGGTTCAGCTGCGCAGATCGCGGCGTTCCGGGCTTCCGGGTTTTGGGCGGTAGGCGGCCTGCAGGACAAGATTCAAGAGGCGAACGCCAATCGCCGGAACGCGCTGGAATACCAAGAAAGGCTGCGGGAAAAGATCCGTGCCGCGAACGCTGTTCCGGCCTTTGCCAACGGCGGTGCGCACCGTGGCGGCTGGCGCATGGTCGGTGAGCGCGGCGTGGAGATGGAATACACCGGCCCCTCGCGCGTGATCAGCCATTCCGAAAGCCGGGCGATGCTGGACAACCGCGGCGTTGTTTCCCTGCTTGAGCAGGTGCTGGCGGCGCTGTCGTCGTTCCATTCGGACAGCGCGCGGGGGCTGGATGAGGTCGCAAGGCATGCCTCCGACCTCGCCCGGCTGGAGCGTTTCCGCGAAATCGAAGGGCAACCGCCCTTGCGGCAAGGGAGCTGAAGCCGATGACGTTGAGACTTGCTGTGACCTTCCCGATCGGGGAGGCAAACCTGCTGTCCTCCAGCCTTCCGGAGGATGACCATCCGGCTTGGGATGCTGGTGCCGGGTATGCCGAGTTCGACAGGGTGATGAAGGATCATGTGCGCTATGAGGCCTTGCAGACCGTGCCTGCGGGAACAGACCCGGCCGAAGATGGCAAGAAGGAATACTGGCTGCCCTTGGGCGCCACAAACAGATGGCGCCCGTTTGACAGGTTCATCAGCGATCCCGCAATCGGTGTCGCCGGGCAGGCCATCCAGTACCAGCTGGGCCAGATCGGCGAGCCGGTCAGCGTGGTGTCCTGCTTTGGCCTGTCGGCAACAGAGGTGACCCTGCGCGGCGAACTGCCCGATGGCCGGGTGATCTATGAGAAGACCTTGGCACTGCGTGACAACTCGATGATCATCGACGCCTGGACCTACTGCTTTGAGCCGATCCGGACCCGTAGCGAGGCAGTGTTCAATGAGATCCCGCCCTATGCGCGGGCGACCTATGAGCTGACAATTAGTGCAGGCGGCGAAGTTCCGAAGGTGGGGCAGATCGTGCTGGGCCGGGAATATGACATGGGCGATGCTCAATTCGGCACGGATTTCGGGATCGAGGATTATTCGTCGGTGCAGCGCGATGACTTCGGCTCGCTGTCGATCGTCGAACGGCCTTTTTCCAAGATCGTCGACTACAGCTGCATTCTGCCAGCCTCGCACGGGCGGCGGGTGGCCATCGTACTGGAGGAGAACAGGGCCAAGCCTGTCGTTGTCTTCGGCGGCGCGGACAGCGATCTGATCGGCGTGACCGTCTACGGCAAATTGGGCGATTGGCGGATCAGGCCGCTCGATCCCATCGATTCCGAGTTGAAACTGAAAGTGGAGGGGCTGACCTGATGGCAGAACCAACAATCACGGTGCCGCCGGAGGCGCCGAACCGCGACCTGCATTCGAATGAGGCCTATTCCGGCCTCATGGATGCGTTTCTGGAGTGGCTTGTCGCCTTTGCAGCAGAGGTGACGGCAGCGGTCGCGTGGATCTCGGCGCAGGTTTTGGCTGTCGCCGCCAGCGCTGCCAGCGCAAGCAGCTCGGCGTCCGAGGCGGCGGCCTTTGCTGTGGCTGCACAAGCGGCTGCCGATGCCACGGCGTGGGTCCCGGAGGGGAGCTACACCGCGGGCGACGGGGTTTATTCCCTGGTCAATTTTCAATCCTACCGGGCCAAGACCGCGCACAGCGGTCTCGCGGCCGACCCCAGCGCGGACAGCGCAAACTGGGCGCTGCTGGGGTCTGACCCCGCGGCAATCAAAGCGAGCGCCCGCCTTTTCTCTCTTTGGACCGGAGCATAATCCATGGCTACCCCTGATGTAATCGGCGCCGCACTGAACACCAGCGCGGCTGATCTGTTGACCGTGCCCGCAAGCACCGTTCGGCACATTCTGCAAATCCAGGTCTGCAACGTCGACGGCACAAACGCCGCCGACGCCACGATTCAGTGGACCGACGCCAGCAGTACGGATGCTGTCACCCGGCTGGCCTATCAGGTCACTGTGGCGGCGCAGGATGCCCGCTCGATGCTGGCTGGCCCTCTGGCTTTGGCCGCAGGTGATAAGCTGCAAGGTTTGGCCAGCGCTGATGGAGATCTGGAGGTCACGGTAACCTTCTACGACGATGCAGTGTAATGCGCGGAGTTCGTAATCTCAGTGGGCTGGCAGGCCCGGCGGCAAGCCTCAAAGACGCGGGTGGCGGCGGCGTGGTCTCCGATGATATCGAACTGGTCTGGCAGAGCATGACCCATGGTGACGGCAACAATACCCCGGAATACTCGTCCCAGATCGAGATGACGGGGGCCGGTATTCGTTCAGGGGATCTTTTGATCGCTATCGTCTGGGCAGACGCCTTTTTCGGGGCTGATTCAGGCGGAACCTATGGCGCGACAGAACTCACAAACCTTGGATGGACGAAAGCTACCACGACCATGAATGGCGGCGATGGTTATCACGTCTATCTCCGGCAGGCAGATGGGTCCGAGAGCGGCGTCCTGACAGCAACTGCCACAAGAAGCGGTGGCTTGGGGGTATGGGCGTTCCGGGGGGTGCAGTACCCTAGTGCGGCGGACATTGCCTCATGGGAACTGGCATACGGTTTCCACGATAATTCCCCTACGCTCCTTCTGAACCAAATGTCCGACCTGACATTTGATGCCGTACTCATGTGGCATGGAATGCCGAGTGGAGAAGTCGGAGTTTGGCCATATGCAAGAGACGAGAATTGGTCGTCATTGGGTTCGCAATACTACCGAGCTTCCACCCCCAATATGATGCAATCCCATGTTTTCTTAGCCCCGGCAGGTGTGGAGAAAGCCTATGTATCCAAGTTGGCGTCCGCGACAGACATCCACACCTATACTAACGCCCGAATTGGACTGAGGAAAGCAGTATGACCCTCTATACCCATAGCGGCGGTATCCCCGCCCCTCTCCCTTACCGCATCCGCCTGTCGGACGGCCGCACCCGCACGGATCCGGCCACCTTTACACCGGATGAAATCGCGAACGCGGGATACACCGCCGTGGCCGCCAAGCCCGTGCCCGGCCCCCTTCAAGTGGTTGAGTGGGGTGGCACCGACTGGAGCGTGCGTGATATGATGGCGGAGGAACTGGCGGCGGTCCGCGCCACGAAACTGGCGAAGCTGGCTAAATACCGTTGGGAAACCGAAACTGGCGGCATCACTCTGCCGGACGGCACCCCGATGCCATCCGATGAGGTGACGGCCCGCAAGCTGACCTCCGCGGTCACCAGTCTGCAATCTGGCATGGTGACAGCACCCATCGCCTGGAAATTCCCCAGCGGCTGGCAGGACCTTTCGCAAGCGCAAATCGAAGGCGCGGCGGCTGCTGTTGCGCAACACGTTCAGGCGTGTTTCGCGGCAGAACGGGCCGTGCATGAACAGATCGAGGCGCTGCCCAATGCGGATGTGCCGGGGTTCGATGTGCGCAGTGCGTTCGACGCGGCCATGGCGGGGGGCGAAAGTGTTTGAGTCGATCCGCAAGTTTTTCCTGGACGAGTCCCTGAAATGGGTGGCCCGCACAGGCTTTGCCGCGGTTCTGGTCCTGTTGGCGGCCATCTTCACCCCGATCAGCGATCAGGCACTGGCGATTTGGCGCAGCCCTGACAGCCTGGACCGCATCGACCAGCGGCTGGCCCAGCTGGTCGATCGCATTGATGAGATCGCTGGCGAAAACCGGATCATTCGCCAGCCGCGCGGCTACAGCTATGTCGAGGAACCGGTGCGCGAGGGGCAGCCGCTGTGGATCGTGCTGTATATGGCGCGGACCAAGGCGGGCGCGAATTGCACCTTTGTCGAAGGCGCAAGCGTGTTCGAGGACAGCCGCGGTGTTCGCCAGGGCGGTTCTCGCCTGAAACCGATCACACAGGTCGGCATTTCCCCGGAACGCCTGCGGACACCTATAGAGATGCCGAAAGGTCTGCGCCGAGGGCGGGTCGGGGTGCATATCGTCCTGGAATATCGCTGCCCGGCTGCGGGCGGCTCCGATACGCGCTGGGACCGCACAGACACGCTGTTCTTCGAGCTTCTGCCCAAGGCGTAACTCTCCCCAAAGTTCCAACTCACAATGCCCCGCTTGCGGGGTTTCTTTGCATGGAGATCTCCCATGAAATTCATCGACAACTGGAAGGCCACGCTGAAAGGCGCCTGGTCCATCCGCCTCCTGTTGCTCGCGGCCATCGTGTCCGTCGCGCCCGTCTTCGTCTCGCTGGTCACGCCTGACATGCTGGGGCTGGACCCGCTCTGGTTCGCCCTGGCAGCGACAGTGGTGAACCTGGCCGCCATTCCGGCGCGGGTGCTGGTGCAGCCCGCTTCGGGCTTCTGGCGAGTGTTTCGGCGCGATGAGGGCGGTGCGGTGCGTAAGCGGACCATTGGCCTGATCGCGGGTAGTTCGGTCGCCCTCGCGTCGGCGGTGACTTTCGTTGGGCAGTGGGAGGGGCTTCGTACGGAAGCTTACCGCGACATCGTGGGTGTCTGGACGGTCTGCTACGGCGAGACCAAGGGCGTGCGGCCCGGAGACAGCTACAGCCTGGCCGATTGCGATGCGATACTGGCCCGCGAGATCGTCGCCTATGAGGCGCACCTCGACCGCTGCCTCTCCGCTGACATGCCGGTGGGCATGAAGATCGCGCTGGTCAGCTGGACCTACAATGTCGGGCCCGGAGCGGCCTGCCGGTCGACGCTGGTGAGCAAGGCAAACGCTGGAGATCTGCGCGGCGCCTGCAATGAGCTGCCGCGCTGGAACCGGGCAGGGGGGCGCGTGATCCGCGG
>NZ_JBVYHB010000023.1:2500-40773 GCF_056033425.1 Leisingera sp. SA32 | reverse complement strand
CAACCAGGGCCAGCACAGTTCCCGCTGGCAGGCGATCATGTCGATCTCCGCGAAGATCGGCTGTTCGGCGCACACTCTGAATGAGTGGGTGAAGAAGGCAGAGGTCGACAGCGGCAAGCGGGCGGGCGTTCCAACCGATGTGGCCGACAAACTGAAGGCGCTGGAGCGGGAGAACCGCGAGCTGCGCCAGGCGAACGAGATCCTCCGCAAGGCATCAGCGTATTTTGCGATGGCGGAGCTCGACCGCCGGTCGAAGTGATGGTGTCATTTATCGACATGCATCGCGCGGAGTATGGGGTCGAGCCGATCTGCACTGTCCTGCCGATTGCCCCTTCCACGTATTACGACCACCTGGCGAAGCGGGCTGATCCGGCCCGGTGGTCGGACCGTGCCCGGCGTGACGCGGCATTGCGGCCCGAGATCCGGCGGGTTTTCGAAGAGAACTGGCGAGTCTATGGCGTGCGGAAGGTCTGGCGGCAATTGCAACGGGAAGGTTTCGACGTCGCCCGCTGCACGGTCGCCCGGCTGATGAGGAGCATGGGTATTCAAGGTATCATCCGGGGCAAGCCGCACAAGACGACTGTGCCCGACAAGAAGGCCCCATGCCCGCTGGATAAAGTGAACCGGCAATTCCGGGTGCCTGCTCCAAATATGCTCCGGGTGAGCGATTTCACCTATGTCGCCACCTGGAAGGGGTTCACCTATGTCGCCTTCGTTGTCGATGCCTATGCCCGCAAGATCGTTGGTTGGCGTGTCAGCACCTCGGCGCATGCCGGGTTCGTTCTCGATGCGCTGGAGCAGGCTGTTCACGAGCGGCGGCCGACAAAGGCGATGGGGCTTGTTCACCACTCCGACCGCGGCAGCCAATACCTGTCGATCAAGTACACAGAGCGGTTGGGAGAAGCTGGTATCGAGCCCTCTGTCGGCAGCGTTGGGGACAGCTATGACAACGCGCTGGCCGAAACGATCAACGGTCTCTTCAAGGCCGAGGTCATTCACCGCCGCGGTCCTTGGCGAAACTTCGAAGCGGTGGAATACGCAACACTCGAATGGGTGGACTGGTTCAACAACCGCCGTCTGCTCGAGCCTATCGGGAACATTCCGCCGGCAGAAGCAGAGGCCAATTTCTACGCCGCTCTGGAAACTGAGGCACGAGCCGCGTAACTAACTGAAATCAGCCTCCGGCAAACCCGGCGCGGTTCAATCCGATGTATGTCAAACCTTACGTGAAACGCGGCAAATCCGATGCGATTGATGCTGAGGCAATCTGCGAGGCTGTTACCCGTCCGACCATGCGCTTCGCGGCCATCAAAACGGTAGAACAGCAGACACTGCTATCGCTTCATCGTGCGCGTGACCTTCTGGTTCGCCAAAGAACGCACATAATCAACGGCCTGCGAGGGCTGGTCGCTGAGTTCGGCTTTTATATACCGTGAGGTCTGGCTCGCGTCATTGGATTTGCCTAAGACATCACCCTCGGAGAGGTGCTCGATGTCCCAGATATCGCCAAAGAGGTGATCCGCAACCTGTCTGAACAGCTTATGGCGTTGCACAAACGCGTCCGCTGGTATGAGGAACGTTTGAAGCAGGTGGCTAGGGGAACGAAATCACTGGATCGTTGCCGGGTGAGGTGAAACGCGGACTGCGACCCGAAATTCACGACGAGCATGTTTGACGAAGCAGCAGTCTTCGCAGGCAAGAAGCTGCGTAAGCATCTCCGCGGCTCCGACCGGACACTTCGCATCGCCGCGAAATTCCGAGAGAAAGACCGGCTCTAACCGGACCTCTGCCGTCTATCGAGACGATTGCTATCGAATATCAGGAATTCAAAGACGAGCGTCACAAGGCGTCGGTTGAATCGGCAGAGGCCCGCACCAGTAACTTGGCCAAGAAACGGGCCAGTGGGGCGGCGCAGGCGGCCTGAAACAAACCTTTGAAACGGTAAAGCTAGGTAGCGCGGATCGAAATCCGCGCTGCCATATCGTTTTGCAGTCAGGTTCACTCGGGCTCCCGGTGTAGCAGGACTTCCAGCGCCCGCGGCTGCGCATCCGTGCCATTGATCGGCAGAAGGTCCATCGGGCAGCAGGAAATCACCACCACAGCATCCATTTCAGCGCGGAACAACACACGATCCCCTTTGGTCGAGACAGGGGGCCGCCACTCCATCGCGCCACCTTCGACGACAGGCGTGTTCATCCAGAGGTTCAGCGGGCAAGGCACTGATACCGGACGTAAGCCGATTGCCCCCAACGCCATGCGCAGGTTGTCGGTGCAATTGTCGTGATAACCGTGATGTCCAAGTTGGGCATACCGGTGAATATCGCAGGACGCGACAAGCGTGTCGTGAACGCCGGGCGAGGTGTCCTCAACCAGTGTCAGGATAGGGCGCCGCCGGTTGGTCACCAGCGCGTCGCCGGGGCGGGGCGAGACACGCTGCAGCGTCGGGCGCAGGTGCTCCATCGACAAGTATTCGTTGCAGTCACCTTCGGCAAAGGCCCAGAAATCGCCGATCTGGCTGCCCTCGCGGTTGATAACCGACAGAAGTTCGCCCTTTTCCACGCGCATTGCCCGACCCTGACGAGCGGGAATGGTGTAGGTGGTACCGGCACTGAGGCGACCATCCTCTGCAAGCGTCTGATGCGCGCTCGGGTTCTCGCCGTCGGGCCGCGCAGCATCAAAGGGGGTAATGAGGGTATCCATCTTCATTTCTCCATCAGGACGGGATGTGTGTAGGGGGCTGCGGGCTCACGATGCGGCTGCCAGGCGCCTTCGACCTCCTGGCTGGCGGCATAGGCAGCGATCTCTTCCAGTGGCGCGAACCAGACATCGCCTCGCGACAGAACCTCTTCGAGCCACCGCTCCACCACCCGCCAGCGGGCCAGCCGCCCGGTCAGGAACGGGTGCCAGATGCCGATCCATAGCCCGCCAGCCTCGTATTGCGCCTCAAACTCCTCAAAGGAGGCCTCCAGCCCGCGGCGCGGCGACATCACCGGCATCTTGTAGCCGATCTCGTCGAAATGAGCGAAAGGCGGCCAGTCATCGCTGCCCCAATGCACCGGCATTTCGAACAGCGACCCGGATGCGGTGTCGATCCGATAGGGCAGATCGTCCGCCATCATCGAGCTTTCATAGGTCAACCCGTGCTTCACCGCGAGCGACAGCACCTCGGGGGTGACATTATAGACCGGGGCCCGATAGCCGCGCGGGGTGCTGCCGGTCATCTGCCGGTGAACCTCAAGCGCCCGCTCAAACCAATAGGTTTGTTCCTCAGTGCTCTGTTCCGCAGGGTCTTCGTGCAGATACCCATGGTGACCGATCTCATGCCCGTCGGCGAGGATCGCCTCGACCGTTTCGGGGTATTGTTCCATCACCCAGCCGGGCATGAAAAAAGACTGTTTGAGCCCCAACCGCCGGTAGGTTTCAAGAATACGCGGGACACCGGAATTCGGGCCATAGCGGCCCATGCTGATCGGATAGAGACGGCGGTGTCCATCGTCCGGACGCGCGATGTGGATCAGGCTGTCGGCATCGACGTCAAAGGTGATTACACAGGCACAGCGGGCACCGTTCGGCCATTGGATCGGATTACGGATCATATCAGGGTTTCCTTTTGCACCAGCAGCGTTTCGACCATTGCCGCAGTGGCAAGAAGAGTGCGGTCACTGTCTGGCGGACCGACCAACTGCAATCCCACCCAGCAGCCCGCGTCCGTTTTCCCGGCTGGCAGAGAAATGGCGGGCAAATCCAGCAGGCTCGCTGGCATGGTCAGGCGTAGAGCCGCAGTATTTGTTGCGGCAAAAGTTTGGGGATTTTCCAGCAGCGGCGCCAAGTGCGGGGCTTCGATGGCAACCGTCGGCAGGAGGTAGATGGTATCGGAGGCCCGGACGGTTTCGCGCAACGTTCTGGCACCCCGTTTGACGCGCGCGATCTTGTCCGGGTCCAGACAGGCCGACGCACGCAGCCGCGCCGCGACAAAGGGGTCAAGGTGGTGAGCGTTCTCGGTTGCGAGCAGGTGCCCGTAGGTTTCGACCGCCTCAATGGCTCCCGGCCAGCCGCCCGCGCGGATCAGCGCCAGCGCCTCATCCAAAGGCGACTGTCTGGTGTGCTCCATCAGGAAGCCCGCCTGTTCGAGAGCTGTCACCGCATCCTTGCAGCGCTGGGAGACCGGCGCGGCAACACCGCCCCCGTCGAGCACGTCGATGGCAACCGAAAGACGACCGACCGCGTCGGGGGTGGCCGCATCGCCGGACAGAATGGCATCTAGTTTCATGATATCGGCAACCGAGCGGGCAAAGCTGCCAAGCGTGTCATAGCGGGGCGCGAGCGGCATCACACCGCTCATCGGATACCGTCCGCGCGTGGGCCGAAAGCCCACCACGCCCTGAAACGCCGCAGGCAATCGGCAAGAGCCAGCAGTATCGGTACCGACGGCCAAGCGGGTGATCCCGCGTGCAACAGATGCCGCAGCCCCGGAGGAGGACCCGCCCGGTACCCGCCCGTCGAGGAGCGGAGTGCCGTGATGCGGATTGTAGCCGATGCCCGAGAACGCCAGCTCAGATTGATTGGTGACACCGATGCTGACCAGACCGGCCTTGCGGGCGCGCGCCACCACCTCAGCATCCGCTGCGGCGGGGGCCTCGGGGCGCCAGTGCGCGGAACCGGCACGCGTGGTGACGCCCTTGATCGCGATCATATCCTTCCAAGAGACTGTGCTCCCGTCGAGGGGTCCCAATCTTCCGGTGCGACGATCGCTCTGACATGCTTCCGCGCGGGCACGATCCGGCAACACGGACAGAAAAACCTCCCCCTCCTGCCCGGCTCGACGCAGAGCGTCCATGGTTTTGTCGAGAACAGACCTCATGCACCCCTCACCCTGGGTCCCACCCCCGATTGTCGCGCACTCTCTAGAAGAAAGCCGTCGTCAGGGTGCCAAGACGCATAGACCCGTGCACCGATGCTGGCGTCTAACTGCTCCAGTTCGCGCTGTTGGAGTTGTGCCACGAGACTGTGACCCGACGCGGTTTCAAGATGCAGATTTACGACCGCCCCGGCAAACTCCTCAGAGATCAGAATGCAGGCTATTTCGTTTTCGCCCCAGCCCGATTCAACGGTCACGGAGATCCTGTCCGCCCGTACAGCCAGATCTGCGGCTGTGCCTTCGGCCAGCCCGCTGCTGTTGACGAGTCGGAGTTTGCCGTCGCGTGTTTCCAGGAAGCGTTTGCCTTCTTCCCTGCTTGTAATCCTGCCTTCCAGCAGGCTGATCCCGCCAACAAACTGCGCGACAAACTTGCTGCGCGGCCGCAGGAAAATGTCCTGCGGGCTGCCGATCTGCTCCACGTGCCCCCCGTTCATGATCACGACGCGGTCCGCCAGCGAGAAGGCCTCGGAATGGCTGTGGGTGACATAGACAAAGGTGATGCCAAGCTCTCGCTGTAGCTTCTTCAGCTCGCCCTGCATCTTGATCGCCATATGGGCGTCGAGCGCAGAGAGCGGTTCGTCCAGTAGCAGTACTTTCGGCTCCAGCACGAGGCTGCGGGCGAGGGCAACGCGCTGACGCTGACCGCCCGACATTCGCGCGACGTTGCGATCCGCATAGTTGGAAATGCCCAGCCGCTCCAGCCAGTCATCGGCTCGGCGTCGACGCTCGGCCCGGGAAACGCCGCGCATCTTCAGGCCGAACTCGACGTTTTCCCGCACAGTCATGAAGGGGAACAAGGCGAGGCTTTGCCAGACCATGGGTGTTTCCCGCTGCCAGACCGGCAATCGGTCGATCCGGGTGCCTGCAAGCGTAATCTGGCCATGGTCGGCGGTTTCAAGGCCGGCAAGCATGCGCAGGGTCGTGGTCTTGCCACAGCCTGACGGCCCCATGATTGCGATGAACTCCCCTTGGGCAATATCCAGCGAAAACTCTTCGACGGCGATGAAGTTACCATAGGACTTGGCAAGCCCGTCCAATTTCAGATGCGTATTGGTCATTGTGTCTCCTCCTTAGACATCGCGCCGCCGCTCTGGCTCAGGACCACGGCAAGCGCGACCAGAACCAGTGTAAGCGTCACAGAAAAACTCATTGTGCCGATCACGTGGATGGTGGGATCGACCTGCCCCTGCAGCGTGTTGAGAACCGCAACGGGGATGGTCTGGTTCAACCCGCCCGTGAACCAGGAGATCACGTATTCGTCGAACGACACGGCAAAGGTGATTAGGAAGGCGGCGAGGATCGCAGGCACCATATGCGGCATTACGATGCGGATGAGCGCGAAAGCCGGCTGCGCACCAAGGTTCTGCGCTGCGATTTCCAGCGTCTCATCCAGCTGTGCCAACCGCAACCGGCACACCGCCATCGCAAAGGGGGCTGCAATCACCACATGGGCGGCAACCACGGCCATAAGAGTGCCGGCGATCCCGATGCGGGAGAAGAAGGCCAGCATGGCGAGACCGAGGATGACCAGCGGCACCGTCGGCGGCAGCAAGGCCAGCGCCAGCACCGCTTTTTGCCCGAAGAACCGGAAGCGGTAGTCTGCGTAAGCAGCGGCAAATCCCAGTGAGGTCGCGGTCAGCGCGGTAAGCCCGGCAACCGTCAGACTGTTCCAGAGGGCCTCAAGCATCGCGCGGTCGGACAGAACCTGCGCATACCACTGCGTGCTGAACCCGGACATATCAAGGCTCGGGAAACGGTCGGCGCTGAAGGAGAATAGGACGGCCGAAACGATCGGCGCATAGAGCAGCAGGAAGACCACTGCGAGCCCGGCGATCCAGAAGGCATTCGGCAAGGCATGTTTCAGATGCGGGGGCATGTCTTATCCTTTCTCGCGATACGCCCAGAGGACGGTTATAAAGGCGGTGGCCAGCAGGCTGGCGATCATCAGCAGCGACACCACGGCAGCGCGTGGCCATTGTTGACCCGCACGAACAAGGTCGGTCACGAGGATCGGCAGGGTTTGGAAAGCACCACCACCGAGATAGGCTGCGCTGACGAATTCCGCATAAGACAGCAGGAAGGCAAACAGCATTCCGAGCGCCAGACCAGGGCGGGCAGAGGGTAGGATCACGCGGAACAGGATCGCTACGGGGCGCGCCCCAAGGTTCGCGGCAGCGGAAACCTCGACCCGGTCCACATTCACCAAAGCGATGGTTTGCAGGATCAGCACCACCGGCAGCGCCAGCGTCGCATGGCCTAGGAACAGCGCGAAATAGGTGTTGAGAAGGCTTTCCCCCTTGCCGCCAAACGCCTGAACGATGGAGGAGATCACACCGCCTTCGGCGAGGAACACCTGCCAGGAATAGATGCGAACGAGGTAGCTTGTGAAAAACGGCGCAATCGCAAGTCCCAACAGCACCAGTCGCTGGCGCGGTGCGGCGACAAAAGCCATTGCATAAGACGCGGGAAAGGCCAGCAGTGAAATTGCGACCGCGCTCGCGAGCGAGAGGCCGTAGCTGCGCCAGAAGCTGGTCCAGAGGAAATCGAGGCCCAGAACATAGCGCCAGGCCGCCAGCGATGCGTCGGAAGTCAGCCGGTAATTTACGACGGACCAGAAGGAAATCGCCACCAGCAAGCCAAGCGGCACTGCAAAGAAAAACAGCAGCCAGGCGGGAAGCGGCAGCACCCAGAGGGCATGCCAGGCGCGAAGATATAGGGTTTGGAACCGGCGCGCCGGGGCGCGGGCCGGGAGATCTAAGGATGTCATGTCGGTATCTCCGATAGGGCTGCGGCCCCAGCTGCAACGCCGGGACCGGACCTGCATCAAGCGTTTTTGTAACGCGTCCAGGCGTCGTTCCAGATTTCCAGCGATTGCTGCACCGGAAGTTCGCGCAGGCGGATACGCCCGGCGCGGATCTCATCCAGAGCGTTCGGCCCGTTCAGCACCATGTTCTGGCGCTGCGCCTCGCCCGGCAGCTCATCGTTCAGCCGTGCCCAGCCCATCCGCGTCGGGATCATCGCAGGATAAGCCTTGAGCGTCGCGGTTTTTACCTGACCTTCGGGCGACATCATGTATTGGATGAAGGTCCGCGCAAGATCCTGGTTTCTGGAGCCAACGCCGATCGACAGCGACTCGGTCCATTGCAGGCCGCCTTCCTCGGGGATGGTCGTTGTGACATCGGCCCCATCGCGGGCCAGCACGCCGGTGATCCAGTCACCGATCCCGGGGATCGCGGCGACCTCGCCGGAACGCAGCGCCGACAGCATGCCACCGTAATCATAGAAACCGCGCACCTGAGGCCGGAGAGACATCAGCGTATCAGTCAGTTCCGCCCAGTGTTGCTCACCCAGATCAAAGGGCGACGGGTTGCCATTGAGGAGGCTCAAGGCGCCCAGGTTGGGCAGGTGCCAGTCGAAATGGCCGATCCGCCCCTCATGCCGAGAGTCCCACATGCTGCGGTAGCTGCGGGCTTCCGCTTCGCTCATCACGGCGCGGTTATGCGAGAGCCCGAGGAACCCGAAGCGCAGGAAGACCGCATGGGGGTGGCCGTCGAACCAGTGACCGCGGAAATTCTGGAACTCTGGGAAGAAGTCGTCAAACGGGTAGTCCTCAGGATCCAGCTGTTCGATGAAGGCAGCCTGCTGCAATTGCACCACATATTCCGCATCCGACAGGATCACGTCATAGGTTCCGATAGGGGATTGGGCAATTTGCGCCAGCATCTGGTCGCCGCCGACGTATTCCTTGGCGCGGATGCGAACATTGTGCGTTTCTTCGAATGAGCTGATTACATCGGGATCGGCATGGCCGGCCCAGGTAAGCATTGTCAGGTCGCGGCGGCCCTGCGCGCGCAGCACGGTCGGGGTGGCGATGGCAGCAGCGGCCGCAAGCCCCCCCTTGATCAACCGCCGCCGGGTGGTCATAATGTTGCGTGTCATTTTTTCCTCCCTTTTCGTTCACCAAGCTTCACGAAAAGGAGGCGTGAAAACAAATGACCATTCTTCAGGCCATGCTGAGATTTCTCTGCGCAGGGAGGCGACGCAATGCGTAAACTGCCGCCGCTTAACGCAATTCGCGCCTTCGAAGCAGTCGCCCGGAGGCTGAGTTTTGCCGGTGCAGGGGAGGAACTCGGCGTTACCGCGACCGCCATCAGCCACCAGATCAGGCATTTGGAAGCCTACCTTGGGTTCCAGCTGGTCGAGCGCCGCCCCCGTCAGATCGCTCTTACTGCCGCAGGGCAAGAGTTGTTCCCCAAGCTGCAGACAGCTTTTGATATTTTGGGCGAAGCCTTCGCAATGCTCGACAAGGATGTCGAGCAATCGCTGGTCCGGGTCACATCCACGTATGCCTTCGCGGAACGCTGGCTGGTTCCTCGCCTGCCAGATTTCTTCGATAAGCACGGCGAGGTCAGAGTGGAAGTCGAAACCGATGACGACGTCCTGGACTTGCGGGTTGACCGGCTGGACCTAGCGATCCGATATGGCCCCCAGGCCTCCGTGTCTGAGGAAGCCGAGGTTTTGTTCTCGGATCGCTACATCCCTGTCAGTCTGGCTGACCGCCCGGAAACCGGGTTGCAGGACAACCGGCTGCTGGGATTCCGCTGGCGCAACCCGGACATGGGCGGCCCGACCTGGGAAGAATGGTTCAAGAAAGCCGGGGAACCGTTCCCGTCGGACCGCATCACCCGTTTCAGCGATGAAAGTGCGGCGTTTAACGCGCTGGATCAGGGTCTGGGGCTGCTTTTGTCCAGCAGTGCGCTAGTTGATGACGGTCTTCAATCAGGCCGCTACCGGCAAATCCCTGGTCCTGAACTGCGCGGATACGCTTACTGCCTTGTGCTCAATCCGCTGTCGCGCAACAAGCACGGCGTTCGAGCTTTCGCCAATTGGGTGAGGCAAGCTGCCAAACAGGCGTGATCGTTAGGCTCAGATGGGGTATTCAGTTTGCACCCCACTTCCAGCCTCGGGCCCTAGTAGATGCTGCGTCTAGAACTGATGAATTTACGTGGTCTGCGTGAAGCAGCCACCAGTATCAGGGAAGGAGACGCAGCATGAAGCATTATACGAGACTGGATGCATCAGAAAACAGTCGCCAATTGCGTTGTAGATGACGATAGCCAAGTTTACCCAGAAATAAAGATTGCGTGCCACCGTGAGGGCCTCTCTAGCATCGACCGCTCTGCCGCCTGCAGGCAATTTTTCAATGCACCTTTGACCTTGCTTTCATGTAATCGGTCGGTATTGCCAACTTGGCTGCACTCGGCTGAGTGCAGCCTGATCCGTGCCCGTCAAGTGGTCATCTAAAATGCGCAGCCGTTCCAAAGATCAAAGGCATCGGATCGGGCGTGGCGGTTCGATGTGGCGGTAAGACGATAGCGGCGGGGACGGAATATCGTGTTGATCTGGTCATGTGCGGCCAGAGACCTCAGGACCTGTCCGGGTTACTTGAACCGCCTCATGAGTTTCTCTCGCTTTCGGGTCGGCCGATGGGATCTTTCGATCTGGTTGTTCAAGCCCTTATGCGCCAGATGATCGTCCATCGGCGACGGCGAGTCTTGCCTGGGATGCTGATCAGCACCACGCAAGTTCGACCATCATGATCCGGGCTGGCTTGTTGCCCGCCTTAATGTTCCCCTCATCCTTGGAAGAGTCACCGCTCGCGTGGTGGCAGGGCGCAATACCCAGATACGACGCCAAATGTCGACGATTCTGGAATTGGCGGGGGGGGACGGCGGCCGTCACCGGTATTGACCTGATCAAGCCACAATCGCCAATTGCCACCATGTAGGCCAGGCGCACTCCTGATACCATGCAAGTTCAGAAGGCCGCGAATTCGGTTTATGTTGCGGGTGCGCACCTTGACCAGCTGGCTTCGCTCCCGGGAACCCCCATAGCATCTAGAACGAGGACGGTCCCCACAGCGCGATCGGATACAACGTCCCGATTGCCATGCCTTATCCCAATGGCGTCACCAGCCCGTCATCGTGACAGAGCCGGAAAAATCCAGCTCCGGGCGCTCCAAAGTCGGGTAGCAGAGCACAACCCCCCAGACCCTCGTCATGGGCGAGGGACTGGCGGGGGCACGTCACCATTATTTGGCCGGATGTAAGAGGGCACGCCTCGTAGGATGAACAGATCCGTCAAAGCATCAGTGACCTCGGTCGAGTTCAACTTCCGCTTCATCCGGTTCGCAAGGCATTCCTGGCTGTGTTCGTCCAGAATCCTCAATGTACGGAACGCTCTGCCATCATCTGTTCGATGATGCACAAAATCGTATGACCAGACGTGATTGCGATACTCAGACTGGAAACGGGGGCATTTCGGGGACTGCGGGTCCCAAGGGGGGGTGTTCAGTGAGAGACCGATGGCTGGGGGTGGTAGGACGCCTTGCCAGCCGATCCGCATCATCAGCTTTGCCGCCCTGCCAGACAATCTGGGGCTGTTTCTAACGGGATCCGAATTCGACCAGCCGTGTAGCCACTGTGTAATCGGATTCCACAAAAAGTATGACCAGCAGGCCGATCAGGGCCAGCGGCGGCAGCAAGATTGCATAGCTCAGTGCGAGCCGCTCCCATGCAAAATGCATGAACACGGCCATGATCAGGCCCGCCTTCAGCATCATGAAGATAAGGATCAGCGTCCAGCGCAGCAGCCCCTGAAGCCCTGCATAATCGACAAGATACGACGCCGCGCTTAGCACGAACAGAAGCCCCCAGACGAGCAGGTAGAGCTTGATCGGATGCTGCTGCCCGCCGTGTTCATCCACGGCAGCTTTGGCGTGCGTCCCGGCGGTTTGCGGCGATTGTGTCATTCCGTCCCCCTACCACAAATAGAAGAATGCAAAGATGAAGACCCAGACCAGGTCGACGAAGTGCCAGTAGAGCCCCATGATCTCGACGCCTTCGTAGTCGCCGTTGCCGCGCGACAGCCAGTTGCGTTCCTCACCGTCGAAATCCCCGCGCCAGACCTTTCTGGCCATGATCGCCAGGAAGATGACCCCGATGGTGACATGGGTTCCGTGAAAGCCGGTGATCATGAAGAAGCTCGCCCCGAACTGCTCCGCCCCCCAAGGGTTTCCCCATGGCCGGACACCTTCGGATATCAGCTTGGTCCACTCAAAGGCCTGCATGCCGACAAAGGCAGCACCCAGCGCCGCGGTGGCCAGCAAGAGCAGGGCAGTGGGGACGCGGGCCTTGCGGTAGGCATTGTTGACTGCCATGGCCATGGTCCCGGAGGAGGAGATCAGCACGAAGGTCATGATGGCGATCAGCAGCAGCGGGAAATTGTGGCCGCCGATGTGCAGGGCAAACACCTCGCTTGCGTTCGGCCAGTCCACCGTGGTGGAGCTGCGCGCGGTCATATAGGCGACCAGGAAACAGGCAAAGACAAAGGTATCGCTCAGCAGCAGGATCCACATCATCGCCTTGCCCCAGGAGACCCGCTTGAACACCCGCTGGTCCGAACTCCAATCGGCGGCAAAGCCGCTGTGGCCCCGCTGCAGCAGGGTCTGGTCCTGGCCTTGGAATTTGCTCTCCATGTCTCCTCCCCCCTCAATTCACGGCCGCGCGGCACAGCGCCAGAAAGGCGTTGCCCCAGCCCTGCAGCAGCGCGAATAGCATCAGCCAGAACGCCAGCAGGGCGTGCCAGTAAAGCGCGCATGCCCGGACCCCGGGCAGCAGCGCCCTGATGTCCCCGGCGCCCGCGTGGCGCAGGCAGACCAGCGCCAGCGCGATGATGCCGCCCAGCACATGCAGCCCGTGCAGGCCGGTGATCAGATAGAAAAAGCTCGCTGCCGGGGCGCCCTCCAGCCGGTAGCCGTCCGCGGTCAGGGCAATCCAGACCTGCACCTGCCCGGCCAGAAAAGCGAATGTGGCGATGCTGGCGGCGATCAGGCTGGCGCGCAGCCAGCGCGTGGTGCCGGCCCGCGCCGAGATCACAACGAACTGAAGAAAGAAACTGGCCAGCAGCAATAGCGCGGTGTTGAGCCAGACCCGGGTCGGCAGCGGCACCAGCTCCCAGGGGGTCTCCTCGATCTGCATGACAAAGGCACTGCCCAGCATCGCAAATAGCCCGCCCACCACGGCCAGAAACACCGCGATGAACAGGAACCCCGGCGCCCGGCCCGGGCCATGGCCCGCCAGGGGCGCAATGCCGGTCTCCAGCCAGGGCTTGGAGGCCATGCGCTGCTGTGACAGCCACAGGCCCGCAATCAGGGCAATCAGCGCCAGGAAGGCAAGGATGACCGTCACAGCCGCCTGCCCTCCCCGCCTGGGACCCAGGGATCGTTCTGGGCGAGGAAATCCTCAGGCGCCCCGGGAACGCTGTAGTCATAGGCCCAGCGGTAGACATCCGGCAGGTCGTGCCAATTGCCGTGCCTGGGCGGGGTCTCCGGCGTCTGCCATTCCAGCGAGGCTGCCCGCCACGGGTTGCCGCCCGCTTCGCGCCCGTGCCGCAGGCTCCAGAAGATGTTGAACAGAAACAGCACCTGCACCGCCCCCACGACCAGCGCGGCAGAGGAAATGAAGGCGTTCAGCCCGTCCACCGGAGCAGTGAGAAAGGCGGGCTCGCCGATTTCGAAATATCTGCGCGGCACCCCGACAAGACCGACATAATGCATCGGGAAGAATACCGCATAGGCACCAAGGAAAGTGACCCAGAAATGGATGCGGCCCATCGCCTCGTTCAGCATCCGGCCGGTCATCTTGGGATACCAGTGGTAGACCGCGCCGAAGATCACCATGATCGGCGCCACCCCCATCACCATGTGGAAATGGGCCACCACGAACATGGTATCGGACAGCGGCACATCGACCACCACATTACCGAGGAACAGCCCCGTCAGTCCGCCATTCACAAAGGTGACGATGAACCCGAGTGCAAACAACATCGGCAGGGTCAGATGGATGTCGCCCTTCCACAGGGTCAGCACCCAGTTGTAGACCTTGAGAGCGGTCGGGATGGCGATGATCAGCGTGGTGGTGGCAAAGAAGAAGCCGAACCACGGGTGCATGCCCGAGACATACATGTGGTGCGCCCAGACGATGAAGCTGAGCGCGCCGATGATCACGATGGCCCAGACCATCATCCTGTAGCCGAAAACGTTCTTGCGCGCATGCACCGCGATCAGGTCGGAGACGATGCCGAAGGCGGGCAGTGCCACGATATAGACCTCGGGATGGCCGAAAAACCAGAACAGGTGCTGGAAGGCAATCGGGCTGCCGCCGCCATAGCTGAGCTTTTCACCCATTTCCACCAGCGTCGGCATGAAGAACGAGGTGCCAAGCAGCCGGTCGAACAGCATCATCACGCAGGCGACGAACAAGGCCGGGAAGGCCAGCAGCGCCATCACCGTGGCGGTGAAGATGCCCCAGACCGTCAGCGGCAGCCGCATCATCGTCATGCCGCGGGTGCGGGCCTGCAGCACCGTCACGGCATAGTTCAGCCCGCCCATGGTGAAGCCGATGATGAACAGGATCAGCGACAGCAGCATCAGGATGATGCCGCTTTGCGCGCCGCCCGGGGTGCCCGACAGCACCGCTTGCGGCGGGTATAGCGTCCAGCCCGCGCCGGTCGGTCCGCCGGGAACAAAGAAGCTGGCCACCAGCACGAGAACTGCGAGCAGATAGATCCAGTAGCTGAGCATATTGACGAAGGGAAACACCATGTCCCGGGCGCCGACCATCAATGGGATCAGGTAATTGCCGAACCCGCCCAAAAAGATCGCGGTGAGCAGGTAAATCACCATGATCATCCCGTGCATGGTGACAAACTGGTAGTAGGCCTCGGGCGTGATAAAATCAAAGGTGCCGGGAAACCCCAGTTGCAGCCGCATCAGCCAGGACAACACCAGTGCCACCAGGCCGATCGCCACGGCGGTGCCGGAATACTGGATGGCAATGTACTTGGCATCCTGCGAGAAAACGTACTTGCCGATCCAGCTGTGCGCATGCGGCGGCATCACATCATCAACTTCGCGCGGCGGCAGTTGCATCCGTTCGTCAGAACCGCGGTCCACCATGCCTTCCTCCTTGCGTGCTTTCTTTAACTAGGGCGGCATTCAGAGCACCGGTTTATCAGGGCCGCAGAAGGGGGCGACCCGGCCAAACCTTGCTTCTGGCGGTGCGCCGGTCAGTTCTCCGCCAAATGCACCGGCTGCGCGGCGCGGGCATCGCCGGCATATTCTTCAAACGTCAGCTGCTCCTGCAGCCACTCCTGGTATTCCTCGGCCTCCACCACGGTCACATAGCCGCGCATGTAGGGATGCGCTGTGCCGCAATATTCGGCACAGAGCGCCTCGAAGGTGCCGGTGCGGGTCGGCGTGAACCAGATGTATGTGACCATGCCTGGCACCATGTCCATCTTGGCGCGGAATTCGGGCACGTAGAAGTTATGCAAGACATCGATTGAGCGAAGCAGCAGCTTCACCGGCTGGTCCACCGGCAGATAGATCTCGCCCCCCTCGACAATCAGGTCATCCTCGCCGAACCTGTCATGCGGGTTGACGCCCAGGGGGTTTTCACCGCTCACCCATTCGGCATTCGCGGTGCCCAGTACCCCGTCGGAGCCGGGCAGGCGGTAGGCCCAGCTCCATTGGTGGCCAAAGACCTCAAGCTCGGTTGCCTCGTCCGGCACGGTGACGAACTGCTTCCACACGAACAGCCCGGGCACCAGCATCGCCGTCACCCCGATGGCGGTCACCCCGGTCAGCCACAGCTCCAGGCGCTTGTTCTCCGGGTCAAACTCTGCCTTGTGCCCCGGCCGGTGCCGGAATTTCAGCACGCAATAGGCCATGAACAAAACAACAGCAGCAAACACCGCGCCGGTGATCCAGAAGGTGATAACCAGCGTGTTGTCAATATAGTCCCAGTTCGACGCGATCGGAGTCCACCACCATGGACTCAATAGATGGAACGCGATGGACCCTAGTACGATCGAGACGAGTGCGGCCACTATTGGCATCTCGCCACCTTTCCCTGCGGTGCGGAACATATCCGGTATGCCCGGCAAGCAGAATTATTGGGAAGCTGCACCACCATATGGCATTTTGGCAGAATAATCCAGTTAAACGCTCTAGAGGCGAGGCTCATTGATTTCATGAGCCCTGCGTGTGTCACCGTTCGAAAATCGTGCGGTGACACGCGCGGACCTTCGAGCTGACCTGCGTGCGGATGGTCCGTTCGGCCCCCCTTATCTCCGGAAGGCCCAAGGCAAGCCGCGTGTTGATGATCGCCGTGTTTTGAGCGGGACTATCTTCATCAGCCGCAAGGACTTGCGCTGACGCGATGCGCCCTCTGGAAAAGGGCCGCATATGACTTGGCATAACCGTGGAACGCGCTGGAAAGGCAAAGGCTCCTTCTCTTGTCTCGGATCGTGGCTGATTTGGCCGTTGAACGCAGCGAGGAGATGCGCTGCGTCTCTGCCGCGCATCGCCGCAAGTCGGCTCTGAGCCTACTTTGCCACGCGAGCAAATGCAGCATTATAGGTGCGCAGCAAAAACGCGCGAGAAAAGACGGCCCTGACCGGACATTCGCCTCGAGGGCAGCGAAGGTCTGTTCAGGGCCCAAAACCGCTCTGTTTTAGATGGAGCTGATAGCGTTGCCCCGCAAAGAACCCTTAAGCCCTCAACTTTCTTGAGCGACGAGATGGCCGTCGCCAATGTTCTTAAGATGAACATGCGTAGGCCCCTCGTTGATTGGCCAAATGGGCGAGGGCAGATCCGTTGATCGCCGGATGTGCGGGCGGCCCTTTTGCGACGGATCTGGGATCGGCACGGCTTCCAGAAGGCGTCTGGTATAATTGTGCTGTGGGTTACCAAAAACTTGATCGCGGGTACCCATTTCCACAATTTGACCCAAGTACATGACCGCGAGGCGGTCCACGACGTTTTCCACTACGGCCATGTCATGGCTTATGAAGAGGTACGACACGCCCGTTTCTTGCTGCAGCTCTTCGAGCAGCGCCAACACCTGTGCCTGCACCGAGACATCAAGCGCAGAGACGCTTTCGTCGCAGATGATCAGTTTCGGCTTCAGGGCGAGTGCGCGGGCCACGCAGATCCTTTGACGTTGTCCGCCCGAAAACTCATGCGGATAGCGCATCATCTGCGCGCGACTCAGGCCCACACGCTCAAAGAGTTCAGTTGCGCGAGCAACCCGGTCTTCGACCGTGCCAATGCCATGTATCAGAAGCGGTTCCATGACCGCGTCGCCGACAGTCATGCGCGGATCGAGCGCGGCCATTGGATCCTGAAAAACCATCTGTATGTCGCGGCAGATGTCGCGCCGCTCTTGCTTGCACAAGCCGGCGAGCGCCTTGCCGTCCACCTCGATATGTCCCGCGTGTGGGACCAGCCCCGAAAGCGCCTTTGCGATAGTGGATTTGCCGCAGCCGGATTCACCCACAAGCCCAAAGGTCTCGCCCGGGCGTATGTCAAAGCTTACTCGCTCAACAGCATGGACACGATGCGTTGGGCGGCCGAAGAAATTGGAGCCGATATCGAAATGCACCTGGGCGTCTACAAGCCGCGCGGTGGGTGCATCTCCGTCTGGCGGTAGGGGTTTGGCGCGTTCGGACCCCGCGCCCAGGCGCGGCACCGATGCGAGAAGGCTACGAGTATAGTCCTGGGTGGGCGCGGAAAAGAGCTTGTCGACCGGCGCGCTTTCCACCATGCGGCCCTGGCGCATCACAATGACACGATCGGCGCTTTCTGCGACGACTCCCATGTCGTGGGTGATCAGGATAATGGCTGTTCCGGTCTCAGCTTGAAGGTCACGCAGCAGCTCCAGCACCTCACGTTGCACTGTAACGTCCAGCGCGGTGGTCGGTTCGTCCGCGATCAGCAGCGCAGGCCGCAGCGCGAGGGCCATTGCGATCATGACCCGTTGCCGCATTCCGCCCGACAGCTCATGAGGGAATTGCTTCATTCGGCGCTCGGGTTCTGGAATGCGCACCTTGCGCAGGGCTTCGACGGCTTGCGCGCGCGCTGCGGAGGCGGAGACCAGCTCATGCGCGCGGATCGCCTCTGTCATCTGACTTCCGACCGTATGAACGGGGTTCAGGGAGGTCATCGGCTCTTGGAAGATCATTGCCAGCCGCGCCCCGCGCCAATTGCGCATCTCGGTTTCGGGTAGCTTCGGTAAGTCCGTTCCGTCGAGCAGCGCCTGCCCGGAGGTGACGGAAACATTGTTGGGTAGCAGCCCCATCAACGCCAGCGAGGTTATCGACTTGCCCGACCCACTTTCGCCCGCGATGGCGAGCGTTTCTCCCGCGCGCAGGTCAAAAGACAACCCCGCCACCAGCGGGCGCACCACGCCGCGATCCCTTACGGATACGGTGAGGTCGCGCACCGAAAGGAGCGGTGCAGTCGCCCCCGAAGGGGCGGTTGCGGCTTGTGTCATGGTCATTCGAGCACCATTCGCGGAAAGTAGAAGGAGACGACCCAGTTGGGCATGTCGACGATTTCGGAGATGCGCAGATCGCCACAGGTAGAGATAAGCATATAGGCATCCACTGCTGACATGCCGTGCTTGGCTGTGAGCAGGTCAATCATGCCGGATACAGCGTCGCGCGCGCCGCTCATCAGGTCGGGACCGATCCCAGTTGTGACCTCGTAGCCCTTTTGGTCGAGGTGGTTGGTCACCGGCCCAGGTGTGGTGAAGCGCGGCATCTTGAGGTTTGCTCCCTTGACCAGATCGAGCGTCAGCGTCACGTCCATTGGGCTTTCGATCGCGGTGCCGCAGACCTCGCCATCGCCCTGCGCCGCGTGGGTATCACCCACGGAGAACAGCGCACCCGCCACTTCTACGGGCAGGTACAGCTCTGTCCCTGCTGCCAGATCGCGGATGTCCAGGTTGCCACCCGTGCGCCGTGGCGGCACGATGGAGTGCAGCCCCGGTTCTGCCATGGCCACGCCTATGGTGCCGGTGAAGGGCTTGAGCGGCACTCGCCCCATGTCGCCCCAAAGAGCAGGGGCCAACGTGTTGGCATCGTACTTCCAGATCGTCAGCGCGGGGTCCTCGAACTGGTCCGCCAGCAGGCCGAAACCCGGGATATTGGCTGTCCAGCCCCAGGCTGACCCTTCCTGCACGCGCGGGGCAAAGCTGTCGAGCGTAACCTTCAGCGCGTCGCCCGGCTCTGCGCCATCAATGTATATCGGACCGGAGACCGGGTTGATTTTACCGAAGTCGAGCGTATGGACGTCCTCGACGGTGCTCGACGGGCCAAGCTGGCCCGCCGAAGAATCCATGCAGTTGAAACAGATCGTCGTTCCGGGCGCGACCGTCTCGACCGGGGCAATGGAATTGTCCCAGCCGAAATGGTGCTGTGCGCCGTGAATGGTGTAGTCACAGGCCTTGCACATGTGCTTACTCGGTCACGTAGACGTAGTCATAGTTGACCGGGATCGAGACCGGGTCGACGTACAGCGCGTCATCACCGCCCATACGCTCGGACTTCATGGTATAGCGCTGCTCATTGAAGACCGGAACCCAGGGGGCCTGTTCCATGACCTTCATGTAGACGTCGGACCACATCTCCAGACGCTCCGGGGCCGACGGGTCGGTCATGCTGTCGGCGTTGGTGGCCATCGCGTCTATGCTCTCATCACAGAACTTGGACCAGTTCCAGCCGCCTTCACCCGCACCGGCACAGCCCAGGATCGGGCCGTAGAAGTTCGACGGATCCGGGAAGTCAGCGATCCACGCCATGCCTCCGGACCAGATCATCGGTGCTTCGCCCGCTCCGCCTGCTTCGATCACGTTCGCCTGCGCAAGAGAACGGATTTCAACGTCTACACCAATGGCCTTCAGATCCTGCTGGATCGCCTGCGCGATGCGCGGGTTCGGGTCGGTGTTCATGACAAACAGCTCGGTGGAGAAACCATCGCTCAAGCCTACCTCTGCCAGTTTGGCCTTGGCCGCTTCCACGTCGAAGGCATAGCCTCCAAAACCGTCGGTGTAGCCCGGCATGGTCGGCGGCAACGGCTGGGTCGCGGGCACGGCGCGACCGTTGATGATCTGGGTGATGCGCTTCTTATTGATTGCCATGTTGATGGCTTCGCGCACGGGCAGCTTGTCGAGCGGCTCGATGCCCACATTCAGCGTGATGTAACCGGTATGCAGCTGGCCCCCCTCGACCACGCGCGCAGCCTGCGCCGGGTCGCCCATAACTTCCTGGAATTTCGCCGGGGGGATGCCGTCGCCGGGCACGTCAACCTCGCCCTGCTGAAGGCGGAGAAGGGCGACGATGGGTTCCTGGCCCACTTCAAAGGTCACGCCATCCAGATACGGCACGCCATCTCGCCAATAGTCCTCGTTCTTCTCGAAGACAAGGCGCTGGCCGATTTCCCACTCCCCGAGCTTGAAGGCACCGGTGCCGACGGGATGCTTGCCGAAGTCGGTGCCATGCTCGGCTACGGCCTCCTGCGGCACGATGGAGGCAAAGTTCAGTGCCATCACGTGCAGGAAGGTGGCATCGGCGCGTGACAGGGTGATCTGGACCGTTGTGGAGTCGAGCACCTCGACACCCGCCAGTGTATCTGCTTCGCCAGTGGCAACGGCGTCATAGCCCACGATGGAGGCAAAGAAGCCCGCGCCGGGCGATTGAGTTTCAGGATTGGTCACGCGGTCGAGCGAGTATTTCACGTCCTCGGCGGTCATCTCGCGCCCGTTGTGAAATGTCACGCCTTCGCGCAGGGTGAAGGTGAAGACTGTGCCGTCCTCGGAGATCTCGTAGCTTTCTGCGAGGCCGGGGCGTAATTCAGTCGTGCCGGGGACGTAATCCATCAGCCCGTCGAAGAGTGATTTGATCATCGACCAGTTCTGCCAGTCGTACCCGATGGCCGGGTCGAGCGTCGCCACGTCGTCCTTGTAGGTGACGGTGATCATGCCGCCAGGCGTGGCATCCGGATCAGGCGTGTAGTTCTGGGCAAAGCCGGGCAAAGCGGTGGCCGCCATCAAGGCAGTAGAGAGGAGAAGTTTTTTCATTGTTATTCCCTGTTGGTTGGAGGTCGGAGGAAAGGCCCAAGGATCAGCGCAACTTGATGCGCGGATCGATGAGTGGGGTAATGAGGTCGGCGAGCAGGTTGCCCAGCACGATGGCCGTGGCAGAGACCATCGTGACACCCATAATGATCGGGATGTCGACGCGCTGGATTGCCTGCCACGCCAGCTGTCCGATGCCGGGCCATCCAAAGACGCTTTCGACGACGACGATGCCGCCCATGAAGATGCCGATGTCGATGCCGATCATGGCGATGATGGGCAGGATGGCATTGGGCAGGGCGTGGCGCATCAGGACCTTCGAGCGCTTCAGCCCCTTTGCACGGGCGGTTCGAATGTAGTCCTGCCGCAGCACCTCGACCATGCTGGAGCGCATCATGCGGGAATACCAGCCGGACCCCATGATGCCGAGTGTCACCGCAGGCAGCACGAGATGCGCAAAAGTGCCGTAACCGCCGATTGGAAACCATCCAAGCTGCACTGCAAAGACGTAGAGCAGCAACAGGCCCACCACGAACTGCGGCGCGGAAACCGCGACGAAAGATGTCACCATCAGCCCTTGGTCCAGCGGTCTACCACGATAGACGGCGGCCACGACGCCGAAGGTCAGCCCGATCAGAAGCTCGCAGAAGATGCCGCCGGCCATCAAAAGCAGCGAGGCGGGTAGCCGCGCGGCGATCAGCGTCGAAACTTCGGTCTTTTGCAGGTAACTGCGACCCATGTCGCCCTGCACCAGCCCAACCAGGTAACGCCAGTATTGCACCAACATCGGCTGGTCGAGCCCCAACTGCTGGCGGATGTTTTCAACCGTCTGCGCCGTAGCAGAGCGCCCGGCAATCTGGCGCACCGGGTCGGCAGGTAGCACATAGAGCAGCACGAAGGTGATGAAACTGACGCCCAGAAGGATCAGCAAGGATTGGATTGTGCGGCGAGTAAGATAACCGGCCATCAGTCGTTTCCCCTTTGGGTCGGGTCGAGCACGTCGCGCAGCGCGTCGCCCACGAGATTGAAAGCCAGCGCCAACAGCAGGATCGCCGCGCCGGGGATGAAGACCAACCAAGGCGCTGCCTGGAAATAGGTTTGGTTTTCGAAGATGATGTTGCCCCAGCTGGGTGTTGGCGGCTGCACACCGACCCCAAGAAAGCTGAGTGTTGCCTCAAGAAGCACGGTGACAGAGATCCCCAGTGTGCCCCAGACGATCAGCGTCGGGATGAGGTGTGGAAGGATGTGCTTGAACAGGATGCGCGACCGGGACGCGCCAAGCGTTTTCTCGGCGGCGATGAATTCCCGCTCTGCCAGCGAGGTGGTTTCAGTATAGACCACCCGCGCAGTCTGCACCCAGTTTACCAGTGCGATCACCATGGCCACGATCCAGAGCGACGGCTGGAAGATCGCCGCGAGACAGATTGCAAGCAACAGGGCCGGGAAGGCCATCATAAGGTCGGTGAACCGCATGAGAACGGCCCCGAACCAACCGCGGACAAACCCCGCGAGCACGCCAACCAGCGTTCCGATCACCAGAGCAATGCCATTGGCAACCACACCGATGATAAGCGAGGTCTGCGCGCCGTAGAGCATCCGGCTGAACAGATCGCGGCCTAGCAAGTCAGTGCCCATGAGGAAGTCTCCGCTGGGCGGCATGGGTTCGCCAAACAGCGTCAGCCCCTCGAACAGCTGTTCGTCCGGCGCGTAGGGCGCGATCCACGGTGCCAAGGCCGCGCCCCCTACGACCAGCACGATGATCGCCAATCCAAAGAGTGCGAGCTTGCGGCGCAACAGACGCCGCAGAGCGCTGGCCGGAATGGCGTTTGGTGTTGCTTGTACTGTCATGTCAGCCATGATCCTTGTCCGTCCTTCCACCGCTGAACGAGGCTACGATCCTGTTGGCGGCCTCTTCGAAGCTGATGCGCCATGCCATCGCCATGCCGCGCAGCTGTTCGTAGGCCTCGTCTTCAGTTTTTCCGCGCGTTGCGAGGACCGCCACGGCCTGCACCACGGTCTGCCTTTGGCCAAGACGCTGGCGCAGATTGTCGATTTCGCCGGCCAGCCCGATTCGCGCGTTAAAGGTTGCCCGCGCGATCAAGAGTGCCGAATAGACGCCGTTGTCGCCGACGGGTTTGAGGATCTGGGCATCAACGCCGAAGTTCATCAGCCATTCGATGCGGCCGGGCGCTTCGGACCCGATCAGCGCAATGGTGGGCAGTGGCGCTTCGCCTGGTTTCCAGGGAAATTGATCGTCATAGGCCATGTCGACGTCGATGAAGAGGTAGTCAGCCCCGCGCACGGAGGCGGGAAGGTCCGGCCAATGACAATCGACGTGCAGCCCCACCGCTTCCAGCTGGCGCGCCAGCGCGGTCACGTTGGCGTGGCGCCGGTGCAGGATCACTGCCCGCGCGCCGCCCAGTTCGGGAATGCTCAGACGGCGTCTCATGGCACCACCCTCAGCATCGGTTGTGGACGGTTCGTCGGTTGCGTCAGATAAGGGTCGCCCTCGATGCTGGCGTGGGTCTTGATCGGAACAAAGTTGCCGTTGCGCACCTCGGCAATGGCGACCGGCAGGGCAACGTGATGTGTACGCGGACTGATACCGACCATTGCGGCATATGGCGCGGCCAGCAGCTCAGACAGGCTCAGGGCTTCGGCGTTCGGGGCGCTCGACAGCAGGCGGGCCAGCATCATGACAGAGGCGTGCGCCGCCGCCTCGAAAGACGATCCGAAATCGTCACGCCCCTCGTTGCCGGGCAGCGCGGGGGCCATTCCCTTGAACCACGGACCGGCGGCGATGATCCCCTCTGCCGCGGTGCCCATGGCTACCAGTTCCGCCTCGGTCATGTTGCACGACAGGACCGGGCATTTGTTGCCGCCAAAGAAGGGATCCGTTGCCCGCAGTTGCGCCATCTCTTTGAGAAAGGCGTATTGGGACGGACCGATCAGCTGGTTCAGGATAAAGTCCGGTTTTAGTGCCGCGATTTCATCGACAAGGCGCGCAATATCCGTCGATCCGATCGGCACATATCGCTCGCCCAAGACATTTGCCCCGCGCTGCGCGCTGGCCTCGCGGGCGATACGGTTCATCTCCCAGCCCCAGATATAATTCGAACCGGTCAGATAGGGACGGCTGCCATAGGCTGCGAAGGCGTACTCCAGCAGCGGAAGGAGGTGCTGGTTCGGGCAGGCATGCGCATAGACCACGCGGTCGGAGGACTCGAAACCTTCGTAAGGCGTGGGATACCACAGCATACCCCCAAGCCGTTCAAGGCTGGGAATGACTTCCTTGCGGCTCCAACTGGTGGTGCAACCAATCACATGCCGCGCCGAACTGGTTTTCAGGATGTCCTCACAAAGCGGCGCATAAGCGTCGATGTCTCCGCCCGGGTCACGCTCCACCGGACAGAAGACCAAATCTATCTCAATGTCCTGATTAACCTGCTCGATAGCCTTAAGCGCGCCTTCTCGACTGGCTTGGCCCATCAGGCGATAGGGTCCAGAGGTTGAGAAGAGAAGTCCAATGTCGATGCTGCGGGTCACGCGACGCTCCTGAAACGAAAAACGCCCCACACCCTGCGTGCGTCACGAAGACGAACCACAGGGTGCGAGGCGCTTTTGCCAATATGTTGATTTGAAGATGCGCAAATTTGCCTAGACTGTCAAAAGTTTTCAGGAGCTGGCTGCGATGATCACGGTGCAGTTGCTGAATTTTTGTGCATCCGTTGCGACTTTGGAAGGCGCCCACGGAGCGAAGGCAATATGCGTTTCCTGCACCTTCGTGTGGCGCGCAGAAAACCAATTAAGCAGTTGATATATATAGGTTCTTGGGGCTTAAAAAGTTCCCGGCGGTTAGATATCGAACTGCCGAAGTGAGCAACGCTGTCATCTGCAATGCACCCATATTGGCCGCCGCCTCGAACGTCCGTTCTAACCCCGCTCCCGGCGCGTTGGCGTCCCTGAATGCCTGTGCCCCGGTCGAGCGGGTGACTTGTACAAGGCTGTCCCAAATAGCTGAGCATTTTGGACCGTCTGTCCGACATGACCCGCCTGATGCTTGTGGACGGTGTGCTCAGGGTTGTCATGGCAGCCGAGCCGGGCAGTGACTGGTCCCGGGAAATCGGACTGTGTAAGCGCCTCAAACATCGGGCCGGGCGCGGCTCGCAGTCCCGAAAGCACGGCCGCTTGAGAACGGCCGAGCCACGGTAGCTCTCGAAGGCGCGTCGGCGGAAATGCAGCCAGCAACCATCGTCAGACGGAAGGGATGCGGACTTTTCTGCCGTTCGCTGCGTTAGCTTGGCTTCCGCTGCGGCTGCGCAGGCCCCCGTTAGAAGAGTGGCAAGCTGCCGTTCGCTGCTTGGCCTGCTACTGGCAACTTCGGACCATCCTCGGACGTCTACCTGATCTTCGCTGCGTGACGAGATCGCCATCATTGCAGAAAGAAACCATGTCTCTCCCTCTGTAATCAGGCGAACGTGTTTCGCCAGGTGTTGGCGCGGCTTTCGTCGCGCGCGTCGTAGGCAGCAATCATTTCATTCAAAGTCGTTGTTTCAGGAAGACGGCGATCCTCGCCGATGGCGGTCAAACACATTGTATACCAAGCGGTCACCCCACCTTCGGGCGGGGCATGGAAGCGAGGAAATGCGAGCTCCGCCTGCTCGCCTTGGCCCCAAAGCGAAGGGAGGTTGGGTTCCAGCGCAAAGTCAGTCCATCGGAGCCAAGCTTTTTCATTCCCGCTCAGCATCGGGCGGATAAACAACCCATGCGCTATGCGCTGCTGGAGCGAGAGACAAGCGGGACGGGGCCGACACAAGCGCGTTACGCGCCATGTCCGGAACCGGGCTTGTTGGCGCATTCTTTGAAACAGCGGATCGTGCATGCTTGGCAGATCGTATCCGCGGCGTTGATGACCGCGGGTTGGATGGCGTCAGATTTGTGCGGACTTACGTTCTCCGGCCCCAGTTCCTCCAAGCAGTGAAGCCGTTTTAGCACGTTGAGAACATTAGGATTGGCGGCAATGAGATGCAGGTCGTTGCCACGCACCCGCGCACGCCGCGCTTCAGACAAGATGAAGTCAGCCCCGGCGAGATCGATCTTGCCGACCCCTTTGAGGTTGAGGATACAGGTCTTGAAACCGTCCTTTTCTTCCATCTGCCGGAATTCCCGTTCGACATGCTCGATCGAGGCAAAGAACAGAGGGCCTTCGATGCGCACGAACCGGATTTGCGGGCATTGCGGCAGATTAAAGGTCTCGGCGTTCATGAACACGCGGCGGCCGTTCACTTCGGTCGGCGCTCCAACGGCGACCAAAGGATGCGCGCTTTTGTTGAGGAAGATCGACAATGAGGCGACGACGCCGACGAGGATTGCGAAGTCGAGCCCCGAGAGGATGCCGGTCAGGAAGGTGGCGGCAAGGATGAACGTCTCGGACCGGCTGGTGGCCAGGATGTGGCGGATCTCGGCGATATTGATCAGCCGCCAGGCAACGTAGAGGATTATCGCCGCCATGGCCGGGACGGGGACGAAGCGCACGAATGGAGCCAGCAAGAGCAGCAGAACGACCAGGAAGCCCGCGGCGAAAACCGCCGACATCGGCGAGACGGCCCCGCTTTCTGCGTTCAGCCCCGAGCGGGTGAAGGAACCCGAACCGGCGTAGCACTGAAAGAAGCTGCCGATGAGGTTAGAAAGACCCTGTCCGACGATTTCCTGATTGCTGTCGTAGGTTTCGCCGCGTCGGATGGCGAAAGACTTGCCGATCGAGATCGCCTCCAGCAAGCCGACGCAGGCGACCGCCGCGGCGGCCGGCAGCAACGCGCCGATGGTGCCCACTGACAGGTCAGGTGCCCGGAACGACGGCAGCACAGCGTCGAGCGGTGCGAACATCCTGACGCCTGAAGCCTCGGCGCGAAGCAAAATGGCAGCGAGCGAGCCGCAGACCAGCGCGATGATGTAGCCGGGCAGGAGGCGGCTGATGCGAGCTGACAAGATCAGGCTGGCCAAAGTCACCGCTGCGATGATCACCGCATCCATGTTCACCGCGCCCATTTCGGATGCGATTCCTGACAAACGCTGCAACACGCCGCCCTCGCCACCGGCGAGGCCAAGCGCCGGGCCGAGCTGGGACACCGCGATCAGGACCGCGGCGGCGGAGGTGAACCCGACGATCACCGAATGCGAGATGAAGGCGATCAGACTGCCAAGACCGGCCAGCCCTGCCGCGAGCTGCAGCGCGCCGACAAGGAAGGTCAGCATGAGCGCGAGTGCGATGTAGTTTTCGCTTCCCGGCACGGCGAGACCGCTTAGCGAGGCGAAGAGCACCGCGGAAATAGCCGTGGTCGGCCCCGAGACCATAACTCGCGATGACCCCCAAAGGGCGGCGATTGCGGTCACGAGCACCGCGGTGAACAGCCCGTATTCCGGCGGCAACCCGGCGATGATCGCAAACGCGACCCCCTGAGGCAGGACGATAGTCGCGCCCGTGAGCCCGGCTAGCGCATCTGCCTTCAAGGAGGCCGGTGTTTGGCCGCGAATCCACGGCCGGACCGGCGAGAGACGGTTGAGAACCGTGTGTGTCAGGGCCATCGGATCAGGTGGCCTTGTCGATTTTTCTGGCGCGGGCCGCACCCGGTCCAAGAACTTCGCGCAGTTCTGCCTCGTTGCGATAGCCAATCAGGATGCCCGCCTTGGCCTCTCCCAGGCTGGGGTCCCGCGCTTCGATCCAAGCGTCGGAACGGGTGACGCGCTGCGAGGTTCGGCGGCTCCAGGCAAAGAACATCTGTTCCAGGCGGGCGCATTCCTCTGCATGGGCCGGATCGGCTCCGAGATCGCTGAGTTCGTCGGGATCGTTTCCGAGGTCGAAAAGCATTGGCCGGAAGCCTTCGGCGAATATGTACTTCCAGCGCCCGTCAAACAGCATCGTCAGCTTGGCGTCCTTGACCTCGACGCCAAGTCGGCGCCGGACGTCGCGCATTGAATAGTCGTATTCCGAAATTGCGACATCCCGAAGGTGATTGGCCTGGCCATGCAGGATTGGCAGAAGCGATCTGCCTTCGATGATATGCGGGACCGTCCCGCCGCCGAAATAATCGATGATGGTCGGCACCACATCGACGGCCTCGACCAGAGCCGAGGACTTCCGCCCACGGGTGGCGTCGGCCTCGGCACGCGGGTCGACCAGGATCAGCGGAATGCGGGCGGAGGCTTCGTGGAACAGCTCCTTCTCGCCCATCCAGTGATCTCCGAGGTAGTCGCCATGGTCCGAGGTGAAGACGATCATCGTATCGTCGGTGAGACCTTGTTCGTCGAGGAAGGCCATCAGCCGCCCCATCTGGTCGTCGATCTGCTTGATCAGCCCCATGTAGGCTGTCAGCACGCGGGTGCGGGTGCCGTCGTCGCAAAAGGCGCGGCTCACGCGTTCCTCCATAAAGGCGCCGTACACAGGGTGCGGGTCGGAACGCTCGGTGTTGCTGCGCACCGGCGGAAGATGCGTTTCAGGGCCGTACATGTCGTGATAGGGCGCAGGCACGATATACGGCCAATGCGGTTTGATATAACTCAGGTGAAGACACCAGGGCGTGTCGCCCGCCTCGCGGATGAAGTCCATCGCGCGACTGGTGATGTAGGGGGTTTCGCTCTCCTCATCTGCGGCGCGCGCGGGCTTGTCGGCGTTGTCCATGAACCAGCCGCTGAGGATGTTGCCGTCCTCGTCCTCGGCGCTGTTCGCGACCGTCTCCCAAGGGTTCTCGTCAGGCCAGCCGCGGGCCTTCATAAAGCGGTCATAGGCCTCATTTCGGGCATACCGGGGCCCGTCCGGGTGCAGCCCGTCATCTCGCTCGTAAGGCTCGAAGCCGCATTCGGCGACCAAGGCACCGATTTTGCTGTCGGGCGCCAGGCCGAGACGCTTCATGCCCTCGACATCAGCTGTCATGTGAGTCTTACCGCACAGCGCTGTGCGGACGCCCAACGGGCGCAGGTGATCGCCCAGGGTCATCTCGCCCACCTTGAGCGGGATGTTGTTCCATGTCGAGCCGTGCGAGCTGACATAGCGGCCGGTATAAAACGACATCCGCGACGGTCCGCAGATGGGCGATTGCACATAGGCCCGGTCGAAGAGCACGCCGCGCGCTGCCAGCGCGTCGATATTCGGCGTGTGCAGATGCGGGTGCCCGGTGCAGGACAGGTAATCCCACCGCAACTGGTCACACATGATGAAAAGTACGTTCTTGGTCATATTCCGGCACCATCTGATAGTTGACCGGGACGCTGGTGCCCCGGTCTGTTGATCGTTCAGCCCCGCGCGACGTCGGGGATGGTCACGCCCATCTCTTCGAGCGCCCGTAGCGACCCCGGATGCAGCGGCATGTTCAGGTCCGCCACGGCCGCTTCGGGGGTGATGGAGGCGAGCCAGGGCGCGCTGTCGCGCATCTGCGCAACACCCTCGAAGAAGGTCTTGGTCATGGTGTAGATCATGTCCTCGTCGGCCTCCTCGTTTGTGACGATGCCCACGGTCACGCGCAGGGTCGTGACGTCGTCTTCGTTGACCTGGTTGTCTCCGTAAACGCCTGCCGGCAGCGTGCCGAGACCGAAACCGGGACGGTTGGCCAGCGCCTTGACCGCATCGCTCTCCAACTTGTCCCCGGGAATGCCAAGGAAGCGGATCGGGTTGGTCACGGCGATTTGTGTTAGCACCGGACTGGGCGCGTTGGTGGGGTTGCAGTAGATGTCAAGGTTGCCATCTTGGAACGAGGCTGCGGCGGCATCCCAGCCGAGCTTGACCGCCTCGTAATCCTCGCCAGCCTTCAGGCCGGTGACCGCTTCGAAGAGCCGGGACATGGTTGCGAATGCCGCACTGCCTGGAGGACCGAGGAAGACCCGCTTACTCTTCACGTCGTCCAGCGAGGCGATGCCCGAGCTTTCATAGACCGCGATGTGATAGACCCCCATCGGGAAGTTCAGCACGGTGCGCAGCTTCTTTGACAGCTCCGGCGCCTGGTCCATTTTCTGGAACATCGCGCGCTGGTTCGACATCAGCGCATGCAGCGCGGGTGAGGACATACAGAAGGCCGTCTTGCCCATCGCCACTTCCAGCACGTGGCGGGTGGCGGCGCCGGTGGCATTGATCTGGATTTCATAGTCCGACAATTCTCGGTTGATGATATTGGCGAAGGTGGTCATCACGAGGTTCGGGCTGGTTCCGGGCCCCAGCGTCGACATGCGCAGCAGTTCTTTTGCCAGCGCGGCACGCGGCAGCATGCTCAGCCCTGCGGCGGCGGCGGTACAGGCCAGGACGCTGCGGCGATTGATATGAGTCGTCTTCATGGTTTCGCTCTCCCTTATATAGTTACGAAAACTGGTCTTTTGTGTTCAGATCCAAGCGGTCGACATACATCAGCCCCACAGCAGCGGCCGCGGCAATCCAGGATATCATCGGTCCGAAGAAGATGAGTGCGGCAGCCAGTCCCAGGCCGATGGGCACCATGTAAGCCTTGCCGCGTCGCGGATAGCAGGCGCGAGAGATCAAGATCGTCGCGAGCAGGACGAACAGGATGGACTGCGCGGACTCCGCCAGGTCGAAACCGGTGCCCAGCAGGAGTGCCGGCTGGTAGATGAAGGCGAACGGTATCACAAAGCCGGGAAGCGCAAGGCGCGAGGCTTCCATTGCCGTGGCCATCGGACTGGACTCCGCAATCGGTGCCGCGGCAAAGGCCGCCAGGGCAACCGGCGGTGTGATGGCCGACAATACCCCGAAGTACAACACGAACATGTGAGTGTGGATGATTGGCACTCCGAGCTTTTGCAGCGACGGCCCCATCACCAGAACGATGATCAGGTAAGCAGGCACGGTCGGCATACCCATGCCCAGAAGCAGGCAAGCAATAGCCATCAGGATCAACGACAGGATCAACTGATCCTCCGCGAGGCTAGAAAGCAGAGAGGCAAAGCGCAGCCCCACGCCGGTCAGGTTCAACACGCCGATGACGATCCCCACCGCACCGACGATGACCACCAACTGCGCGGAGATCAGCCCGGCGGAGCGGATGAACTTCAGCCAAGCCGACCCGTTGGCCAGCAGATCGAGGCGGATGGCAAAGCCCAGCACCGCAGCGAGGGCGACGCCGACAAAACCGGCATACGCAGGCGACGAGCCGCCAACCATGGTCACCACGATGCCTGCAAGCGCCAGCACGAAGATCGCCATTTGCGCCAGTTCGCGCCAATTGAACGAGATGTTCGGGCGGGGCTCCTCGGTCAGATCCATATTCCGCGCGGCGCTGGAGATCGCGACAAACAGGCCGCCGTAATACAGCAGCGCTGGCACGGCGGCGGCTGCACAGATCGTCAGGTAGGGCATGCCGGTCACATCGGCCATGATGAAAGCCACGGCCCCCATGATCGGCGGGGTGATCTGGCCGCCGCTGGACGCTGCGGATTCCACCGCCGCCGCAAAACGGGGCGAGAAGCCGCGTTTCTTGATCAGCGGAATGGTGATCACGCCGGTGCCCACGACATTGGCCACGGCGCTGCCGGAGATTGTGCCGAACAATCCACTGGCAACCGTGGCTGCGGCTGCGGGACCGGATCGCATCCGCCCGGTGGCCGCCATAGCGAGGCGCACGAGCACCAGGTCGATCGCGAGCAGTTCCAGAAGGGCGCCGAAGATGATGAAGATCAGGATGGTCGACACAACTGTGGCCATGGGCCGCCCGAAGACACCGTCGAAGGAATACCACAATACGGTCATCAACTCCTCGGCGGAGATTCCGGCATGCCTCAGGAAACCCGGCGCCAGATGACCAAAGGCGCCATAGGCGAGCAGGACGCCGGCGACCACCGCCATCACAAGGCCAACCGACCGCCGGGTCAACTCGATCACCGCAAAGAGACCGAATAGACCCATCCAGATATCAGTTGTCGTCAGAAAGTAGAGGCCGGTCTCGATCTGTTCGGCGGCTTGGAAATATTGGAAAACGCTCAACGAAAGAGCGATTGCGACTGCTACCAGAATCCCGCGATCGGCAAGGCCGCTGCACCGCCCTATACAAGACAGGATGATCAGCGAACCGCCAACCAGAAGCATGCCCACACGCAGGTAGGAATCGGAAAACACACCAAAGACTGACACGTAGAACACAACTGCGATGACTACGAGCGAGAGCCCGGCCATCACGTATTCCAAATATGCAGATTTCTTAAATTCTGACACTGGGTTCCTCCCAAGAGTAATCACCTGCCATCAGACCTAGGCTCCTCTCCCCGGCCTCAGGCGCTAAGAAGAAAAATATTGAACGACTGAGTGTAAGTCGATTTGATGTTACACTAGGTGAAATGGCGCTATGACAAAATTGAATCGATCCATCGAACGCGGGTTGACTGTGCTCGAAGTCATCCACACCTCAGGGGCAAGCTCGCTTGCTTTCCTGGCGGCGCGAACCGGGCTTTCGAAACCGACGCTGCTGCGAATATGCGCAACTTTGGAGAGTCGGCGCTGGCTGACGCGCAGAAGCAGTGACGGATGCTTCCAGCTCGGCTCTGCCTTTCCACAGGCAGGCGGTGTGCCAGACTTGGTCGACAGGCTGGTGGCCGTCAGCAAGGAGGAGATCGTCAGGCTCTCTGAAGAAACCGGTCTGGGGGTGGATCTGGCTGCCGCGATCGGCGGCGGCCGGACCGAGATCGTCGACAGCACGCGGGTATTCAGGAAGCACGGGGTTTATCCGGATACGATCGGGTTCCGCCCCTCGCCGATCTTGTCGGCCCTGGGCGGCGCGTATCTCTCGGGCCTGTCAGAATCGGACCGTACGGCAGTGCTGAAGGACTTGGTGCCACGCCTGCCGCGTGACGATGCCGCGGCCTTGCTCGAATTGCCGAAAATCCTGAAAGCCTTTGCTCAAAAAGGCTTTGCGGCCCGGGCGCAAGGACATTGGGGCCGAGCGGTGGATTATGGCGAGCTTCCTGCGGCCATCGCCGTTCCTATCCTGGCTGGCGCCGAGGTGATCGGCGCGGTTAACCTGGTGTGGAACGCCAACGACCAAACGGTCGAGGCCGTCGCGCAAATCCACCTTTTACGCCTTCAGGCGACAGCGGACAGGATTGGCCGGAATTACGCCGACCTTGCCTGACGAAGCGGCCTTCTGTGATCAGGCTCGCCCGCAGGGTGCTTAGAGAGGCAAGTCCGACAGGTCCCAGAAGCGAAAAAGCGCGTCGGTATTTTCAAGCGAATTGGTTGGTTAAACTGCGCGGCCGTGAACCATGTTCAGCTGGAGTGCCCCATCTGAACTGGTCCACCGTTATGTTTAGGAAACGGAGGACAGAGAATGGCGAACAAGCGGCACAAGCCAGAGGAAATAGTTCACAAGCTGCGGCAGGTTGATGTGCTTGTCGGGCAGGGAATGGCACGCGTTGATGCGGTCCGGGAGGTTCGCATCAAGGAGCAGACCTACTACCGCTGGCGCAAGCAGTATGGTGGGATGGGAACTGAGCAACTGAAGGAGCTCAAGCGGCTCCACAAGGAGAACGAGCGGCTGAGAAAGGCCGTGTCGGACCTGACACTGGACAAGCCCATCTTGAAGGAAGCTGCACGGGGAAACTTCTGAGCCCCGCCCGCCGCCGAGCCTGCATCGAGCTGATCCGTGGCGAGGTGAAGGTATCGGAGCGGCGGATCTGCCGCGTGCTCGGGCAACATCGTTCGACGCAGCGGCTCCGTCCAAGGGGCCGCGAAGACGAGGAACGGCTGGTTGCCGACATGACCGAGCTGGCCAGGCAATACGGCAGCTACGGCTACCGGCGCGTTGCCGTATTGCTGCGGGAATCAGGCTGGCAGGTCAGTGATGGCCGGATTGAGCGGCTGTGGCGGCGGGAGGGGCTGAAGGTGCCACCGAAGCAACCGAAGAAAGGAAGGCTTTGGCTGAACAACGGGTCATGCATCCGGTTGCGCCCCGAGTATCGCAACCATGTCTGGTCGTATGACTTCGTGCATTGCCGAACCGACGATGGGAAAGCGTTCCGCACTCTGAACATCTTGGATGAGTTCGGCCGTGAATGCCCCCTCTCGGCGATGCAAGCATCGCCTGCCGGGCAGCGAGACGATCCGAGTAAAGCGGAAACTCGACTCGACCGACGTGATTGATGCCCTGACGGACTTGTTCATCTTACGCGAGCCGCCAGCTTACGTTCGAAGCGACAACGGACCGGAGTTTGTTGCCAATGACGTGCGGGCCTGGATCGAGGCTGTCGGGGCTAAGACCGCCTTCATCGAGCCCGGAAGCCCTTGGGAGAACGGCTACGTCGAGAGCTTCAACGCCCCGATGTGGGACGAACTGCTCAATCGCGAGATATTCTACTCGGTGAGAGAGGCGCAGATCATCATCCAAGGATGGAGGAACCACTACAACACCAAACGACCCCACAGTGCATTGGGCTACAGGCCCCCGGCTTCTGAAACCCTCATCCCGATTGAACCGAGGCCAGTGATGCACTAACAATCAAACTGGACCAGTCAGATCAGGCTCCCCAGCCGCAGCCGCCGGGAACCGCAAGGAAAAGGAACAGGCGCTCCCCCGCGTCAGGCGCGACCACCAGAAGCTTGTGGATGCGATCATCGCGGGCGTGCCCGCGGAGCAGGTCAAAGACCGGATGATCGAGCTCGACACGCGGCGCCAGCAGCTGGAACGGGAGCTGGCCCACACCCCTGTCCCGGACCCGGTGGTGTTTCACCCGTCGATGGCAGAGGCCTACCGGGAGCGGGTCACCCGGCTGATCAGGACCCTCGGGTCCGCCGTAGGCATGGAAGAGGCCAAGGAGGCACTGCGCGCATTGGTGGAGCGGATCGTGCTGACGCCTGCGGCGGAGGGCACCGGCCTGGATTTGACGCTGGAGGGGGATCTGGCCGGGCTGTTGTGGTTGGCAACGGGTGCGGAAGGCGCGAACACGAAGAAGGCCCCGGATGGCAGATCCGAAGCCTTTGATATTTCTGATGAGTTAGTGTTGGTTGCGGGAGCAGGATTTGAACCTGCGACCTTCAGGTTATGAGCCTGACGAGCTACCTGGCTGCTCCATCCCGCGTCAGGTTGATTTTCTATCGTTGAGAGAGGATTTGGATTTTACTAGGTTTGGCGGTGACCTACTCTCCCAGGGCTTGAGCCCAAGTACCATCGGCGCGACAGTGCTTAACTTCCGGGTTCGGGAAGGGACCGGGTGTTTCACTTGTGCTGTAGCCACCAAACCGAGAAAAATCCAGCTGCCTTCGGCAGGTGGATTTGGCGGCAGGCAGCGTGTTTACGAAGTAAACATGCGTTGCCGCACCTGAGTTATGTCACGAGACATTTCCACATGCGGAAGGCGTTACAATCAACGTTGTCCAAGTGTTTGTTCGGGATGTTTGCTTATTTGGTTCCGGCAACACTGTCTGTTACTGGATCAAATCAAGCCTATCGGGCGATTAGTACCGGTCAACTGAATGCATTGCTGCACTTACATCTCCGGCCTATCGGCGTGGTGGTCTTCCACGGCCCTCAGGGATACCTTGTTTTGAGGGGGGCTTCCCGCTTAGATGCCTTCAGCGGTTATCCTGTCCGATCATAGCTACCCAGCACTGCTATTGGCATAACAACTGGTCCACCAGTGGATCGTTCACCCCGGTCCTCTCGTACTAGGGGCAACTCCTCTCAAGTATCCTACACCCACGGCAGATAGGGACCGAACTGTCTCACGACGTTCTAAACCCAGCTCACGTACCTCTTTAAACGGCGAACAGCCGTACCCTTGGGACCTGCTCCAGCCCCAGGATGAGATGAGCCGACATCGAGGTGCCAAACACTGCCGTCGATATGGACTCTTGGGCAGTATCAGCCTGTTATCCCCGGCGTACCTTTTATCCGTTGAGCGATGGCCCTTCCACGCGGGACCACCGGATCACTATGGCCGACTTTCGTCTCTGCTCGACTTGTCAGTCTTGCAGTCAGGCTGGCTTCTGCCATTGCACTCAACGAGCGATTTCCGACCGCTCTGAGCCAACCTTCGCGCGCCTCCGTTACTCTTTAGGAGGCGACCGCCCCAGTCAAACTACCCGCCACGCAGGGTCCCGGATCCGGATAACGGACCGCGGTTAGATATCAAGAGTGCGAAGGGTGGTATCTCAAGGGAGGCTCCACCGGAACTTGCGTTCTGGTTTCGATGCCTACCACCTATCCTGCACATCACAATCCTGATACCAGTGCGAAGCTGTAGTAAAGGTGCACGGGGTCTTTCCGTCTAACCGCGGGAAGCCTGCATCTTGACAGGCAATTCAATTTCGCTGAGTCGATGTTGGAGACAGCGGGGAAGTCGTTACGCCATTCGTGCAGGTCGGAACTTACCCGACAAGGAATTTCGCTACCTTAGGACCGTTATAGTTACGGCCGCCGTTTACCTGGGCTTCAATTCGGAGCTCTCACCCCTCCTTTTAACCTTCAGGCACCGGGCAGGCGTCAGACCCTATACGTCGTCTTGCGACTTCGCAGAGCCCTGTGTTTTTAATAAACAGTCGCCACCCCCTGGTTTGTGCCCCCGGATTCCACTTGCGTAGGACCCGGGCCTCCTTCTCGCGAACTTACGGAGGTATTTTGCCGAGTTCCTTCAACATCGTTCTCTCAAGCGCCTTGGTATTCTCTACCAGTCCACCTGTGTCGGTTTAGGGTACGGTCTGAAAGGAGGGCTATTTCCAGGGACTGCTGAGCAGCCCACTCAATCCGATAAGAGTGAACTACCTTTGCAATCCGTCACCACTCCACGGCCCAGGAATATTAACCTGGTTCCCATCGCCTACGCCTTTCGGCCTCGGCTTAGGGGCCGGCTTACCCTGCTCAGATTAGCTTTAAGCAGGAACCCTTGGACTTTCGGCGAGAGTGTCTCTCACACTCTTTGTCGCTACTCATGTCATCATTCTCGCTAGTGATCTCTCCACGGGATCGCTCACGCGCCCGCTTCATCGAAAGCCTCTTGTCTCCAATCTTCCCGAGGGAAGTAAGGAGACATGAGACTATGTCACACTACGCTCTGCTACCATGCCCTATGGGCATCCTCGGCTTCGGCTCATGGCTTGAGCCCCGTTACATCTTCGCCGCAGGACGTCTTATTTAGACCAGTGAGCTGTTACGCTATCTTTAAAGGATGGCTGCTTCTAAGCCAACCTCCTGGTTGTTTTGGACATCCCACCTGCTTTCCCACTTAGCCATGAATTGGGGGCCTTAGCCGGAGGTCAGGGTTGTTTCCCTCTCCACGACGGACGTTAGCATCCGCCGTGTGTCTGCCATCTAGTACTCCCGGGTATTCGGAGTTTGGTTAGGATCAGTAAGCCTGTGGGGCCCCATTACCCATCCAGTGCTCTACCCCCCGGGGTATTCGGATGACGCTCTACCTAAATAGATTTCGCAGAGAACCAGCTATCTCCGAGTTTGATTGGCCTTTCACCCCTAGGCACAGCTCATCCCGATCTTTTTCAACAGATGTGGGTTCGGTCCTCCAGTGCGTGTTACCGCACCTTCAACCTGGCCATGCCTAGATCACTCGGTTTCGGGTCTGATCCCACGAACTCATGCGCCCTATTAAGACTCGCTTTCGCTGCGCCTCCGCCTAGCGGCTTAAGCTTGCTCGTGAGACCAAGTCGATGACCCATTATACAAAAGGTACGCTGTCAGCCCTCAAGGGGCCTCCAACTGATTGTAGGCGTTCGGTTTCAGGTACTGTTTCACTCCCCTCGTCGGGGTGCTTTTCACCTTTCCCTCACGGTACTGGTTCGCTATCGGTCAGTAAGGAGTACTTAGCCTTCGGAGGTGGTCCTCCGATCTTCGAACAGGATTTCACGTGTCCCGCCCTACTTGATACGTCCCTCAGAGCTTCGAATACGGGGCTATCACCCGCTATGGCCATGCTTCCCAACATGTTCTTCTCACTCATCAGGCTCGGCTGGTCCGCGTTCGCTCGCCACTACTAACGGAGTCTCTATTGATGTCCTTTCCTCCGGGTACTTAGATGTTTCAGTTCCCCGGGTTTGCTCTTAAAGACCTATGTATTCAGTCCTTAAGTACCTGGTTAAGCCCATTATAAGCAGCCTTGCGGCTATTATAACAAACTTTCAGGTGGGTTCCCCCATTCAGAGATCCATGGTTCAAAGCCTATTCCCGGCTCCCCATGGCTTATCGCAGGGTATCACGTCTTTCATCGCCTCTTACTGCCAAGGCATCCACCAAACGCCCTTCTCGCGCTTGATTTGATCCAGAAAGAGAGAGTGTTACGTCTCGCGGCACCGGAAGCTGGTAAGAAACCGGCGCCTCTTTTTCTGAACCAAAAAGCAAACTATCCCGCTCCCGGTCATGTCGGTGACCAGGAACTTGTTGCGC